>JASLCF010000123.1 GCA_030146155.1 Savagea sp.
AGTTAAATCCCAGTCTTTGCTCTTCACTTTCGTTTGCAAAGAGTGACCTTTCTTCACCTGTCCTTCCATTTTCAATAAAAACGGGCTGAATAAACTACTTAAAATTAAGAAAAAAAGCATTGTAAAGACAAACCATTTACCAAAATCGATAGAACTTTTCCTCCGATACAAAGCAAATAACACTAAAATGGCGGGGATTAAGACAAGAAGCCATATAGACAAGTTTTCTGTCATTTTCTAAACACCTCCATACGACTGCGAGCGAGATAAGACAAAGCAAAGGAAAATAGCACAATCACTATAGCTCGCAAAAATTGACCCCATGTAGACTGATTATCCAATACGATAAATAGGGATGACTTTATTAGCTCAGAGCCAAAGAAATAGGCCGTTAGCGTGAGCACGAGGATACTCACGAGGATGAAAAACTTTGAAAATCGAAAAAGAGTCACGGTTAAATAGCTAAGAGAAGCTAATAAAAGTAAGTAACTCCATAGTCTCACCCACAGTAGAAAATAAAATCCAGGTTCTTCTGTCCAAAATGGCATCATGAAGATTGTTGAGCTACTTATCAAAAAACCCAAAAAAGGGGTAATCATCACCCACATGAGTCCTAATAAACTGAAAATCAAAGTCATTACAACAGCGTAGGCTGCTGTGGAAGCAAACTGTGTCCAACGATTTGCTACAAATAGATATTGAAAGCCCTCAATTTTCTGACCTGCTAATCCCACAGTAAGCATCACTGTATATAAGTAAGTAACAAAAACAGCTCCATCTGCTGTCAACAGACGATAAACAAATTCCAAATTCTGATTTGATAACCCATCATCATAATAATAATGTGAACCACCATTTTGAAAAGTATGAAATAGCAACGTAAAAATCACTTGCAAAAATAAAATAGAGGCCAAATGGGTCCAAGTTTGAGTGGTGAAAAGCAATTGAAATTGTTGTTGGATGACTTTATTGGAATTGGCTCTTCTTGTAGATTTCATCTATCTGCTCCTTTCCACTTTGTGTTAAATAAACATAACTATCAGAGAGGCTCACACGCTGTACTTGTATCCCTTGAGTCGTTAACTGGTGGATTGGCACAGGGATGGTTGCACGTTCAACAATTGCATGTTTCATCTGGGTATCTCCAAACTGATGGATAACCGCAGCATCCCCAAGCAGCTTGTATAACTCTTTTTCACGCCCTATACACTCGACATATTTCTCTGCCAATTCATCTGAAGGACCATTATAAAGAATCGTTTCCTCATGCAAGATAAGTACATGAGACAACAAATGCTCCAATTCTTCCATGTGATGACTTGATAACAAAATTGTTCTAGGATAAGCCACATAATCTTTTAGAAGTACACGTTGTATTTCTTTTCGAACCGCGGTGTCCATCCCATTCATCGATTCATCAAACATGGTGACTGACGTCCTTGCACAAATCCCCATAATTGTACAAAATGTTGCATTCATTCCTTTGGATAAATTTTTTTGCCTGACCTGTAAAGGTATTTGGAAGTGTTTCAGTAAGTCAGTTGCCAATGACAAATCAAAAGCTGGGTAAAATCTGCATATCTCCCGTATACCATCAGCTAATGTTAAATGTTCAAGCAACTGAAAATGTTCATCGATTAAAAGGGTATGTGCACTTGCTTGTAATTGATTGAAGATTTCAATTCCAT
Source organism: Savagea sp. (assembly GCA_030146155.1). GTDB lineage: Bacteria > Bacillota > Bacilli > Bacillales_A > Planococcaceae > Savagea. Next base: position 1,689 of record JASLCF010000123.1, read on the forward strand.
CCCATTGAACTGAACCTCCGGTAGGTTTTTCTAGACCTGCTAATAGACGAAATAAAGTAGACTTTCCAACACCGTTTCTCCCAATGACTCCTATAATTTGCTCACTAGGAAGGGCACCTTCTAACTGGCTCAAAACATGCTTTGCTCCATACTGTTTAGACAAAGATTGCATCACAATCATTTCTTTCACTCCTCTTCTCTAAAAGCTCTCTTTAATTCTTCTATTACTTCTGTTTCTGTCACACCGAGTAGCTTTGCTTGTTCAATTAATTGGCTAATTATTTGCTCCATCGTTGTCGATTTTCTCTTCATTTGAATAAGTTCCTTAGCCCCTTCTGCTACAAATGTTCCAAGTCCTCTTTTTTTATAAACATACTGGTGCTCAATCAAATGTGTAATGGCCTTACCTGCTGTCGCAGGATTAACTTGAAAGAGCTCTGCTAGTTGATATTGCGAATGCACTTTGTCATCTACTTTTAAATGATCTACTAATATCTCATTCTCTAACCACTGAGCAATTTGAATATAAATAGGCACAGCACTATTCATATTTAACATAATACGCCCCCTCCACTTAGTACATTACTACACTAATGCACTCGATGATTTTAGCTTATCTTAATTTTTAGGGGTTGGCAAGACTTTTTTTCATTTCTAAAAGATGTACAACGTTTCAAGAATGTGACATAATAGTGAACAAAAGTTACTTCGTTTTACGAAATAGTTAAAGCAGGTGAATGGATTGAAAAAAGTTTTTTCTTACGCACTACCTTATAAAATCGCAATGATTGTGGCTTTCTCTTTGATGTTATTCGAATTGACCGTTGAGTTATTTCAACCCCTTTTTATTGCAAAAATTATTGATGATGGCATTACTACTGGTGACACTTCTGTAGTGTGGACCTACGGAATAGGCATGATGGTGTTAGCCATCGCTTCATTTGTTGCGGGCGTATTAAACTCTTACTTCGCAGCGCATGCCGCACAAGGATTCGGCTTTGATTTGAGACAAGCAACGTTTAAAAAACTGCAATCGCTTACTCTTTCGACTTTTTTGACCTTCCCATCTTCTAGTCTAATCACTCGTCTCACTAGTGATGTCACAATCGTTCAAAACGTCTTATTTATGAGCTTACGAATAATGGCACGTGCACCGTTACTTGTCATTGGAAGTTTAATTATGGCTTTTTTAGTCAACGTAAAACTCGCCGCTCTTTTATTGGTAAGTGCACCTTTCCTAGCTATTTTTCTTTATTATATGGTTAAAAAAGGCGTAGCTATTTTTGCACAAGTTCAAACTAAATTAGATCGTGTGAATCGAGTGACACAAGAAGGGTTACAAGCCATTCGATTGGTAAAAGCTTATTTACGTGGAACTTATGAAACCAATCGTTTCAAAACAAGTGCACGTGACTTACAAGAAACCACCGTACGTGCAATGCGAACGATGGAATTAATTTTACCTATTTTATTATTTGTCATGAATGTCAGTTTAATGGCTGTCCTTTGGTTTGGTGCTTTTGAAATTCAGTCCAACCAAATTCAAGTAGGGGAATTAATTGCAGTGATTAACTATGGCCTTCGAATGACAGGTGCTTTTTCCATGTTCTCTTTCATTATCGTCGTCTTTTCTCGTGCGAAAGCATCTTCGGAACGTTTAGAGGAAATTTTATCTAACTCAGATAATGAACAAGAACAACTGCAAACACCGTCCACTCAATTGAAAGGTCGGGTACAATTCGATCGTGTCAGTTTCCAATATGAAGGCACTGAACAACCTGTATTGCAAAACATTTCGTTCACTGTTGAACCAAATGAAAGATTAGCCATTATGGGCCCAACAGGATCTGGTAAGTCAACACTTGTTCAACTGATTCCAAGGCTCTTTGAACCGACAGAAGGGGAAATCATTTTAGACGATTTACCGATTCAAGAGTGGCCATTAGAAACTTTACGTCAAGCGGTCGGGTTTGTGCCACAACGTGCGCTTCTTTTCAGTGGCACCATTGAAGAAAACTTACGATGGGGTAGAATTGACGCGACGGAAGATATGCTCATTCACTCTGCGAAACAAGCTCAAATCCATTCATCGATTGAACAATTTTCCGATGGCTATCAAACGGTTATTGGTCAACGCGGTGTCAATCTTTCAGGAGGACAAAAGCAAAGGCTATCTATAGCTAGGGCTTTGGTAAGAGAACCAGAATTACTTATTTTAGATGACAGTACAAGTGCATTGGACGTCAAAACTGAAAATGAATTTTTACAAGCACTCGATGCATTAAATACAACAACGATTATCATTACTCAAAAAGTACCTACTGCTCAAAAAGCAGATCATATTTTGTTATTAGATGAAGGTAAAATGGCAGGGTACGGCACACATGAAGAATTGCTTCAACAATCGGAACTTTACCAGAAGCTTGTTGCCTCGCAAACTGAAGAGGAGGTTCAGATCAATGAGTGAATTTTTAAAGCCTTTTCAACATAAAAAAATATTAACGAAAGAACAAATTAAACAAGGTCCACAAAAAAGAAAAAAAGAACGTTCGCAAGATTGGCAAACGACCTTACTTAGAATTTGGAAAGTGGTAGATGAACAGCGTTTTTTACTCATCGTTGTATTGTTTCTCGTCCTACTCAGTTCTTTATTTACACTTGCTGGTCCATTTATTTTAGGGAAAATTATTGACCTTTATATCGTTCCGCAATCCTTTGAGGGGTTACTTACGCCCATCTTGATTCTGATTGGGACTTATTTCGGACTATCTTTGACCATGTATTTACAAAACTATTGGATGGTCGGTATCGCACAACAAACCGTTTACCGCTTACGAACTGATTTATTTGGAAAACTGCAATGTCTCCCTATTTCTTTTTTTGATAAGAGACAACACGGAGAAATTATGAGTCGACTCACCAATGACATCGAGAACATTAGTCAAACGTTGAACTCTTCATTTATTCAAGTATTCTCCAGTATCATTACTTTAACGGGGACAGTAGGTATCATGTTGTATTTAAGTCCACTCCTGACCGTCCTCACTATGACAATCATTCCGGTGATGTTCATAGCCATGCGGTGGATTACTAGACGCACAGGGATATTATTTAAAGAACAACAGCGTGCAGTAGGAGCCTTAAATGGCTTCATTGAAGAAGCTGTTTCTGGTCAAGCGGTAATTAAAACTTTTTCACAAGAACAACGCATGATTGAAGAATTTGAAGAAAAAAGTGCTCGACTCCGTAATACAGGTTTTTGGGCATTGACCTACTCAGGTTATATTCCAAAAGTGATGAACTTTTTAAATAACGCAGCCTTTGCTATTGTGGCTGGAATTGGTGGCTTACTTGCTTTAAGAGGAGACGGTATCGTTACAATTGGAACCATTGTCATTTTCTCAGAGTACGCACGCCAGTTTACACGACCTTTGAATGATTTAGCCAACCAATTTAATACGGTTCTTTCTGCAATCGCTGGTGCTGAACGTGTATTTGAAATGATGGATGAAGAGGCTGAAGCAGATAACGGACAAGATTTACAGATTGGGGAAGTTCAAGGGAAAGTGACCTTTGATCAAGTGAGTTTTGCTTATGATCCAATCGATGGAGAGACTATCTTACATGACGTATCCTTCGAGGTACAACCAGGAGAGTCTGTTGCATTTGTAGGACCTACAGGAGCAGGGAAAACAACAATCATGCAACTCGTCACCCGCTTCTACGATGCAACAAAAGGAGAAATTAGAATCGATGGCCGCCCGATTGACACGATTTCTCGACAATCTTTAAGACAGGCGATGGCCTTTGTGTTACAAGACTCCTTTTTATTTGAAGCTTCTGTCTTAGAAAATATTCGGTACGGTCGTTTAAATGCATCGGATGAAGAGGTTATTCAAGCAGCAAAAGAAGCAAACGCGCATCCCTTCATTATGAAATTGCCAGCTGGTTACGATACAGTAATTACTGCAGATGGTGGACAACTCTCTCAAGGGGAAAAACAATTATTATCGATTGCACGAGCGTTTGTTGCTGATCCTACTATCCTTTTATTAGATGAAGCAACAAGTAGTATCGATACGCTAACTGAAATGCACATTCAATCAGCACTTGAACGTTTAATGGAAGGGCGAACAAGCTTTATGATTGCCCATCGCCTCAACACTGTTCGTCAAGCAGATACAGTGTACGTATTAAGAGATGGACGCATTGTTGAACAAGGCCCACAGCAAGAGCTGATTGATCAACAAGGGATTTATTATGAGATGCTTCAAGCAAATGAAATGGATTAAAGAAGAGGCTGGGCTGGGACATCAGTCAAAATCTAATAGAAAAACAAAAATTA
>JASLCF010000130.1 GCA_030146155.1 Savagea sp.
CGGGTAACTCCGGCGATTATGTCTTGGTACCGAAAGAGTGCTCAGACGAAATGGCGGAAGTGATTGCGGCCACGGCGAATGTGTGTGGTGGGATTGCTGGTGATGTTTATGATGCTGTTGTGAAGCAGGCTGCGGTTGAAGTTATGGGTATGGAGGGTAAATAAATGCTTGAAGCTGAATATCCTGATAGCAAATGGTTGCCACAGATTTTTGATATGTTCCAAGACCTAAAGCGACAAAATCAGGATCTATTAAATAAGGTTGAGCAGCTTGAAGAAAGGCTGGAGAAAAAACCTTTGACTGTCAATGTGGCTGAGGCGGCTCAATTGCTTGGATATTCAGATGAGTATTTAAGAAAATTGGATCGCGAAGGTAAAATGCCAAAGAAGGTATCTAAGGACAATCAACGCTCAAAATGGAATAGAAATGATATCGAAAAGATGGCTTTATCTAGAAAGACCGGGAGGCCTAGAAATATAACCTAAAACGCTTCTGCACCATTTATACACCAAATGCTTTTAAGTTACTGTATTTATTGAAGATTTGGTGGGCCCACCGTGACTTGAACACGGGACCAACGGATTATGAGTCAGAACAATAAACCATAAAATAGACAATAAATACAATAAGTTAACTAATAATCCTGATGCAAAATCTAATAAAAACAAGGAGACTTCACCCAATAAAAACAACTTCTTGATTTGTAAGAAGTTACAGGTTTTCAGACTTCAAAATAGCTTTTCTAAGCTATTTCTATACTTGATGTAAATATAAGGTAAATAAGCTGATTTTTCTGGCATGGGTTTGCAATAGACCCTAAAAAGACCGTAAAAAACTGCTAGACCCTAGTAGATAGATCCCAGAAATATAATGATTATTTGATTGACCCTACAAGACCATAACTCTTTTTCCAATAGCATCTCAGACCTTAATCTATCCCAATTGAACTTTAATCACCCTGTACAGGGTATAGTTTTTTTGCAGTAGACCTATGAATGGGGGGGTAGCCTATTTTTATTTTTTTATTTAATACCGAACCTCCCCCTTCAAATTGGCATTTGTCCTTATTCATAAGGGCTTAGCCAGTTTTGCAATATGGGATATTTGCTCCCCTTTATTTGGATTTTCTTCTCTCGATGTAACTATCTAAGTATAGAATTTCTCTCGATCATAAAATCCAAATATCACATGGACTTCACCGCATTCAGTACTATGAGTTTTATTCTGATATTAAAAAAGGTGAGCAAAGCCCACCTTCTCCTACGATCAAATCTACCCCTCAATCATACTTCTTCGTAGATCTCAGTTAAATTTTTTATTTTTCGCTTTTTACGACCAGTTTTTGCATCATATTCAACATTATTTACAGATACGTACTTAGTTCTAAAGGATCCTTCCAGATCACTGAACACATAGCCATATGCGCATAAACTTTTGAACCTAACCTTCTTCATCTCATAGGGTTTTTTATCATTTCTCACTTCGACATTGGCATATCTTTTCAAAAACCGAATTGAACCGCCATCCGTGAAAACTAACTGTTTCTGCTCATTTGCACATACATCTTCCAAGGGGTGCTCTTCAAGGAGAGCAACAACAGACCTGTTTTTTGCAAGCAACTTAAGCCAACTGTTCATTAACTCCGTAATCTCAGCATACCCATACCAATTTTTCCCCCGATTATTTTTGGGTAACCATTGCTCTAGCCCCTTCATAACAGATTTTACAAGGGGATGCATTTTATATTGAAAACCAATATTCATTACCTTATAAATCCGATTATTCTGGATGGCGTCAGCTATATCTGCAATATTACCTAGACGATCACTCAGTTTCCCCATCTGTTCAAAAATTTCATAATGAACTGGTTCCTCACTTTTATCATAGAGGTTAATTCCATCTTTTACATTTTCTTGTAAATAGCTAATGAGAGTGTACGAATTCGTCTGAACTCTATCGATGACATCAGCAATCACTTCAGGAATGACCTTTTGCTTCATTTGCTTCATTTCTTCCGCACATAGCTCTAGGTTAGCAAGCAATTCACTATCAAGTACATCCTGCGATAAATTTACTTTCGCTTGAGCATGAGGCATCAACCCTAATAGGCGAAACTTTAGGTAACTACTATTGAAGTAACATTTATGCAAGTCGAGTTGGTATCGTCTCCCTGCCAAACTTGGTGTATTTAGACATATTTTTTTATTATCCAGCATAAACCCCTTACACTGTAATACTTCATCAGTCAGTGCATTGAAGGCCTTAACCCTGTCCATTTTGTCGTTAATCAAGTCCTCAAAGCCTTCGAACTTATCTTTGTTTATTAGCTTCAGGACTTCATATTCCAAATAATACTCCATCTTTTTAAATTGTTTGTCCATCGTAGACACATGTATTTGGTGTTCCTTGTTGCAGTCAATCTTTTTCACCTCGATGTCTTGTGAAAGATGAATAAATATAGGTGGGTTTGCTTTACGCATTCGCCCAATAAATTGGGTAATTTCTTCAGGATGAGCGTATTGACCCATGATATGCACGCTATCGACTTCATCATCGACATTATTCAAGTTAATGGCTTCATCCATAATAGAAGTGCAGAGAACTACTTGATATTTTGAATCTAGTTTAGAAACACTCAACATCTCAGTACATTTTTTACGGGACATTTCATCCCGATTGATAAGCATTACTGAGTAACCTTGTTTCTCTAGGTATTTCTGAATGAGCTTAGATTGTGCAATGTCATTCAGTCGAACCAATACAATTTTTTTCTTACCTTCTTTCTTTGCTTCTGAAAGACGAGTACAGATATGGCGCAAACCATTTAACTTGTGTGCCTCTTTGTATCTTAGAATATGAATAATACGTTTCAGGTCTACCGGTTTTTGAATATCAGAATAGTGGCTGATATTAATGCCAAGCTGTTCGAATAACGGCTCAGTTAAAGTAGCTGTCAACAAGACAGTCTGGTCATATTTATCATTTTTGATGGATGACAATAAGGGATAAATCGCTTTGTCACGATAATTTCCTGCAGAATAAAGCTTCTGGCACTCATCAATCACAACAACAGTTTTTTGATCCAAATAATTTTTTATTTTGTCATATTGGTCATATGTAATGACTATACTGGATTTGCATAAGTTCTTTAGTCTTTCTTTGGGAATTGACTTTTCTCCATGTATAAAATGGATATTTGCCTGATGCCCATAGTCTTCTTCACATTGCTTGACCTGAGCAATGGTTGGACAACATAACACCACATTGTGATCACGCATTAAAGATTTAAGCACAAAAGTAGTTTTGCCCGCCCCTGTATTGGCTCGGATCAATGTATTGCCATAATGCAGTTGAATTCTATCTTGAATGGTTTCGTCTGCATTCAATTGGATAACCTGTTTTTTAGGTAATTTAGACACGAGTTCTCCTATGAGGTGCCTTTGATGGCACCCCAGATAAAAAGTGATTTGAATTAAGGTGAGTTAAGCGACTTTCGCTTCACGGATTTTGCTTGCTACATGTTCTGATGCAGCCAGTAAAGTGTCAGATTGCAAATGGGCATATCGCTGAGTCGTTTGTGGTGAAGCATGTCCAAGTAAATGCTGTACCACGTATAAGCTTTGACCACTGTTCACGGCTAAGCTTGCAAAGTTATGACGTAGGTCATGAATACGCATATTGTCGATCCCTGCAATAGCCATTACTTTGTCAAAGGTTTTACGGATATCATTGAATGCCAAGCCTGTTTGTGGATTGGCGAATATATAACGATGCTGTTTAGACATCTGATGAATAATAGACAGAGCATCTTGATTCAAATGTATGCGTCTGGCCTTACCTGACTTGTTTTCAGATAGCAGCCATACGCCTGTTTTAAGATCAACATCAGTCCATTGCATATCCAGTGCTTCTCGCTTACGCACACCAGTCAGCAGTAAGAATTTAATTACAGCAACAATGACCAGATTACTGATGCCAAACCGTGTTGGCTGGCTGAGAACATTCATCAACTCTTTCAGCTCATCATCATTGAGATAGCGTTCTTTTTGGTTATTCTCCTTATATTTTTTCACTCGTAGTACTGGATTAGTTTCAATTAGCTCATGATCGATTGCCATATTGAAGATTGACGATAATAATGCTCTTACACGATTAATGGTTGCATTACTCAGCTTCTTCTGATGGCGTAAATCCGCAATTAACTGGCTTAATTGTCCCGATGTAATATCCTTAAAGGTATAGTTCCCCAGTACAGGCGCAATATGCATTCTTAGGCGTGATTCATCATCACCATAAGATTTCTTACGACTCTTGGCCTCAACCAAATAAACAGTTTGTGCAAACTGACCAAAGGTAACTACCTGTGGCTTCAGTTGCTGCGCAAATGGATGACATTTCTGACTGATTAAGCGATGGTATTTCTCTACCTGTGGCTTTAAAGCTTTAAGTTTCATAATAATATTACTATGAGAACATGAACCCAAGCTTTGGGATATTTTCTTACCTTCGTAAGTCAAGCGAATAATGAACCGAACACCTTCAGCGTTACTGATAAATTTCAAGCCTTTGAAGCCAGAAGTTAATTTGCTGACATCATATTCTTTGCCCTTTTCAAATTGGGACCAATCGATATTTTTAAGTGACATATAACATACTCCTCATATCAAAAAAATAATATATTTAAGTTAATCAATTACATACAAAAATAAGAATGTACAACCTACTTTTTTCAAGACATACGAACCCCTAACGGATTAACGCTATTCATCAAAAAACCAATAGATTTGTGTCAAAGTGCTGACGGTATAAATCACGATCAAGTGAAAGTACCGACATAGAATGGATTAAGCAGTTACATGCTCTCGCCTGATCAAGTGCAAAATCATGTTAAGACTTAGTACAGAAAATTCGTGTTCTGGCGCCAATGAACGCGAATTTTGTATAACTATTTAAGTTATTAAATCATTCCGGGTGGAATAGTGTTCCAGGCAAAATGAATAGATGGGTATTGACCTGGCATAGAGTGTAAATAACTAGGCAAGGCAGCACTGCTTGGTAACTTTTCTATAGTTTTATCACTACGATTATGTCTGATTGCATAGAGTCCTTTTAGGAAGACAATCAATAGTTCATACATCTGACGATCCAGCACAGTTTGCGTGCTCATACCATTAAACAAAGCTCTAGCATTTTTCACTGCGATAGGCGTTCCTAAAGGTAACTGATCTAGATGATCGAATATATGGGTTACTGGTACTACCTCAGTTACTGACTTAGAATTTGTCAATAAAATACGGCCAGTAAAATTTCCTAGATGAGAGTATTTTTTTGAATTCATTTGAACTTTTTGCATTTTAAACACCTTAAATTGATAAATATTCCACCCTGTCATTCTCACAATGTGAGATTTACCATAGAGTGGTTTTACAAAGAAATAAGCAGTTATATGCTGACTGCTTACTTCAAATGGTAGAACTACTGCTTTTAGCCTTAGAACCACCTGCCATACTTGAATCGCCTAGGCGATAGTCACCATTTACCTACAGCCAATAAATCTATTTGAGAACAATATCCTCATCCTCATCTTCGAGGGAAAAATCGCCTATATCCATAAAAATAAGAATAGGTTCATTTGCTAGAGGATCATCGTCTTGCGACATTGAGTAACCGCACTCATATAAAAGCTCATTTATTTGATCATCAGTCAAATCGACAGCATCTCGATTTGCTACTTGTACGTCTAATGTGTCCATTGCAATTTCCTTGGTAGTTGATCGGAACAAAAACAAGCTTATATGAATAAAAAAATACTAACATCTGGTCTTCAGAACTTATTTTCCATTTTTATCGTTTTAGTAGATGATTGGCGAATAACGGTTATAATCTAGAATTGTTCATTTTGTGGTGTAGACTTATGGCAATTCCCAAGAATGTCTTCAATATTTTAAATAACAATTTCGACCTAGTACTTAGTAAGGGACTTAAACCAAAACATTTGGTCAAACTCGTAACCCTATGCCCAGCTCATAGCGCCGATCTTCCTTTGATCTATAAATGCTCATATCCATATTGTGGATCTCCTATCACTCAAAAACAGGCTTACTATTACTTAGATCAATTTAAGAAACACTACGCCTACATCAGAGTTGCTCAATATGCTTTAGATGCTGAACGTTTAAATGAATTTCGTAGCATCTATTATGATAAACATGGTTTTATCAAACCGTTGGATCAAAACTTTCGTGAGCCGAGGAAAGCTAGTGAGGATGATTTTTATCATTTTATGGGTCACATTTTGAATACAGATGGATTCAAAAGTTCTGGTGAGCTATACCAACGCTTTATCAATAATTTCAACTTCAATCAGCCGGTATATTCAGTGGATAAAAGTAAAAATCGAAGTATAGAAAAGTCTATTTCAATAGAAGTAAAGAAGCGTATTAGCCGAAATACCTTTAATCGTTATCTACTTGAATTTTTTAGAAAAAATGAAAAATCGTTATCTCAGTTCAAATACAAAATTATCAAAGCAAAAAGTACAAAGACTGGTTATTACACTGAAGCAAATAAGTGTGATTAAAATAGCTATTGTCAGCTTTTAGAATGGGCAGCCCCAAGGACTAGTAGACCCTTAACCTGCTTATCCTGTACACCTATCAAGCCTCACCAATAAAAGAAAAATGAGAAACTACCGTAAAGCCGAAAAGCTTTACGGTTCATTTTACGGTACGTGCTACGGTCAATAGTCACTGGGCAGTAAAATCGTGGTTACTGATCGATCAGCTTCGGTTATGATCCAGATTTTATCCTTGGAAAAGTTGTAGCTGGATAGGATGCGTAAGTGCATCAGTAAAGCTTCTTCATTGGATTCTCGATCTTCTTCACACACGTCACCCCAATCTCCCTGATGATGTCGTGCAAGTAATGCCAGTAAGTCAATGTTTTCAGCTTCAGCGAAGCAAAGTGCATTCGGTGTAGACACGACTTGGCCTAAAGCAAATAAGTTTCGCTTGGTCATAAAATTCGCTCAGATTAAAGTTAATAGTGAGGTTGCTACGTCAGGAGTGGTGTTACAGGTCTACATCACTTGTAGTTGATGTTGTTCAAAAATGGCTTTCGGAACATAGATCAAGATACCTTCGTTGTCGTTGAGCAAAATACAGATCTCAAACCAATCCTTCTTCTTTTCAACAAACTCAATCTCTCCCATGTTCAGCTTTTCAGAAAGACTGAAGCTAAGATTTTCAAAAGGCTGAATCAGGTCTTGCTCATCTTCACAAACAACAAACCACCCATGTAGGGTGGCTTGATAAGGTTCTTCATACTGATGCTCAAGGATTTGCATCGTTTCAAGAATGGCATGAGCTATGGGCTGTTCATGCACTTTCTGGATATCCTCTTTACTCTTGATCAATTTCATCTTCACTACCCTCATCCATCGAAGTAGATTCAAATTTTTCAGCAGTTTTATGCTGACGCTTTTTTGTGGATTTCAGTCCAGTAGTTTTATCAGCGTGAGATGACTCGATATTTTCTTGCCCTGCTTTCAGATGACTTTCCAGACCAATTGACCAGAGTTCATAGTCTTCATTGACTTCCAGCAAACGTGCAGTTTGTGGATGGGTATGAATCACGTTCTGATCGACCAGTACAGCCCCTAAAAAACTTGAGTTATTGACTGACTTACCAATGAACAGTGATTTCAATGCGGTAGCATGGAAAGGCTTGCCTTCTTGATATAACTTTCCAAGCAGTTGAATAATATCATCGACTTTGATCAGTTCTGCACTAAAGCCTCCTGTAGATTCATTCTTGCTTAATGCAATACCAAAAGATTGATCTTCACTGTGTTGCCATAATTGATAGTGCAGTTGACCTTCAGCACGGTCAGACAATTTATTGCAGGTAAAAGTATGAATCAGGTTATAGCCTATTTTGTCATGAATACGTGGTTGCATGGTTTTGATTCCTGTAGACGTAAAAAATCCCAATACACCGAATGGCATATTGGGATAGATAAAATGGAAATGGTTTACTTATAAGATGACTTTCAATACAGCACAGACTTTGGTCACGTTATCACTGTCCATATCATTGCAGACACGAATAGCATTCGCTATGGATTGGGTTTGATGGTGCGGAATACATTCCAATACATCTGACACTGATTCAAGTTCTGGATAATATTTTTTCATGGTCACTCCTTTGGCTTCAGACCACAAAAATAATATATTTATGAAACTAAAGTTATTGCGAAAGGTTTAATTATTTTCTTTTCACCATACCCAAATCAATCAACATAGCAGTAACAAATCCAGCATTATTATTATCACCAATAAATGGCAGTAATTTTGCTACTGACCCAGCCGGTGTGCTCAACACTAATTTATTCAAGACACTATCTAAATCAATTTTTTTTGCAACTGAGCCTGGTGCATTTCTACTGGAACTTTTGCGTTGAATAGCATTAATATTTTCAATATACAAACTTAAACCATTCGAATCTTTCGTAATTTTATACGAAATTTTTCCTGAGGACTTTGTAACTTTATGGCACTTATGCCATGTATCGAACTGGAAGTCATCAGGAAGAACATTTTCAACTACAATATATCGTGCCATTCTGAATTATTTCAAATTTTCAAAAAAATGAAGGATGATATATATCTTCACTAATTTCAAGCAAAAACCATATTATCGTTTGGTAAAATAAAGCTCTTTCACATCAGTGATTACACGCTAAACTAATACAAAATATAATTATTTCTAGTTCCAGAATAATATGACCTAACAACTACAAGGACATCTATGGAATGTCACAGATGTCTTAGACTTGAAGGGCGAACTGTATGAATTTCATAACTACACCCTTAGCTTCTTTTTCTACAACTACCTCTCAGAAAAGCTATTACTTTTGCCAATGAAATTTTGAGGGATGAGGACATTGCAGAACAATACCCCAACTAGATGAAAGAAATCCTGCACATACTGAACTCATCGAAACTATCCAATACATCTGACACTGACTCAAGTCCTGGATAATATTTTTTCATGGTCACTCCTTTGGCTTCAGACCACATAAATAATATCTTCAAGAAATACGGTTTCTTACCGCTATGAATAAAAAGCTGGATGGACTACACATATACGCCAAAGTCTGTCGCAATACTCCTTTTATTACATGATAAAAATAGTATTTATCGGTAAACTAACCACAATTCGCTTCATATTTTAATAAGGTTCAAGATGACCCAGGTTCAATTGCAACAACTACAAAGACAGCTTTGGAATATTGCCAATGATTTACGTGGAAAAATGGGTGCTGATGAGTTTCGTGACTACATCCTCGGCTTCATTTTTTTCAAATATCTGTCTGAAAAAGCAATTACCTTTGCCAATGAGCTTCTGAAAGATGAAGGCATGGCGGAAAAGTACAATGAATTGGATGAAAGTAATCCTGACCATGCAGAATTGATCGAAGGTATCAAAGAAAACTCAGTAGATGAAGTGGGTTATGCCCTATCTCCTAGCCAGCTTTTTCATACCCTTGCAGAACGTGGCCGTCAAAATCAATTTATTCTGGATGACTTGGCCGAAACACTAAGAGCGATTGAGCGCAGTACATTAGGTGCTGAGTCTGAAGATGACTTTGCTAATCTGTTTGAAGACCTTGATATCAACTCAACCAAGTTGGGTAACAACGCCAATGACCGCAATGAGTTAATCAGCAAAGTACTCACTCATCTGGATAATATTGATTTTGACTTGAGTAACTCAGAATCTGATGTTTTGGGTGATGCTTATGAATACCTGATTGGTGAATTTGCTTCTGGCGCAGGCAAAAAAGCAGGTGAATTTTATACCCCTCAAACTGTATCTACCCTTCTTGCCAAAATTGTCACACAAGGCAAAGAGCTCTTACGTTCTGTATATGATCCGACCTGTGGTTCAGGTTCTTTGCTATTACGTGTTAAACGCGAAGTCAAAGACGTAGATATGATCTTTGGTCAGGAGATGAACCGCACCACCTATAACTTGGCACGTATGAACATGATTTTGCATGATGTACATTTTGCCAAGTTTGATATCAAGCAAGAAGATACACTGACACGTCCTCAGCATATCGATATGCGCTTTGATGCTGTAGTGGCTAACCCTCCTTTCTCTGCAAAATGGTCAGCAGATCCTATTTACTTACAAGATGAGCGTTTCAGCCGTTATGGTAAGTTAGCCCCAAGTTCAAAAGCGGATATGGCTTTTGTTCAGCACATGCTTCATCAATTGGATGAGCAAGGCACGATGGCCGTTGTTCTTCCACATGGTGTACTGTTCCGTGGCTCAAGTGAAGGTGTGATTCGTCAGTACCTGATTGAGAAAATGAATGTGGTAGATACCATCATTGGTTTACCTGCCAACATCTTCTACGGAACATCTATTCCAACCTGTATCTTGGTACTCAAGAAAAATCGTACGCATACAGGTGATATTCTGTTCATTGATGCTAGTAATGACTTTGAAAAGCAGAAGAACCAGAACAAGTTACTGCCTGAGCATTTGGATAAGATTATTGATGCCTTTACACAGCGTCAGAACATCGATAAATATGCCAAAGTTGCGACACCACAAGAAGTCAAAGACAATGACTACAACCTGAATATTCCACGCTATGTCGATACTTTTGAAGCTGAAGATGAAATTGATCTGAATGCGATTGCTCAGCAACTGAAAGCACTTGAGCAGCAAAGCCAAAAAACTGATGAAGTGATTGCTGATTTCTGCAAAGAACTTGGTATTGATTCACCTTTTGCGGAGGTGAAATAATGACTGCACCCAAGCTAAGATTCAAAGAGTTTGATGGGGATTGGAGTTCTTTAAAATATAAAGATGTCCTGACGATCAAATACGGTAAAGATCATAAGCTATTAAATGAAGGAATTTATCCAGTTTATGGTACTGGTGGAATCATGCGCTATGCCGATCAATACCTTCATGATGGTGAAAGCATTTTGATCGGGCGAAAAGGAACTATTGATCAACCCAAATATGTAGATGAAAAATTTTGGACGGTCGATACTCTTTTTTATACTCAGATCAAAGATAACAGTATCCCATTATTTCTGTATCAACATGCTCTTCAAGTAAATTGGTCAGGCTTAAATGAAGCAACTGGCGTACCTAGCTTAAATACAACATCGATCAACAATGTAGATATTGCTCTTCCTCCCAAAGAAGAGCAAAGAAAAATCGCCGCTTTTCTTTCTGCCGTAGATGAAAAAATCACTCAATTGACGCAAAAACACCAACTCCTGAGCCAATACAAACAAGGTATGATGCAAAAGCTTTTTAGTCAGCAGATACGTTTCAAAGCGGATGATGGAAGTGAGTTTGGGAAATGGGAAAGTAAAAAAATAAGTGACTTATTTGATGAGGTAAGAAACAAAGTAGCAGATAGAGATATTGAAACGTACAGTATAACAGCGGGTAAAGGCTTTGTTAGTCAAGCAAATAAATTTGGTAGAGATATCTCGGGGAAGCAAAATAGTAACTATATTGTACTTAAACCTAATGATTTCTCCTATAACAAAGGGAATTCCAAAACTTACAAATACGGTTGTGTATATTTGAATGAGTTGACTTATGACATTGCTGTACCGAATGTATTTATTAGCTTCAGATCAAAAAAACAAAATTTAGTCCATGAAAAATTTTACTCGAAATTGTTTGAATTTCATTATTTAGATAGGTATTTAAGGTTATTGATCTCTAGTTCAGCTCGTATGGATGGGCTCCTAAATGTAAGTAAGGATGGTTTCTTTGAAATTAAACTTCCATATCCTTGTCTTGAAGAACAAACAAAAATAGCTAACTTCCTTTCTGCTATTGACCAAAAAATTGAAGTAACTTCACAGCAAATTGAACAGGCCAAACAATGGAAAAAAGGCTTGTTGCAGCAAATGTTTGCATAGGGGGAAAACAATGACCCACGGAAAAAGTATCAAGCTGTTTTTGGTGGATGGTTCGATAAATGGCATCCTGACGGCTGAAATTATCAACTGGACAGGTCATGTTCTTTCAGCACCACGCACTAAACTCTTGGATCTTATCCAGCGAGAAGAATGTGCCAGAACAGGTATCTATTTCCTTGTGGGTCAAGATCCAGAAGACTCTTTACCAAGCGTCTATATTGGTGAATCGGATGATGTCGCTAACCGTTTGAAACAGCATAACCGTACTGAAGACGCAGGTGGAAAGGACTTCTGGGAAAAAGTATGTCTGGTCACGGGTAAAGACCAAAACATCACCAAGACCCACATTAAGTACCTTGAGAGCCGCTTGATTGATATTGCGAAGCGTAGTGGACAATGCTTACTCAAAAATGGCACAGCACATCTCTACAATCGCTTACCAGAATCAGATACAGCGGATATGGAATACTTTCTGGAACAAATACAAGTGGTTCTTCCTGCCCTTGGATATACATTCCTCAAGGAAATGAAATATCCAAGTGAACAGCCAAAAGTACATAGTATTGCTCCTACTTCAGTGGATACTTCCAACACTGAAGCAGATTTCTACCTATCCGCTAGAGACATTCAAGCCAAAGCAAAAATCATTGATGGTGAATTCTATGTACTCAAAGGTTCCCAAGTACGTAGAGATGTCAGTCAACCTACACACAACTACATGAAGAACCTTCGACCACAGTTGTTTGAAAACAACATCATTGATCCAAATACCTATACGTTCAATCAAGACTATTTATTTTCCAGTCCATCAGCAGCAGGCGCAGTCATTTTGGGAAGAGCATGTAATGGTCGAAAAGAATGGAAAGATTCAACTAACCATTTGACTTATGAAACATGGCAACAAAACCAAGTTGAGCGTGTAATCCAAGAATAAATGAAATTGTGGGGGGTAAAGCGGTAAATGTCAGTACAAAGCGAAGAACAACTTGAAAATGAATTGATTCAGCACTTAAAGACCTTAGGCTATCGTCAAGTTGATGTAAAAGATGAAAAGCAGCTCCTGATCAATCTCAAAACCCAGATTGAACAAGCCAATGGGCTTTCTGTACTTTCTGAAAATGAATGGGGACAGATTCTCAATCATCTGAAAGCCGGTAATAGCTTCAATTGTGCCAAAGTGCTACGTCATCGCTTTCCAGTGACCTTTGATGATGGTTCAACACGACATATCGACTTTCTGTTCTCGGACGCAAGTAAGAACATTTACCAAGTAACACATCAAATTGCTATTGATCATTCCAGTATCAATGGGCATACCAGTCGCTTTGACGTTACCCTGCTGATTAATGGCCTACCGTTGGTTCAAATTGAACTGAAACGTGCCGGTGTAGAACTCCCTGAAGCATTCAATCAAACGCAGCGCTATGCCAAAGCAGCCTATGGCAGTGGTACAGGCTTATTCAACTATATTCAACTTTTTGTGATCAGTAATCGTGACCATACGCATTACTATGCCACAGGGACAAATAACTTTGAGTTTACCTTTCCTTGGGCAAACTTTGACAACAAGCATGTCCACAAAATCGATGCTTTTGCTGATACCTTTCTGAACCACTCGCATATTACTCAGATGCTGACTGAATATATGGTGATTCTGGAGGCAGAAAAGCGCCTAATGGTACTTCGTCCCTACCAGATCTATGCAGTACAGCAAATTATTCAGCGTGTACAAACAGCCAAAACTCATGGCTATATTTGGCATACGACAGGTTCAGGTAAAACATTAACTTCATTCAAAGCCAGTCAATTGATCATGCGCTTGCCTGAAGTAGAAAAAGTGCTATTTGTCGTGGATCGTAGTGATCTGGACACGCAAACAGTGCGAGAGTTCAATGCTTTCAAAAAGGATAGTGTTGATACCACCAAGAATACCAATACTCTGGTCAATCAATTGGGTCAGAAACATGACAAGCTCATTGTAACGACCTTGCAAAAACTCAATATTGCGATTAGTTCGGATCGCTATGCAGATAAAATTGCCTATCTGAAAGACAAAAAAGTCGTGATTATTTTTGATGAATGTCATCGTAGTCAATTTGGTGATACGCATCGTAATATCAAGCGTTTCTTCAACCATGCACAAATGTTTGGCTTTACCGGCACACCTATTTTTGAAACCAATAGCCAACTTAAAATTGATTCCAAGGCTGTGACTACCAATGCCCTATTTGATGAATGCCTGCATAAATATGTGATTACCGATGCAATCCGGGATGGCAATGTATTACCCTTCCAGATTAGCTACCTAGGTAAATACACTGCAAACGGTATCGAAACCAGTCACAATTATGAAGAAGATGTTGAAGGTATAGACACCAAAGAACTGTTTGACAATCCAGAACGTCTGGAGATGATCACTCGCTATATTGTCGACAATCACCACATAAAAACCAAGAACCAGAACTTCACTGCCATGTTCTGTGTAAGTTCAGTCGATGTACTGAATCAATACTATGCGCTATTTGAAAAAGTACAGCAGCAGAAGCAACAAGAGGCAGAAGACCAAGGCCGAATCTTTAAGCCTCTCACTGTGGCAACCATATTCTCCTTCGCAGCCAATGAAGAACTCAAAGTTGAAGACAGTAATGGTTTGATTGATGAGGAATCTGCTGATATTCCAACAAGAATCAGTCAATCCAACCGTGACAAGCTCGATGGCTATATTGCGAAATATAATGCTCAATTTGGACAGAATTTTAACTCAGGTGATGAGTTTTATGCTTATTACCGAGATATTGCCAATCGGGTACGCAAAAAAGAAATTGATATCCTCTTGGTCGTGAATATGTTCCTGACAGGTTTTGACTCAAAGACTTTAAATACCCTGTATGTGGATAAAAACCTCAAATATCATGGTTTAATCCAAGCATTTTCACGCACCAATCGTATCCTGAATGCAGACAAGCCATTTGGCAACATTGTCTGCTTCCGCAATCTGAAACAAGCTACAGATAAAGCCCTAGCATTATTTTCAAACAAGGCTGAAGCAGAAAAGATAGTATTGATTCCAAGCTTTGAAAGCATCAAGGAAAAGTACAATGCTGCTGTAGCTGAATTACTTAAGATTGCCCCTGACCCAGACAAGGTGTCGGAACTACCCACAGAAGAGCAACAATTGCAGTATGTGAAGGCTTTCCGTGAAGTCATGCGGATCAATGCACAACTGGAAAACTTTGTTGAATACGATCAGGATGACACTGACTTAAACAAAGCTGAATTTCAGAAGCATACCTCACAATATAAGTACCTCTATACCAATACTCGTGTCGTACAACCGAAAGACAAAGTTTCTGTACTGAATGATGTGAACTTCCAACTGGAACTCATTCACAAAGATACAATCAATGTCGGCTATATCCTGAATTTACTGCAATCCGCAGTCAACAACACCGATCAGAAACAAAAGCAAAAATATCGCGCACAGGTGCAAGATCTACTAGCAAATAATCATACGTTGTACGACAAACAGGAACTGATCCAAAAGTTTCTGGATGAAAATATTCCACGCATGATCACTGGTCAAAGTGTAGAAGAAGCGTTTGCACAATTCTGGGATGTAGAAAAGGAAAGAGCGATTGATGAGCTTTGTCAAAAAGAAGCAATCAAGCCCGAAGTGTTCAAAGAAGTGATCGGCAAATATGAATACACCAAACGTCTGCCAAGTCGTGAAGATGTGACTGATCTACCTATTACTCGGCCTAAGATCTCAGAGCGTAAAACACTCATGAATACGCTAGTAGTCAAGACCAGACAATTCATCGAGAAGTTCTACACTGGGCTGTAGTTTCCATTGGCCCTTACTCAATATACATATCTAAGCAAACTCCCCAACCAAAACTGGTTTTAGCCCTATATCATCGGGCTAAGATCAGGTAAGCATAAATTCCCCATTACCACAATAAAACTCATTTCTCTGCTCATAGCGAAACTTGATGATCAATCTTCATGATCGTTTTTTATTCATCAATTACGATACTCACATCGAAAGTGAGAATATAGTGAAATGAAAATGGGTGATGTATTTTTTGATATTTGAGTTTAGCCCATCGGATTATCGAACAAATGGACCACATACGGTCTATGAAAATCCGGTGGTCTGAAATCCTCAGACAACAAAAAACCCCATAAACCAAAGGCTTACGAGGTTGAATGTGGTGGGCCCAGACAGACTTGAACTGTCGACCAACGGATTATGAGTCCGCAGCTCTAACCAACTGAGCTATAGGCCCTATTTTAAATACTGATATATAAGATATATAGAGGTGGAATACTAGCGAATATCAACTACAAACACAAGTGCTTTAGGATCAGTTCGAAGAGTCTGACGTTTTAATAGTCACTGCTCTCAACTTTATCAATAAATTCAAAGTTTAACT
>JASLCF010000150.1 GCA_030146155.1 Savagea sp.
CCGATTGGAACGGAGATTAATTGTGTTATGGATTTTTTATTTATCCCCACAAACATTTTACTCATACCACAGGTGAATAAAGATAAAAAAAGACGCGTAAGTACTCATTCAATGCTACACTTAAAAGAGACAATTCAGGAAAAATGGGGGGAGTAAAATGTCTGCTCGTCTAGCTAGTTTAGCAGTTTTATTAGGTGCTATTTTATGGGGAACGGCAGGAACAGCGATTACTTTTATGCCAGCGACTGTTCATCCTTTAGCGATAGGCGCGATGCGTTTATCAATTGGTGGCATGTCCTTATTCATCGTGCTCATTCTTTTCAGAAAAATAAGTTTAAAAAACTGGCCATGGGGACCTACTTTATTAGCAGCACTGACGATGGCTGCGTTTCAATTTTCATTTTTTACATCTGTTCGTTTAACAGGAGTAGCGATAGGAACTGTTGTTGGGATAGGCAGTGCGCCAGTTTTCTCAGGAATTATTCAGGCTGTTGTGATGAAGGAAAAGCCTTCTCGTATTTGGGTGCAGTCTACTACTATGGCCATTTTAGGAGCAGTTCTTTTATTTGCAAATCCAGATGGATTAACCGTTCATCCATTAGGGGTGGCAATTGCCTTGGGTTCAGGTGTTCTTTTTGCAATCTACACCGCGGCGAATAAAGCGGTTGTGGCTAAAGTGCCGCCTATTAGTGCAGTGGCGGTTATTTTCACTGTGAGCGCTCTCTTTTTATTACCTTTTTTACGAGTGACTGAAACAACAGGATTATTTACGTCAATAGGTTGGGCAGTGGTCATTTATTTAGGATTTGCTACGACTACTGTCGCCTACTTATTGTTTTCTACAGGCTTACGACATATTCCTTCATCCAATGCGGTTACCTTATCTTTAGCTGAGCCACTCACAGCTGCTCTATTGAGTGTCATCATTGTTGGTGAACGTTTGAATCTACAATCTTGGTTAGGAATTTTTATGTTATTAGGAAGTATTATTTTATTAGCAAGAACACCTAAAAAATCGTTGGTAGTTGCCCAAACTAAAGAATAATGAGAAAACGAGAGCAGGGATGAACGTTTCGAAAGAACATTCATCTTGCTTTCGTTTTGTTCATTGAGAGATAGAAAAGGAGCGTTTAATTTGAAAATATACTGTAGTTCAGATATTCATGGTTATTATGAAGAGTGGTTATTAGCTATTGAAAAAAGTGGTTGCCAATTAGCGTGTGGCGATCAATTCATTTTATTAGGAGATTATATTGACCGGGGTCCAGATAGTTTAGCGTGTATAAAGCAAGCTAAACAATGGCAAATGGATTATCCAACCCAAGTAACGGTTTTACAAGGGAACCATGAAGATATGCTTTTGCAATTCGTAGATGCAGTTGGCAATGAAATTAAACGGATTTATGAATGGTGGACAAGAAACGGTGGCGATCAAACCTTACATTCAATGAATATCTCTTTAGAACAGTCACCTGAAATTATTCAACAACACCTCAAAGAAGAGTATCCATCACTTATTCAATGGATACGCACATTGCCCCTTTATACCATAGGAGAAGATTATGTAGCAGTTCATGCAGGCTTTGCATCTCGTATTCCCTTGCAGCAACAAACAAAGCGAGATATGCAATGGATTCGAGCAGAATTCTATTCAGATTTCCAACCATCTGAAGGTGATGTATTGGATGGGAAGAAAATTATCCACGGGCATACGCCTGTTCAAAATATGGCAGATTATTCAGGAGTAGGGGGAAGAACTTCAGGACAACTGATCAGTATTGATGGGGGTGCTGCGAAAAAAGAGAGCTTATTGATTTATGAGTTAACGACTGGACAATGGACACAACAGCCAATAGGTGAAAAAAGTTAAGAAAAAATTCAGAAAAGCTCTATCTTTTACTTAAGAACTATAAACTAGACTAAAGAAGAATAAGAGGAAGGTGACTCCGATGTCAAAATTAACTGTACTCGTTGCAGATGATGATCAAGAAATTCGAGAGGGTATTGAAATTTATTTGAAAAATGAAGGCTACGATGTGTTAAAAGCAGCAGATGGAGCAGAAGCTGTAGATTTACTCGCCCAACATGAAGTGCATCTTTTGATTTTAGACGTGATGATGCCCAATATGGATGGCATTTCAGCGACCTTTAAAATAAGGCAACAGCAAAATGTCCCGATAATAATGTTAAGTGCTAAATCAGAAGACTCTGATAAGATTCATGGTTTATCTGTAGGCGCAGATGATTATGTGACGAAGCCATTTCACCCAATGGAATTAATGGCGAGAGTGAAGTCTCAATTACGTCGTTATGTAGAGCTCGGTACTTACGAGGGAAATGGTGCAATGCAGATTGATGGTCTCGTAGTGAACGAAGAAACAAAAGAAGTGAGTGTGGATGGGGTCGAAGTCAAATTGACACCCATTGAATTTAAAATCACTAGTTTACTCATGAGAAATGCAGGTCGAGTGTTTTCTATCAATGAAATATACGAACGCGTGTGGGAAGAAGAAGCTTACAATGCGGAAAATGTTGTAGCAGTACATATTCGGAAGATTCGGGAAAAAATAGAAGTTGACCCTAAGAATCCAAGATACGTCAAAGTTGTATGGGGGGTCGGCTATAAGATTGATAAAGGATAGAGAGAAGGCTAAGGGATGACTAAAACCAAAATCGTGTGGATGAGTATTTTATTAACGCTTGTTTTAATTGCAACAAGTGTTTTCAATCAGTCAGGCAGTTTGTATTTTACAAGTGACTATTTTGAAACGAGGGCGTTTCATGAAAAAATGCAACAATATGAATCAGAATTGAAGATGGCGTTAGTAGATACTTATAGTGTGGAAGAATGGTCAGAGTGGATGACAATAGAAGAATGGCAAAAAGAAGAGTATTTGAATCGCTATGGAACGATGCAAGAGCAATTGCAATCTGTTCAGAGTCGGTATGCCGCACTTATTGATCAAGCCAAAGAGAGTGAAGATAGTGAACGAGTAGAGAAGCTGACACAAGAAAAAGAAGATGTAATGAACGATCTCACACTTAATTTTACAGATGACGCTTACTTAGAAAAGAAAATGAAAAAAGAAGCGGCGACACAAATTGTGGAAGAAATTGAAAAGCAAAAACAAAGAGCTCATCAGTATTTAAATCAACAAGGCGTATACTATGATTTTGAGTCGACGGTAGATGGAGAAAAACAAACAAATGTATTGGATAGCGAGCAATTAGATTCAATTTATCAAAAAACGTATGACACTACACATCCATTGCATATATCTTTAGTTGAAGAAGTCAATGTAGAGAGTTTTGAGGGCGATTCGGCTGTTGTTCATTCTTATTCAAAGCCCAATCAAACCCAACAATATATCGGCGATGTCTGGTTAACTTCTAAGGCCATTCATGCTGAACAAAAAAGTTTTAAACAAGCCCAAATGATGTACTTTATCATGATTTTGAGTGGGGTTGTCGCACTCATTCTCTTGCTGCTCGAGGTGAGAAAAATAGAGTGGTCTATTTATGAAACACCACAGTGGATGCAAGAATGGAAGCGACTATTTATAGATGTTCGCTTGTTTATTGTACTGTTGCTAGCGATGTTCTTTAAAAATCAAATGGAAAATAGTGGGTTTATTCTTAATTACCACGAAGTGTCTATGTTGAGACAATTGTTTAATATAGGGACCAGCGTTCTATTTAACGCATTGCTTGTTCTAATCCTTTTTCTCGCCCTATTTAGTTTTTATGAAGAATGGAGAGAAAAACGGCTGATTTATAAAAATACTTTTATCTTTCGTTTAATAGAAGCGCTGCGTGCTGCTTTTGGTAATCGCACGATGGGTACGCAACTTTTCATTTTATTAATAGGTTTCTTTTTGGCAGGCATCGGATTTGCGGTTGTTCTCATGGCACCCTATACGATTGTGTTTTATGCGATATGTGTAGTATTTTTCGGCTTACCTATTCTTTATTTATATTTCAAGCGGTTTGGTTATTTAAATCGTGTGTTTCAAGTGACAGAGAAAATGGCAGAGGGGCAAGAGGTTGAAGTTCCAGTCATCGGAAAATCTCCGATTGCAAAACATGCACAGCAGTTGAATCGCTTGTCACACGGCATTCAATATGCAGTCACACAGCAACATAAAAGCGAACGGATGAAAACGGAGTTAATTACCAATGTCAGTCATGATTTACGGACACCACTGACTTCAATTATTACGTACACTGACTTGCTAAAAACACAACAATTATCGGAAGAAGAACGTCAAAAGTACATTCGTATCATCGAACAAAAATCAGAACGACTTAAAATATTAATTGAAGATTTATTTGAAGTATCGAAAATGGCTAGTGGCAATATGCAATTAAATCGCGCCACTTTAGATTTAACACAATTGCTTCAACAAGTCTTAGCTGAACGACAAATAGAACTGGATGAAAGTCCTTTTGATGTGAGAGTTCAATTGCCAGCACATCCTATCCATGCAACAGTGGATGGCGAAAGGTGGTGGCGTGTGATTGACAATCTTGTGTCGAACGCCTTGAAGTATTCTTTAGAAGGCACTCGAATCTATATCGATTTAGAGCAACAACAACAAAACGCTGTATTTACAGTACGCAACATCTCTAAATATGAATTAGCAGGTAATCTTTCGGAGTTAACAGATCGTTTTAAGCGCGCTGATGAATCGAGGAACACAGAAGGTTCTGGATTAGGCTTAGCGATTGTTGATTCGATCATTACGCTTCACGGAGGAGAACTTGTGATTGAAATGGATGGAGATCTATTTAAGGTGACTGTAAAATTACCGATTGACCGTTAGGAGAATGAGCAATGAGACAGCTATTAAAAGGTTTAATGGTATTGTTCCTCCTCTTGTTCCTCGTCGCTTGCCAGACGCAAGAACAATCAGAGTTGTTTGATTGGCAGGGAACAAAAGTAGGTGACAATTCAGCTGTACTAGCAATTATCGAGCAACTGGATGAACGCGAAGCTTTTGAGCGATTAGAACTACACACAAAGCAGGAGCCTTATGGCATGACGATTGATTATCAAGGTCTTG
Source organism: Savagea sp. (assembly GCA_030146155.1). Lineage (GTDB taxonomy): Bacteria > Bacillota > Bacilli > Bacillales_A > Planococcaceae > Savagea. The sequence goes on from JASLCF010000150.1 coordinate 5,064, forward strand.
CTACTTTATTACAGGAAAAGCAAGAGACACTCAGCCAAAGTGCATATCTCTTTACACTGATTCCAAACGTAGACCAAATTACCTTTCAATATCCGGACTCACCAGCGATGACAGTATATCGGAAAGAGTTAGAAACTGTCCTTTCGTTGAATGAGTATGCTTTGGAGCAAGAGTTGAGAGAAGATATGAAGCCCCTACTTTCTAAACCTGAAAAATGGGTAAGATCATATCAAAAGTGACCATTGTTCAATAAGAGCATGAACTGCCCTATAAATGTGAGATACCAAACTAACATTTATAGGGTGTTTTTATGTCTAAATTTACAACAGGGGGCATGTTGTTTGATGGAGCTCTCCTTTTTTGTGAAACCATTCAAGAGTAGTGGATGGATTGAACGAGAAACTCGGTCTCTAGGCGGAGAGTAAAATCAATTCCTAGTCCGTTTTTTAAGTGCCGCAAAAATTTTATACTAAGAGTAAGAAAAAAGGAGGGAAACAACATGATGACAATACTTTTAATTATTGCAGCGATGATGTTAGGGATTACTATTTTAGGAAGCCTTATTCCAATTCTTGCATTAGCTTTTACAGTCGGGGTGGTATTTTTTGGATTAAAAGCATTCACTCAAACGACTTCATCGATTGGCAAATTATTTTGGGCAAGTATCGTATTTGTCGCATTGATGATTTCACTTGCTAATCTTCCAGCTTATCTCGGTTTATTAGCTGTCATTGGTTTGTATTATTTATATACAAATTGGAAAAAAGAAGAGGAACCAGCAGTGATTGTCGATAAAGAACAACCTGTCTCATCAGATCCATTTATGAATTTTGAAAAAGAATGGGAAAAACTAACGAAATAAAGGAGAGAGTTATTATGAAAGCATTATGGAATCGAATTCGTTATTCAATCGAATCAGATGTTCATCACTATTTAGATAAAAAAGAAGCTGAGAATCCAATGGCTACACTGAACCGCTTTGTAGAGGAAGCTGAGCAACAAACTGAAAAGGTTCAGCAACTCTTACGACGTCAAGAATTACTAGTAGAGGAATTGACTTTGGAGAAAAGTCATTTGAACAAACAATTATCTAAGAGACAAGATCAATTGGGATTAGCCGAGCAGCACCAAGAAGAAGAACTACTGTTATTTGCTCAAGATGAAGTAAAGGCGATTGAGGGACGTATGGGACGACTGATTGAAACACAAACCCAAGCAGAAAAAGATTTGCGTGCTTTAGAACGTCAGTATGGTCAAATGAAACATAAAATTGAAGATATGAAAATGAGACAATTGCAGTTAATGAGCCAAGAAAATGTTCTTCGTGCCCAATCTGAAATGGAAAAGGTAGAAGAGCAAACCACTCATTTAACGGGTGACGTTACCTCTCGCTACTTTGAACGCCAAGAAGTGACTGCAAGCCAACATCGTTCTTCAATGGAAGAACGCTTAGAACAATTGCAAAATCAACAACAACATTTATAATAAAGAAGCATATCACAATCCAATCTTGCGCAGAAGTAAGGTTGGATTAATTACATAAAGGATAGGAGGTTTGATCATGAATAAACAATTCCCCACATATTTACTATTATTATTTTTATTGATGTTTGTAGAATTTGTCTTTCTTGGCAATCATAATATTATCAATCTATTTCTGGGTGGAATACTTGTTTATTTTGGTATGAAACGTGAGCGGAAATGGATTTTATATGTGGGCTTAGCCTTTTTGGCAGTTGCTTTATTGAGTGTATGGTCACTCCGGTTACTCCTTTTTATTTTTATTTTACATGCGTTGTATCTTCTTTGGAAAGGCACTCCACCAGAGCAGCTTTTCAGACCGATACAAACCTATGAAGAAGAGACGCCAAATGGCATTTGGAAAAATAAACTTTTTTCTTTCTATCAATCTCCTTTTCGTTCATATGAATGGGAAGATGTCCATATTAGTGGCTTTTATGGACAAACGATTGTCGATGTAACGAACACTGTCTTACCTAAGCAAACTTCATTTATTTCTATTCGTCAGACTTTCGGTCAAGTGAAAATAGAAATTCCTTACGAAGTTCCTGCTCGGATTCACTTTTCTACTGTGTACGGGGAAGCTAAAATACTTCACCACCAACCTCAAACCTTGATGAATGAAACACTTCATTTTAAAGATGGTTATGATACCAAAAGAGTAGACAGTCCAGAATTAATTATTTCCGTTTCATTGTTTGCTGGAAGTTTTGAGGTGATTCGAAAATGATCCGATTCTTTCACCGTTGGTTGAGTTATAGTCTGCTTTTTCTTTCTTTAAGCGTTGGTTTAATGCTTTCTCTCTTACTACCTGATTCAATTACGTTGGACACATTGCAAGCACTATTCATGAAAGAAATTTATAACAAAGAATTTTTTGAAGGAAATTGGTTTGCGCATTCTCGTTTTAGTGCGTTGACGATTCTTTCTTCCGGGTTAGGGCTATGGGTGGCTGGACAAATGGCCAGTTCTGAAAAGAAAATTATTCGAATGTATAGTGAGCCACTTGATAGATTGGCTAAAGGGGAAGTGCCGACTTCACCTATTCCCAAAAAGGCGCTTCGCCACCAGATAGAAACGATTGCAGAAACACTTGAGCAGCAGCGAACGAGTTTAAAGAAGATTACAGAAGAACGTGTCATCAAGCAAGATGCTCTGATTGAGGAGCGACTCGTTGCAGAACGTCAGCGTCTTGCTCGTGAATTACATGACTCCGTTTCGCAACAGCTTTTTGCGGCATCCATGTTACTTTCAGCATTGACAGAAGAAACAGAAGAGCCCCTCATTCACCAAATTGAGCAGATTGTGCAACAAGCTCAACTTGAAATGCGTGCACTTTTACTTCACTTACGTCCAGCAGCATTACATGATCGTACGTTTACAGAAGGAATGGAGCAATTATTAAGTGAACTTCAGCAAAAAGTGAATTTTGATATCACATTTGAATTAGAAGCGATTGAATTATCTAAAGGAACAGAGGATCACCTCTTTCGGATTGCTCAGGAAACATTATCGAATACATTACGCCATGCGAAGGCGACTGAAGTCCATTTATTGTTTATCGAACGTGATCAATATGCCATTTTAAAAATTCAGGATAATGGTGTGGGTTTTGAACAAGAGCATTACGATAAAGGATCGTACGGTTTAAAGAATGTGAAAGAAAGAGCGATCGAAATAGGTGCGACTTATAAGATTGTGTCGGTTCCTTCGCAAGGCACGATTGTAGAAGTGAAAGTGCCCACTGGAAGAGAGGAGAGAGAGAGCGATGATTCGAGTATTATTAGTCGACGATCATGAGATGGTACGGATTGGCGTAAGTACTTATTTACAAACGCAAAGCGATTTAGAGGTAGTCGGTCAGGCTGAGAATGGTGAGGAGGGGGTTCGCCTTGCTTTAGCATTACGTCCAGATATTATTTTGATGGACATGGTCATGCCGGTGATGAATGGAGCGGAGGCTACTGCTGAAATTTTAAAAGAGTGGCCAGAAGCAAAGGTAATTATTGTGACTAGTTTTCTAGATGACGATAAATTATATCCAGCACTCGAAGCGGGAGCCACGAGTTATATTTTAAAAACATCCAATGCGAAGCGTATCGCAGAATCCATTCGCCAAACCTTTGCAGGCGACTCTGTATTAGAACCAGAGGTCACTTCTAAAATGATGAAAAAAATGAGAAGTGAACAGCAGTCTTTTCCTCACGAAGAATTAACGAGTCGTGAATTGGAAGTCCTTCTACTTTTAGCGGAAGGAAAGTCGAATGCAACGATTGCAGATGATTTATATATTGGGATTAAGACCGTCAAAACACATGTTAGTAATATTTTATCAAAACTTGAAGTTGAAGATCGAACACAAGCAGTTGTTTATGCTTTTCAACATCAATTAGTCAAAAAAAATAAGGGATAATCCCTTATTTTTTTTGTTCTTCAATTGTATGTTCAAACACTGCGGGTATCTCCTCTTCGGTATCAACAGTTGCATCAGCGTTTTCTCTAAAGTATTTATCTTGATTAGAATCAGCAGGATCTGCTAAGGGAAGTTCATGGTAACTTTCAGCTTTGCCGGTCTTTGGATTGACTCGTTTGACTTCAAAATCATTTTTATTAGGATAATTTTTCTCATTACTCATCATCATCAAATCCTTTCTCTTATCCTTACCCTTATCAATGAAAAAATAAACAATAATTCATTGTAAACGCTTTCAAAAACAAGAGAGAAATGGTAAAATAAGTCTATTAAAAGCAAAGGAGAGATTGTCTATGATGCCCACACAATTGTTATTATCCTCTTTTATTCGAAGAGCCGAGCAGTATTTTCCAGACAAGCTAGTGATCTCAAGAACTAGTGAGCAAACGATTCATCGTATTCCTTATTCTTTATTTGCTAAACGAACGAGAAAGTTATCTAATGCTTTAATTACTTTAGGTATGAAGGAAGGGACTAAGGTAGGTTCATTTGCTTGGAATCACCATAGGCATTTGGAGTTGTATTTTGGTGTGCCGAGTGTTGGTGCCATTTTGCATATGATTAATATCCGTTTGTCACCTGAACATATTTTACATGTTGTTAACCACGCAGAAGATGAAATTTTGGTTGTGGACGATAACTTGTTTCCCCTCATTGATGCCTTATTACCTCAAATGCCGTCTGTTCAACATGTGATTATAATGACTGATGATTCAGCATTACCTCCTTCTTCATTTTCAAATCTTTATCATTATGAACACTTACTTGAACAAGCTTCTGATGAAATTAGTTATCCAGAAGATTTAGATGAAAATGCACCGGCTGGTATCTGTTATACCAGTGCAACTACTGGTATGCCTAAAGGTGTTGTTTATTCTCATCGTGGATTAGTTTTGCATAGTTTGTCTCTTGGATTAGCGGACTCCCTAGGGATTGAAGAGAAAGATGTCATCATGCCAATTGTGCCAATGTTTCATGTGAACGCGTGGGGAATGCCCTTTGCAGCAGTATTATTTGGAACGACACAAGTCATGCCAGGTCCGCAATTTACTTCTGGTTTGCTCTTAGATTTGATTGAGCAAGAAAAGGTGACATTAACAGCCGGAGTCCCGACTATCTTTTTAGCTCTATTGAAAGAACAAGAAGCTCGGCCTAGAGATTTATCTTCTTTGAAACATGTAGTTGCTGGAGGAGCTGCCTCTCCAAAAGGACTGATTCAAGCTTATCAAGAGCAATTAGGTATTCCTTATCTTATCGGATACGGAATGACGGAAACAACACCGCTTGTCAGTGTATCTAAGTATACACAAACTGTAGAAGAGAATTATTCAACTGAAGAAAAGCTAGAGTTGAGAGCAACGCAAGGCTTGACTGTGCCAGGACTAGAGACAAGGATTATTAATGAAGCAGGCGATGTTCCTTGGGACGGGGAAACGATGGGTGAATTGATTGTTCGTGGTCCTTGGATTGCAAATGAATATTATAAAGATGAGCGAACGGCGGATGCCTTTAAAGGCGGTTGGTTATATACAGGAGATATAGCGGTTTATACTAAAGAAGGCTATATCAAAATCACAGATCGGACGAGTGATTTAATTAAAAGTGGTGGGGAGTGGATATCTTCGGTAGATTTAGAAAATGGCATCATGTCTCACCCGCTTGTTTTTGAAGCAGCTGTCGTAGCAGTACCTCATGAAAAATGGCAAGAAAGACCGGTTGCTTGTGTTGTAGTGAAAGAGGGAGTAGAAGAGAATGAAGAAACAAAGACAGCCATTTTAAATGAATTGTCCCAGACTTTTGCAAAGTGGTGGCTACCAGATGAAATTATCTTTATGGAAGAATTACCCAAAACATCGGTAGGTAAGTTTTTAAAGGCTGCGTTACGTGAACAATTAAAAGAAAGGTAATCAAAAAAGAGGCTCGGACATCAGTCAAAGTGGAAAAGAAAAACATAAATTACTAAAATAGAAATCGCATGAAATCAAGGTTTTAACCTTTTATTTCATGCGTTTTGACGAGTTCTTTTTTAATAAAATTTCATCCCCTTCTCCAAAATCAGGAGAAGGGGATTTTCTTTCACCAACGTGATCTAGGATAAAACTGATATTCAGAGGTTTCGTCCTAGTCTCTTATTGTTTAGTTATTGCGAATGTAAAGAATCAATTCATCCAGTAAACGAAGGACTTCATTAGAAGCAGATTCTATTTTAGCGAGTGCTTTTTCAGCTTGTGCAATGTTGCCTGCCGCATATTCAGAAGCAGCCATTCGTGCACAGTTATGAACATCCGCATGGTGCTCATCTAGTTTTTGATAAGCAACTAAGTGACCTAGTTTTGATTTTGTTTCAGGTGCAAAGTACCATTTGCCTAAACGACATGCTGTATGTCCAGCGACAGAAGCAGGGTCTACTTGTTCTAAACCTAAGAACATATTATAAATTCGCCATTTCCATAAAATATGGTCTGCTTTAGAAAGTTGTAATAAGGACTCTGACGTCAGGTGTACGTTATTCTCATCCAAAAATTTTAATCTAAAATTATTAATTTCTGTACTTAAATCATATACCGCACGTGAAGTACTTTCACCAAAATCTCGAATATCTTCTTGTAAATGTGACATCTCTACCATTCGATTAGATACTTCATCGATCGAAGCTGCTTGTTGTTCAGAAATAGCCGCTGTGTTCGTCACATCTACATTAATTTCCTCAATAGCATCTACAATTGCATTCAAAAGAGGCAATGAATCTTTCGCTTCGTCTGTAGCGAGAGAGATAATCTTTGTTGTTTCTTGAATAGAAGTTGAAACATCATTTGAATAGGATTTCAAATGCTTGACGTTGTCTGACACTTCGCTCAGAGCGGATACTGTGTTTTCCGCTAATTTACGTACTTCTTGTGCGACTACTGCGAATCCACGTCCATGTTCTCCAGCACGAGCAGCTTCAATTGAAGCATTTAATGCGAGTAAATTAGTTTGGGCTGCAATTTCATTAATGAGCGTAACGACATTTTCAATATCATTAACTCTTTTTTGTAGTTCAGCGAATGTATTGACAATAGATCCAAAAGTTTCTTCTGTTTTAAAAATTTCATCTAATGTATTTTCAATCGTTTTTTTACTATTCGTAGCATATTCTACTGAATCGGCTGTTTTTTCAGAGATTCTTGTCGAAGAATGCGCAACTTCAACAATTGAAGCTGTGATTTCTTCTGTCGCAGCGGTAGAAGATTGAATTTCATCTGATTGTTTGTCTAAATTATAAATCAAGTCTTTCATAAACATGATCTTAGCGTTGACATCTACAAGATGAGAAATATCGGCGACTACATTATTTAACATTTTTTCTTGAAATTTATTAGATAAGGTTTGAATTTCCACATTATAAGCAGCATTAAAAGTTTGCAAGTATTTCATTGCACGTGTAGGGCGGAATCCAAAGTGGTGCAAAATATGTGTAGACACAAAGAATGAAAATTGATTAAAAGCAACAAGCGTTAAACCAAGTTCGAATCCTTGTTCTTGCAAATCATCAAAAAAACGTAACGTATGGTCGAAGTATTGATCAGAACGTTCTTGTGTAAAAAAAACATTAAGATATTTTTCTACTTGTTGATTTGACACGCCGAGTGAACCTTTAGGTGTCATTTCGTTAAATGATTCTGTGAAGAGATTCACCATATTTTCACGATCGTTTGTTAATTTTTCATAGATTTCTTTCAAGTAAGATGCATCCTCTTTTTGTAGCGCATTATGCGTCAACGTTTGTTGAAATCGGCTACTTAATTGAAAATCCGTTCCGCGTTGAAGAGCTTCTTCTAAACTCATTTTTGGTCTCAAAGCACTCATGTTTGTCCACCCCTAAATTTTTATATACTATCTTTAATTATATCGATTAATAGGATAAAAGCAACACTTTTCAGTGAATAAAAAAGTATGTATTGATACTTTAGGACCATTACAGAAAATGAGATAGAAACCAATAATCAATCCGCTCAAAGGAACCATTTGCTCATTGCCTTCGTTTTTAGTAAAGTGATGAGAGTACAAATGAAACGTAATTGATATTGAATGAAGGAAGTGTCAAAATGGATTGGGATTGGCTCGTGCTTTTAAAAGCAATGATTTTAGGATTGGTCGAGGGTTTAACCGAATTTGCTCCTGTATCTTCAACAGGACATTTAATTATTGTAGATGAAATGTGGTTGAAGTCTGAAGAGTTTTTAGGAAAGTATTCTGCAAATACATTTAAAATTGTCATTCAATTAGGTTCGATTTTAGCGGTGGTCGTTGTTTTCTGGAAGAGATTATGGAGCTTACTTGGATTTTATAAGGTCGATGGACAGAAGATGCATCAACGCTTTAACTTGCTACATGTCATCGTAGGAATGTTGCCAGCAGTTGTTGTTGGTTTTGCCTTAAAAGACTTAATCGATGATCATTTATTTGGAACGAAACCTGTTATTTTTGCCTTAGTGGCAGGTTCTATTTTAATGTTAGCGGCAGATCGTTTCGGTCCGAAGCAACCTCGTGTGCAAAGTTTAGATGAAATTACTTATCGACAAGCTTTTGCTGTAGGTCTTGTTCAGTGTTTATCACTATGGCCAGGTTTTTCTCGTTCAGGTGCTACGATTTCAGGTGGTGTGTTAATGGGATTAAATCACCGAACAGCTGCAGATTTTACATTTATTATGGCTGTACCTATTATGCTAGGAGCTAGTTTAGTATCGGTGCTTAAAAATTGGGATCATATTGTGTTAGATGATTTAAGTTTCTATATTGTAGGATTTATTAGTGCTTTTATTTTCTCACTGTTATCAATTAAATTCTTCTTACAGTTGATTTCAAAAGTGAAGTTAAAGCCATTCGCAATTTATCGACTAGTTTTAGCAGCAGTACTTGCATGGGTTGTATGGTTTTAAAGAATAAGTAGGAAATGGATACAAAGAGTGTAAGGTGATGACTACCTTGCACTCTTTTTTTATGCAAAGAGAAATTCATTCATAAAGGAAGTCTTTTTAAAAAAGAAATAAAAAAAGGAAGTACTTGCGCACGCATCGCAAGTACTTCAAAAGAGTGTAGGATGTAAATGTTTTTCTAGAGGGGAAGATATGATTAACGACGTTGTGCAGCGAGAAGTCTCTCGTTGACAACATCCCAATTCACAGTGTTCCACCAATTTGTGACGAACTCAGGACGTCGATTTTGATACTTTAAATAATACGCATGTTCCCAAACATCAATGACAAGTAATGGAGAATGCCCATCTTTAAGGGGTGTATCTTGGTTTGCTGTACTAGTAACGGCCAATTGACCATTCTCATCTAACACTAACCAACCATATCCACTACCAAATCGACTAATAGCTGCTTGTGACAACTGCTCTTGAAAAGCGTCAAAGCTATTGAAGCGATTCACGATTGCAGTACGAATATCAGCTGTTGGTTCACCGCCACCTTTAGGACTCATAGATTCCCAAAATAACGTATGACAATAATGCCCTCCACCGTTGTTTTGAACAGCCGTGCGAATTGAATCTGGAATGGCGTCGAGATCAGTAAGCAGTTGTTCAATAGACAATTGTTGGAGAGAAGGCTCTTGTTCGAGCGCAGCATTTAAGTTGTTGACGTACGTTTGATGGTGTTTCCCATGATGAATCTCTAAAGTTTGTGCATCGATATAGGGATCTAGTGCGTCTACCGCGTACGGTAATTCTGGTAATTTAAAAAGCGACATCAATCATTCACCTCCAAATGTTTACTTAAGGAAAGAATGTTTCCTTAGTACAACAATAAAACATTTCAATTAAAAATGCAAGGATTATTTAAAAAATCAAATTTACAAATGGTTAACAAAATTCATATATGACATTAATAATTCCTCTCTATACTAGGGTTTGAAGATAGCGAAGCAGCACTTCAAAAAATCTTATACAGTCGTCAAAGGGAGGACTACTTACAATGAACTTGAAAAAATGGCTTTTACTTTTAGCACTCGCAGCACTATCAGTAATCATGGTCGCTTGTGGAGACAAAAAAGAAGATAAACCAGGTACAGACGAAGATGCAAAAGGGGATGACCAAAACCCGAAAGAAGAAAAACTAGAGGGTAGCGTGATGATCGATGGATCAGGTACAGTATTCCCATTAATGTCACGTATTGCTGAAGAATATATGTTGAACGAGCAAGAAAATGTATCAGTAGAAGTGAGCCGAGCAGGAACAAGTGCTGGATTCAAGAAGTTTTTAGTTGAAAATGGAACAGATTTCAACGATGCTTCTCGTAAAATTAAAGATGAAGAACAAGCAGAAGTAGAAAAGTTAAATATGGAAGTCAAAGAGTTGAAAGTAGCGTTAGACGGATTAACATTCGTAATCAATAAGGACAATGATTTTGCAACAGAATTAACACCAGAAAATTTAATTGCAATCTTTAAAGGTGAGGTAAAGCAATGGTCAGAAATTAATCCAGAATGGCCAAGTGAAGATATCGCACCAATGGGTCCTAACGAAAACCACGGAACATATGAATTTTTCTATGAAAATATTTTAGGCAAAGAAGACTTAGCAGATTCAGTGGATTTAAACCAAGAATACTCAACATTAGTGAAATTAGTTTCTGAAAATAAAAACGGTATTGCATTCTTTGGGTTTGGTTACTATGTCAATAACAAAGATAAATTACAAGCAGTATCAGTAGATTTCGGTAATGGTCCAGTAGAACCTTCATTGAATACAATCTCTGAAGATGGTGAGTACGCTGATTTCACACGTCCAGTATTTACTTACTTAAACGTGGATCATGCAAAAGAAAAACCTGAAGTATTAGACTTTGCTAAATATGTAGTGAATAACATTAATACATTTGCAGGTGAAACTGGATTTGCTCCAATTCCAGATGAAGAAGTTAAAGAAAACTTAAGTTTCCTTGAAGGATTAAAATAAGTAGGCAAGAGGTGAGGGCACATCTAGACGCTTTCACCTCTTTTTGTACCAAAAAGATAGAGAGGTGCTGGAACTATGAAAGAAATTAAACCATCTGACAAGAAAGTAAGAGATTTAATTAATGAACGCAGAAGTAAACAGACGATTAAAGATCATTTTGAAAAAGCAATTCCATCTATATTGTTTGTGATTGCAAGTATCTCAGTACTCACAACGATCGGTATTGTGTTTACTTTATTATCTGAAACCATTGAATTTTTTAGAAGAGTACCTTTAAAAGAGTTTTTCACGAGCACCGTATTGAAACCATTAAGCCAAAATCCACAATTTGGTGTTTTGCCTTTGTTGATGGGTACTCTCTATTCATCGGTCATTGCGATGTTAGTCGCTATTCCAATTGGTTTGATGACAGCTATTTATTTAAGTGAATATGCATCTGAAGGATTACGCAAAAAACTAAAGCCAATGCTTGAAATTTTAGCAGGGATTCCAACAATCGTATATGGTTTTTTTGCTTTCACCTTTGTAACTCCAGTTTTACGTATGCTGATTCCAAGTTTAGAGGCCACGAATATTTTGAGTCCAGGACTTGTCATGGGCGTGATGATTATTCCCATGGTAGCTTCACTTTCTGAAGATGCGATGAGCTCTGTCCCTCAAGCGATGCGTGAAGGAGCACTAGGTTTAGGGGCTACGAAATTTGAAGTCACAAGAAAAGTAGTGATTCCAGCAGCTTTATCAGGAATTATTGCATCGTTTGTACTCGGTATTTCTCGTGCAATCGGTGAGACAATGATTGTTACGATAGCGAGCGGAAGTACAAAAAATTTCACATTTGATTTGACTCAATCGATGCAGACAATGACGGCTTATATTGTAGAAGTAACAGGTGGAGACGCACCTGCTGGATCTACTGTGTATTACAGTCTTTATGCTGTAGCGATGACTTTATTTATTTTTACTTTATTAATGAACGTACTCGCACGTTATGTATCACGTAAGTTTAGAGAGGAGTATTAAAATGAATGAATTAGTGGCAGAAAAGAAGTTTGAGAAAAAATTGAATCTGCGTTTAAAATTGAATCAATTTTTAAAAGGAATTTTCTTTTTATCTACTCTTTTTGGTTTGGTTATTTTAGCTATCTTACTCTATCGCGTGATTTCTGAAGGTATAGGCTTTTTAAATTGGAGTTTCCTTACGGGTAAACAGTCTACGAACCCGGAAAGAGCAGGAATTATGGGTGCGATTTTAGGTACCTTTTGGTTAATGCTTGTTGTTGCGCCAGTGACGATGTTTTTAGGTGTAGCTACAGCCATTTATTTAGAGATGTATGCGAAGAAGAATAAAATGACTGAATTGATTCAAACGAATATTGCGAATTTAGCCGGTGTACCTTCTATTGTCTATGGGATTTTAGGGTTAACTGTATTCGTTCGTGCAATGGATTTAGGAAATGTAGTATTAGCAGGAGGACTCACGATGTCTTTATTGATTTTGCCTATCGTTATCGTAGCGAGTCAAGAAGCTTTACGCGCAGTGCCCCAGTTTTTAAACGAAGGCTCTTTAGGATTAGGAGCAACCAAATGGCAGACGATTCGTTCGGTTATTTTGCCTGTGGCTTTGCCTGGGATTTTAACGGGAGCTATTCTGTCTTTGTCTCGTGCAATTGGTGAGACAGCACCTTTAGTCGTTATTGGCATTCCAGCGTTATTGTTACCCTTTCCAGGAGGGATTTTTGATCGATTCACTGTCTTACCGATGCAAATTTATTACTGGACATTAGATTCATCACTAACTGCAGAGTATGCAAATTTAGCTGCGGCAACAATTATCGTTTTATTAGTAGCTTTGTTATTACTGAATTCAGCAGCGATTATTATCCGCAATAAATTTACAAAACGATTCTAAATGAAACAGACTGTCTCTCAAAAAAGAGGCAGTCTGTTTGATTATTCAGGACGACAAACATATTCTAAAATTTGAATAATTTGTTCCTCAGTTGTGACTGTGACATCTGCTTTTCTTTCCAGTTCTTTTAAAGCATGATGGTGTTCTTCTGGCCTAATGAGCAGTAAGGGTTTGTTTAAGCTTACGGCACTGCTTGCATCCATTGCCGTATTCCACTGCTTATACTGTGTGCCAAATTTAGCAATGACTAAATCAGCCTGTTGAAGCATTAAAGTCGTGCGTAGATTATTAATACTAGAAGCTGCACGGTCTTTGGAAATAGGGTCAGCTTGTTTCCCTAAAATGTGTTCTCCAATATGATCAGACAAGTCATGATCTTCTACGGGACCTACAAAAGTAATGGGTAGGTGAGCTGCTTTTTCCTTAATGGTTGTTCGCCAAGGTGAATGAATTTCTCCTGCAAGATAGATGGTTAACTGCATCAATGAACCCTCCTTTATCATCATTTACTCTACTCTATCATAGATTGCTTTTTATGACAGTCGTCTGTAAAATGGATAGAAAAAAGGGGTGCTGAGGGTGAGAACAGTATGGTGGAATGGGACGATTTATACGATGAATCGCTATATGGATACAGTAGAGGCGATTTGCACATACGATGGGAAGATTGAAAAGATAGGTACATTTGAAGAGTTACAACCTTTTGCGGATGAAATTGTGGATTTAAAAGGAGCTGTGTTATTTCCTGGTTTTGTGGATACGCATATGCATGTTATTGCACATGGAGAGAAGTTAGTTTCTTTGGATTTATCCACTTATTCATCGGTAGAAATGATTCTAGAAGCAGTTCGTCAAAAAGTAAAGGAAACGCCTCATGGTGAATGGGTTGTCGGAGAGGGTTGGAATGAAGGGAACTTCAGTGAGCCTACGATTATTCATAGAAAAGAACTCGATGCGATATCAACAGATCACCCGATCGTTTTAAAGCGGGCTTGTCGTCATGCAGCGATTGCCAATACTAAGGCGCTTGAAATTGCAGGGCTTTTACAACAAACTGAAGTAGAGAATGGGAAGGTTGTCGTTGATGCAGAGGGAAGTCCGACAGGTTATTTATTAGAGGCGGCTCATGAAGTCGTTTTACAAAAAATACCCGAACCTTCTACCGATTTTTTAGAGGATGTCTTGGCACGCTCTATTGCGGATTTACATGCACTCGGTTTAACAGGTGCGATTACCGATGATTTGGGGTATTACACGAGCTATAAGAAGCCATTTGAAGCTTATCAACGCGTCGTTCGAAAAAACAAAAATTTCCGTGCGCATTTGATGCGTCGCTCAACAACTTATGAAGAAATTGTTGCGGCGCAAGAAACATATGATGAATTTGTAGAAGAAGGTCCTTTGAAGTTTTTTATCGATGGTGCATTAGGTGGGCGAACGGCTCTTCTATCAGAGCCTTATGCCGATGATCCGGGCAACTATGGATTAGCTGTTCTTACAGATGAAGAGATTGAACAACTTGTTTGCTTAGCTCGTTCAAATGGAGATGGTGTGGCTATTCACATGATTGGAGATGTAGCCGTTGAGAAAGCCTTAAACGCTGTTGAGAAGTATCCAGCGGCTCCAGGCGTATTGGATCGTTTTATTCATGTGAATGTGCTGCGACCGGATTTAATCGAGCGTATGAAAAAGTTACCCATTGTTTTAGATATTCAACCTAAATTCGTCACAAGTGATTTTCCTTGGGTCATGGACCGTCTAGGAGAGGAACGTCTTCCTTATGCCTATGCATGGCGTACACTATTAGATGAAGGATTCATTTGTTCTGCGGGATCAGATGCACCTATTGAAGAGGCAGATCCACTTTTAGGCATTCAAGCAGCAATCGTTCGTCGAAAACCTTTTGTCGAAACAGAGAGTTACTTAGAAGAACAGAATTTAACTCATTTTGAGGCTGTTCAGCTTTTCACTTCCTATGCAGCAGCGTCTTTAGGAAAGGCAGACCACCGCGGAAAAATAGCGGTTGGTTTTGATGCAGATTTTACGGTATTAGCTGAAGATATCTTTAATTTACGTGCTGATAAAATTACAGAAGTAGCGGTCGAAAAGACAGTAGTCGCTGGTAAAATTGTATACGAAAGAGAATAGTCAAGAGAGTATGCGAGAGGGATTGAAAAAATGCAGGCAAACAAATGCAGTTTGTCTAAATGAATTCAAAGCTCTTCGTATACTCTTTTTTATAAGGATTGACCTGTTGATTATCTGTTTATCAGTGATGTCCGAGTATGGCGATTTGATAGAAGGTCTGATGGGAGAAGGAAATGAAGCGGGTTTGCCTATATCCTGCAGCAAGAAGATATAAAAAGGGACGCGAATAGGCATCCCTCAATCATAGACAGTAAGATTCATTTTTATTCAATAGAGACTGCAGTTCCTGTGGCTACACACATCAACATTCCTTGTCTCAATGTTTCAAAATCCAAATCGATTCCGACAACTGCGTTTGCGCCTAACCTTTTAGCTTCTGCTGCCATCTCGTCGAGTGCCGTTTGTCTAGCCTCGGTTAACTTGGATTCGTAGGCACCACTTCTTCCTCCTACGATATCAGTAAAGGATGCAAAAACGTCTCTCACAACGTTAGCCCCCATAATTGTTTCACCTGAAACAACTCCATGATATGCTGTAATTTCTTTCCCTTGGATAGTAGGTGTAGTAGTCATAATCATTGATTATCTCTCCTTTTTGATGAACGATGACTCGTCACTCAATATTTCTCTATGAAGAGCTCATCGTATATTTCGTTAGTTATCATACGATATCCGATAGTCAAAAGTTTCAGCTGCTGAAAAGAAAAGCGTAGGAATAAAATGTTTGTGGGTGAAAAAATAGTCAGTCTGTCTTATCCCTTTGATTCACACTCCACGATTTTATGCTTTCCGCAGGCAAGGGCCGCCTGGAACGGAAATCAACGTGTATTCTGTATTCACTTGATGACAAAGTCAAATAAAACCTAACAAGAAGAAATTACCTCTTTTAAAATTATACCTACAAAAACTTGACGCACACATAAAAAGCTTGACCCTCACGTTATGTCATTGTTTACAGTATAATCAAGAGGAGGGATAGAATGAAAGTAAAAGAAGTTGCAGCGTTAAGTGGCGTTAGTGTTCGTAGCTTACATCATTATGATGATATCGGGCTACTGACACCTGAGCGTTCGCTGTCAGGTTACCGCATCTATAGTGAAGACGATTTAGAAAAATTACAAAGAATTTTATTTTTTAAAGCATTAGATTTACCACTCGCGACTATTCATCAATTACTGACCAATGAAGTAGATGCATTAAGTACACTTCAGAAACAACATCAACTACTTCTAGAAAAGAAACAGTATTATGAACAGTTGCTCAAGCATAGTGAGCGTATTATACAAACTACTCGAGGAGAGATAACGATGACAAAAGAAGAACGATTTGAAGGGTTTCAATTGGATAACAATCCATATCGTGAAGAGGCGGCAGAACGTTGGGGTGAAAGTGCTGTTAGTTGGGCAGAAGATGCAATAAAAGGAAGAGAGAAGGATGTACAGCAAGAGATGCAAAGTATTTTTAAGAAGTATGCTGTATTAGTAGGGACTGACCCTGCAAGTGAAGTCGCGCAACAAGTGACCAATGAGTGGTTTCAACTATTGAATACGATGGGTAATTACCCAATCGAAGTCTTTCATCAACTAGGAGAAATGTATGTACAAGATGAACGCTTTCAAAAGAATTTAAATCAATTAGGGCCAGGTGTAGCTCAATTTATGAGGGATGCTATGAACGCGTTCACTCCTTCTAAGGGGTGAAAAGAAAATTTGCACCTAAATGCAGGGAAAGTTCAAAAGTTTGTCGGAAATAAGAAATTTGATAAGTGAACTGATAAAAATAGCATATCTAACGCTTCTTTTATATGCAATAGGTGCAAAATATGTTATACTGAAATGAGATACTAAGGCTGTATTTTTTTCTTAGTAGGCGTATCATAGATAATGAAACAACCATAAGCTTCACTAACTATTTGAGACATTGGAGGAATACAAATGAACGTAGCAAGAGACTTTTTTATTTATTTATCTGAGAACAAATTGCTCAACGAAGGTGCTAAACGCTGGGGCCTTCAACTAGGTGCACAATCAGTTGTTGCAGGAACTACAATTGACTCAATGATTGAAAGTGTTAAAGAATTAAACAAAGAGGGAATCTCAGCAACAATTGATAACCTCGGAGAATTTGTTTTCGAAAAATCAGAAGCACTAGAAGCAAAAGCTCAAATCCTACAGGTGATTGAAGCAATCCATGAACATGACGTAGACGCGCATATCTCTTTAAAACCAACACAATTAGGTTTAGATATCGACTACAACTTCTGTTACGACAACTTAGAAGAAATCGTTTCAAAAGCGTATGAGTATAATATCTTCATTAACTTTGACATGGAAGATTACGGACACTTACAACCTTCATTTGATTTAATTGATCAATTAAATGAAAAGTACGATAACATTGGTACAGTTATCCAATCGTACTTCTACCGTGCAGAAGAAGATATCGTTAAATACAAAAATCACCGTCTTCGTATCGTTAAAGGTGCATACAAAGAGCCTGTATCAGTAGCTTACCAAACAAAAGAAGAAATTGATGCAAACTACTTGAAATTGATTGAGTATCATTTATTAAATGGTAAATTCACTTCAATCGCTACACATGACCACGATGTAATTGATCATGTAAAACGTTTTGTAAAAGAAAACAACATCTCTAATGATAAGTTTGAATTCCAAATGTTATACGGTTTCCGTAAAGAAATGCAGTTAGATTTAGCTAAAGAAGGCTATAACTTCTGTACGTATGTTCCATTTGGTCATGACTGGTACGGATACTTCATGCGTCGTTTAGCTGAGCGTCCACAGAACTTAAAATTAGTTACAAAACAAGTATTTAACAAGAAAACAAACACAGTTTTAGGAGTTGCAGCAGGTGCATTTGTACTTGGTAACTTACTAGGCCGTCGTAAAAAATAAAACAATTACGTCTTAGTCCGTTGTGACTGAGACGTTTTTTTATCTATCTATTCTCTACTACGGGGATCATTATAAAAGGTGGGAAAAAATGGAGACAGTTGCAATTAAAGATTTATTGGAAAGTATACAAATAGAAAGTCTACGAACATTTCGAGTAGAAGGGATGACTTATTCATCTGTGGTGACCCGAATGCCTATTCACTCATCACATACTCTTGTTATCGGACCCGATGGATTTCCTGAAAAGTGGGAAGAGGGAAGCGAACAATTTATTGAAACAACTACTATTGTTATTACTCTAGAACAATGGAAAAGAAATCAATTATTCTTTGGTCAATCAAAACTATCTCTAGTTGTTGTGGAACATCCCCTCGCTTTAAGAGTAGTTTATGAGGTTGCTCAACGTCTCTTATTACAAGTTAAAAGTGAATCTCTACAACAACAGAAGCTAATGAATGATTCTTTGTTAGATGTCGTCATTAATAGGAAGAATCCAGAAATTATCTTACAGCAGTTAAGTAAAACTTATCGCGTATCGATTATTACTTTTGATTATTCCTTTTTTCCGGATTTAGAACGATACTATCATCGAAAAGATCAAGATGAATTAAGGGATGCTTTATCGAAGATAATTCAAGGCCTTAAATTAAAATTGTCGGAACTGACAAGTGAGAGTGAGTGGATTGGAGAATCAATTCGTTTTCAAACGAAAGAAAATAAATATTATCAAATTAAATTAACACCCTTAAAAAATGACTATGATTACTATGGTTTACTGTGTGTTATTTCTGATGAGAATTCACAGCTATCTACTGATGAATTATTAGAAAGTGGTGGTCGTTTACTATTGCTTGATGTAATCCGGCGACGGGCTATGTCAAAATATATGGAGAATAAAGAATTGAAAAAATTGCAAGAGGTACTTGCGACATTCGATTTGCCTAAGATTGAAACCGAGCATTTATCGAATTATTTGCAGTCTCCGAATTATTTGTATGTGTTTCGAGTGCATAGACAACAGTTACAGAGAGCCTATAACATTATTTCACAAACATTAAACCAATTGGGAATGGGTTGTTTTTTGTGGATTCATAAAGATCATTTAATCTGTATCCATAACGAGAGATTACCTGATGATATCATGAGCTGTCTAATCAATGAACGAGTAGAAATTTACTGTGGGATAAGTCCTCTACTACCTATTCGGAATATGCATGATATACGTAAAAAATATCAAATGGCTTTTGATGCAAGTGAGGTCGCTATTAAAAAGAAGCAGAAAATTGTTCACTGGAAAGAATTAAGTGTCAGCCAGTTGGTAGTGCGATTGAAAGATCAACCTATGATTGTAGATGCCATGAGAGAGAAGTTGTTACCATTAATTGAAGCTGATGAAAAATATGGTATGGATTTGCTTCAAACTTTACATGTGTATTATCTAAACAATAAAAATCAAACCAAGACAGCTGAACAACTATTTGTCCATCCAAATACAGTTAAGCATCGTTTGCAACGAATTGAAAAATTAGTTATTGAACCTTCTATTTACAGCTATGAAGGGTATCTTTATTACGCACTTGCCTTAGAAGTGATTGTTGGTTAATCACACTGAAAGCGATTACTCATTATCGATATTAGACAATGAGTAATACTTTTGTATCGATTATGATGAATGTAAGATAAAAGAGGGGGAGTGCTAATATGCAAAAGAAGTATGTACTATTTGTATTAATGATGGCGTTTACATTCGTATTGGTTGCCTGTAATCAAGAGAAATCAAAGAACACAGAGGGAAAAGAAGTGCCTACTGTTCAAGAAAGTGAGTTTGATTTTCCTTTGGAAGTGACGGGTGGAACAATCGAAGAAGATGGAAGTTTGGTTTATGGAATTGTATTAAGTAATCCATTTGAAGGGACAATGAGTCGCCCATTTTATGGTACTACAGTTGACCGTGATATTATGGACTTCTTTGATGAACCTTTATTAGCAACAGATGAGAATTTATTAATTAGTAATGATGGTCCAGCAACATATGAGTTAAGCGAAGATAACCGCACAATTACATTGACGATTCGGGAAGGATTAACTTGGCATGATGGAGAGCCTGTTAAAGCGAGCGATCTTCTTTATGCATACGAAGTTTTATCACATCCAGAATACAATGGAACACAGTATTCTTATATGATTAGCAATGTTGAAGGTGCTGAAGCTTATAAGAATGGTGAAGCAGATTCTATAACTGGAATTAAAGTAGATGATGAGAAGCGTCAAATTTCAATTACATATGTTGAAGCAACACCTTCTGTATTATCAGGAATATGGACGTATGCGTTACCACGCCATTATTATGGAGATGTGACAAAAGGCGAAGTAACGATGGAAGAAATTGAAAGTTCAGATGCGATTCGTAAACAACCTATTGGTTTCGGCCCATATCGCGTAACCAAAGTAATCAACGGCGAGTCAGTGATGTATGAAAGAAATGAAGATTACTGGAGAGGAAAGCCGGCCCTACAATCTTTAGTATTTAAAGTATTTAGCCCTGAGATTATTGCCAATGCATTTCAAAAAGGAGAAGTAGATATTGCTCAATACCCTTTTTCTCAATACGATGCTGGAAAAGAATTAAAGAACATTAATTTTGTAGGAAGAGTTGGAGATATATATGATTACACAGCATTTAAATTAGGAAAGTGGGATATGGAGAAGCGTGAAAATATAATGGATCCCCAGGCAAAATTAGCTGATGCAAGAGTTCGCCGAGCAATTGGCCATGCGATGGATACAGAATCGGTTGCAACAAAGTTGTATAATGGCTTGATGGTACCAGCAACAACAGCGATTCCACCCTCTAGAGGATTTCATGATGAAACGAATGAGGGGATTTCATTTGACCCTGAATTAGCGAAAAAATTACTAGATGAAGCAGGTTGGGTAGATCGAGATGGAGACGGTTTCCGCGAGAATGCTCAAGGTGAAAAAGTGGTGTTAACTTATGCAGCCATGACAGGTTCAGAAGTCTTAGAGCCCATCGCACAACACTATATTCAAAATTGGGCAGATGTTGGGCTACAAGTCGAGTTATTAGATGGACGATTACACGAATATCTAACATTCTATGACATGCTCGAAAGTGATGCGCCTGGTATTGATATTTATTCAGGTGGTTGGTCAATCGGTACCGATGTTGATCCTTCAAATTATCATGGGAAAAACGCACTTTATAATTTTACTAGGTATGTAAGCGATAAGAATGACGAGTTATTAAATGCAGGTATTTCTGAAAAAGCATTCGATGTAGGTTATCGTACGTCTGTTTATAATGAATGGCAAAAATTGATGCAAGAAGAAGCATGGATGGTACCGACGCTTTATCGTTATGACTTATTTGCACTCAACCAACGTGTTACGCAATTTTCATTAATTGAAGGTAGCGAAAATAACCGAAAGTGGAAATGGGCAGTGACTGAAAAAGAAGCGATTAAATAGAGGGAGTTGAGCAATTTGAGAGTAAAACGGCATGAAGTGCCTGATGAAAAAACGTGGCAATTAAAAGATATTTTCGCTGATGAACAAGAATTGTTAGAAGTTGCTCATGAGACAGAAAGACGAATTAACCAGTGGTTGATGCAGTCTCTTCTTCTTGTCACTCCAAGAGATTTGTATGCAATGTTAGAAACTTATGAACACTTCGCCGTTGCTTACGATCAAGTGAGTAGTTATTTGATGTACCTTTATAGTGAAGATTCTGGAGATACACACACACATGAATTAATGAGCCAAACACAAAGTTTAGGAACAGCTATGAGACAAGTGCATGTTAAGGTAAGACGAAAAGTACAAGAGTTGGAACAATCTTTGTTGGTATCTTGGCTAGAGCAGGATGAGCACCTTTATTTATTTGCACCTTATTTAGAGAAAGTAATGGATGCCAAGAAAGGGATGTTACCTGAGAGTGAAGAAGAGTTGTTAAGGACTTTGTCGGGAACATTACAGACACCGTACAATTTGTTCCAAGCAATTACAACTTCAGATTTACAGTTTGATTCAGCACAGTCGTCGGAAGGAGAGCGACTCCCATTATCTCTCCATATGTATATGACTCAAGTAGAAACTTCTCCAGATACTCAGTTGCGACATTCAGCTTATGCGTCTTTAGGAAGAGGACTTCGACAACATCAGCATGCATCAGGAACAGCACTTGCTGCAGAAATTCAAAAAAATGTCCAATTGGCAAAGCTGAAAGGCTACGATTCTGCAATTGAGATGCTATTGTCTGACCGAACTCCTTTTGAAGGATTCTTTGTAGCAGATCCTATGACTGTTGAACAATTTGAATTGATTTTAGATACATTTCGAACAGGTTTATCGAAGCCAATGCAACAATACGCGCGTCTTAGAAAAGAAACACTTGGGTTAGAAGAGTTATTATTTTCCGATGTTAAAGCGCCTTTACGACCTGAATTTAATCCTAAGGTAACTTTTGAAGAAGCAGGAAAGATTTTAGTTGGAGCTGCTGCCTCCTTTGGGGAAGAATTTCAAGAAGTGATGCGCCAAGCAGTTGAAGAACGTTGGGTTTACCAAGCAAACAATGAAGGTTGCCGAATGATTCCATTTGGTTCAGGAACACATGGTGTCCATGGTTATTCCTTTTATCCTTGGGGAGGGAGTTTGTTTGATGTCTTACTACTAGGACATGAATTAGGTCACGCGATCCATTTTCATTTCTCGGGACATCATCAAAAAATAATTAATAATTCTCAATCAATCCTATTTGTGGAGTCTCCCTCTACCTTGGTGGAGCATGTTACTGTAGAGTACATGCGACAGCAAACAGATGATCCACATATGATTGAGTGGTTAGATATGTATTTATTGATGAGCTATCATCATAATTGTGTTACGCATGTATTAGAGGCAGAGTTGTTAAGGCGTCTGTATGGTGCTGCAGAGAAAGGGCATTACTTATCAGTATCATTTATTTCCCAGACCAAACAAACGATTTTAAAAGAGTTCTGGGGAGATACCGTGTTGATTGATGAAACAGCGGCATTGACTTGGATGAGACAACCACACTATTACATGGGACTTTATCCGTTCACTTACTCTGTAGGAATGGCGGCATCTCGTTCAATTGCATCTCGACTAGCAACAGATGGAGTCGCTTACGGAAAGCGTTGGACAGAACAATTGAAGGCAGGCGGAACAAAAAATGGACACCAATTATTTGAGGAGATGGATGTTGACGTGCTCTGTCCTACGTCGTTCCAGTCAGCTATACGTGATGTTCAAGAGTTAGTTAATCGAGTTGAGCATTCAATCCGTTTTTAAAATATAAAAAGGTTGCTTTCGCACTAGTTTAAAGTGCGGAAGCAACCTTTTATTGTGTCCACTCATCCGTTAACCACTCTTCAATAAAATCATGTTCTTTTTTATAGACACGATAAAATAATGCCATACTAATGACTAAAGTAAATAGAGGACTAGACTCTAGGATAGGCTCTTCAAACTCAAATAAAGTTCCTTTCGGATGGGATTGAAAATCAATTGTAGCAAAAAGTGTGCCATTTAATTTAATTTCAATTTGTTGCGACCAATTTTCTTCAATCCGAATAGAGTCTTGATCAAATTGACCATCTAAGCAAAAGTAGAGTAAGTGGTTTCCTGCTTTTTCTTTTAAATGCCAAGCCTGATCATTGCCAGTTAATAAATATTCTGTCAACCACATTCTTTTCCATCCTGTGTCTAGAATGCCAATCGTATGGCTACTCTGTTGTGATAGGCTTTCGAATCGGAAGCTCCGATGTTTTTCATAAGTCGTTTCCTGATGCCTTAATAAGTGTCCCACAATGGTTTGGTCTTCTCTTTCAATAGGAAGTGCCTTATTTTGAGAAAAGACAATAAAGTGAGGGAGTATGTAAGTGGTCATAAAAGGCCCTCCTCTAAATTAGTTACTATATAGTACGTTTCACTTTATGTTCGGTTTCAAACCCTTTATTGACAAATGTCATCAAATTGAAAAGAGATGACAATTGAGATTGATAAATGTTATCAATTAGACTATACTGAGTGTAAGAACAATTCGGACAATTAGAAAGGAGGGGCTTCCATGATTAGACTAATGGCGATGGCTTTGTTAGTAGGGAGTGCTTTAGGTATTGCATTAGGTTTTTCTGTAGGAGCTTTATCTGCACAGGGCTTATCAGCAGCAGCCTTAGCAATTGCGATGATTATTTTACCAGTTGCGGGTTATTTTGCAATTGACCAAAAAAAACACCAATCTAAAGATTTTGTAAAATAAGCAACTTTTCTTCTACTCGCTCGTATAATAAATAGAGACGAGAAAAGCACTCCGTCTAAAGGCGGAGTGCTTTTCATTCGGAGAGCTGTGTTTAATGAAACCAGCTCTAGTTATACTGAGTGTAGAAGAAAAGAGGTGACAAGTCATGGAAAAAAGAATATACCTTGTATTAACAGATACAGGCACGGTGCTTTCACGAGCAATAGGTTTATACACACGCACAGAATTCAATCATGTATCGATTGCTTTTGATGACCAGTTAGATGAAATGTATAGCTTCGGTAGAAGACAGGAACATAATCCTTTTAGCGGGGGATTCGTAAAAGAAAATACTGAAATGATGTTTCTTAGAAAAGCAAGATGTGAAGTGCACCAATTAAAGGTAAGTGAAAAGGTCTATCAGCGAATTCGCCAGGAAGTTAAGCGTTTTGAACAATCTGCAGAGGATTATCGCTACAACTTTATTGGGTTGTTTGGTTTTGCGTTACATATTCCAATTGAACGTGAAAAAGCATTCTTTTGTTCAGAGTTTGTCGCTACTCTTTTTGAACAAAGTGGCTATCGTTTATTTGAAGAGTCTCCACATTTTATTCAACCAGAAGATTTTAAAAGACATCCTCTTTCTCAGAAAATTTATCGAGGAACAGTAGAGTCATACTTAGAGTTAGTGAGTGATCGTCTATTTACTCCTAAAACGAATTGGATGAAAGTGACTTATACACAAATGAAAAATAAATTAATTTCTTTCTAAATAGAAAAAATCACTTCAACTCTTTCATAGAGTGAAGTGATTTTTTTATTATACTTAAGATTCTAAAGCCGGACGTGGACGAGCAGGTGCTTGTTTTGATTTAGCGACAATATACCCGATAATACCACCGATTAATCCAGTTACTAACCATCCTGCTCCATTGCTGAAGAGAGGGATGAATTGGAACGTTGAATCAATTTCTGCTACTAGGAATCCTGCTTCTTTTATAGCATCAAGTACTGCTACGATACCTACACCGATGATTGTACCTACATAAACAGCTTGATAGCCATTAAACGCGCGGTGTAAGAAAATTAAAATAATTAAAGCGATAGAGATTGGGTAAAGTAATAAGAGGATAGGTGAAGCCATCTCTAATACTTTTGTTAAACCAAAGTTTGTAAAAATTAAGCTGAAGAAAGATAAAACGAACATCCAACGTACATAAGAAAATGTTGGGAATTCACGTTCGAAATATTCTGCTACTGAAGAGAGACAAGCGATATTTGTTGTAATCCCTGTTAAGAAAATGACGACACCAATCATTAAGAAACCAATATTACCAAAGAGTACGTTAGCACTTTGAGCTAAAATCGCGCCTCCATTGTCTAAAGAGCCAATTGCATCTACACTTGTTGCTCCAATCCACGCCATTGATAGCTGGATGATTGTAAGCCCTACAACAGTAATAATTCCTGATTTGATAAATGTAGAAGAAATGTCTTTTTGCTTCGTAACCCCTTCATTTGCGATTGCTTTAATAAAGATTCCACCAAAGACAAATGCAGCTAATACGTCCATCGTATAATAGCCTTTAACGAAGCCCTGTAAGAAAACGTTTTCTAAATAGCCAGCAGTAGGGGCCCCGATTGTACCCATTGGTGTAATGAATGATTTGATGATTAAAATAGCAAGTAAAATACCAAAGACAGGAGTTATCATTTTTCCTAAACGATCAACAAACTTTCCTGGATTCATAGATAACCAAATAGTCAGTGCGATAAA
This sequence comes from Savagea sp., assembly GCA_030146155.1. Classification (GTDB taxonomy): domain Bacteria; phylum Bacillota; class Bacilli; order Bacillales_A; family Planococcaceae; genus Savagea. The sequence continues at coordinate 31,030 of JASLCF010000150.1, forward strand.
GAATAGTGAAAAGAAAAATAAAATCCATTTATTTTGTTGCAAAGATTCTGATAATAACGGGTTGATTGAAATTTCATAAACAACAGAAGTTGTTCTTGGAATAACGTAAATAGGTCCTAAAGTTAAAAATAATAGAATAGAGAAAATTTTACTAAACTTACTTGAAACAAGTCCTGCTAAAACTTCTACTTTCCCACCGCCAATAGCTAACGCAATAATAGCAAGTAGGACGAGACCTACGCCTGTAATTAAAAACCCACCCATTGCGAGCCAAGTGTTTGTTCCGGCTTCTTGTCCTAATTTCGGTGCGAAGATGATGTTTCCTGCACCGAGAAACATAGCTAGTAGCATGAAACCGATTGCAAGAATTTGACTAAATTTTAATTGTTTACTCATTTAAAGCTCCTCCTCAATAATTGAAAGCCCTTCCAAATGGTTGAATGACTTAATCGACTAGTATAATTATAATGCAAGATTCGTGCCAACTTTTAAAGCTTGATTTAATGTAGTTCTTTTAAAATAGTGTAAAGGATACTGTTCAATCTTGTACAGTTGATTTACACTATTGTTAAACAGATGAACACTTGGAGGTTACTATGCGAGAGACAAATGAAACACTTGAAACATTAATTTCAATCAGTTCGGAAGCGATTGCTATCATTGATCGTGATGGAATTGTTCAATTTTGGAATGAGCCTGCAGAAAAAGTGTATCAAATTCAAGCAAAGGATATCATTGGTCAACCAATTCAAGATTTTTTTCATACCTATAAATTAAAATTATTAGAAGTGATTCAAACTCAACAAGCGATTTATGATGTTTATCATCAACCGAAGCAAGGAAAACATATCGTCATTAATGCCTCGCCAATTATGAACAAGGAAGGTCAAATCATTGGTGCTGTCTCGGTAGACCGCGATATTTCAGATACGGTTAAATTGAGCGATGAGTTGTCTATGAAAGTGACAGAATTACAAAGTATGAAGCAACAAATTCAAGAACGAGCTACCTATGACCCGTTAGAAAGCATGATTGGAGAAAGTGAAGCAATTGTCTCATTAAAGCGTATGATTTCTAAAGTGGCCTCCACACAAGCCACCGTATTGATACAAGGAGAAAGTGGCGTGGGGAAAGAACTCGTTGCTCAAGGCATTCATGATGCAAGCGAACGTTCAAAAGAACCGTTTGTCGCTGTGAACTGTGGAGCAATTCCAAAAGCGTTATTTGAGAGTGAATTATTTGGTTATGAAGCAGGGGCTTTTACGGGCGCGGATCGAAAAGGCAAGATTGGAAAAATCGAATATGCGAGTAAAGGCACTCTTTTTTTGGATGAAGTAGGGACGTTGTCTTTAGATATGCAAGTTAAATTGCTTCGCGTCTTACAAGAAAGAGAGTTTTATAGAGTAGGTGGTACATCTCCCATTGAGGTTGACACACGAATCGTCGCTGCAACAAACAGTGATTTACTACAAATGATTGAAGCGGGAGAATTTAGAGAAGATCTTTACTATCGTTTAAATGTTATCCATTTAAATGTGCCACCGCTTTGCGAAAGAGAAAAAGATGTGTTGCTATTATTTCACCATTTTATTGAGCAATTTAGTTTAAAATATAAACAAAAAACCCCGACACTCTCTATAGCGGCTCAAGAAAAATTACTCAGCTACCGTTTTCCTGGGAATGTGAGAGAATTACGGAATATGGCAGAACGATTGATTGTCTTTTTAGAAAAAGAAGAAGTAGGGATAGATGAAATATCGGCCGTGATGCCTCAGCCTATTGAAACTCTTCCTGTTGAACCCAAGGCTATGGCTGTAACCGATGAAAAAATGAAGATCATACAAGCGTTAGAAAGAACATATGGCAATAAATCTGCTGCTGCTCAATTACTCGGAATTTCGAGAGTTACGCTTTATAACCGTATGAAACGTTATGATCTCTAAAAACTCACTAGCGACATGGCCTGTGAGACGTGTCATAATAAAGAAGAACGAGGAAGGCGGAATACGATGGATAAAAAAATAACAGTACATGAAGAAGCATCGAAACTCATCAAAAAAGGATATCCTTTACTGACAACAGACATGGTCATTGGACATAAAAATTTTGAAGAAGGACAATTATTGAATGTCACGAATCAAAAAGGTGAGTTGTTGGGAACTGCTTACAGTGGAAAGCAAAATAAAGGAATAGGGTGGATGATTGCAAAGCAAGTCTCTACGCCAGTCGATGTTGCATTTTTTAAAGAACGTTTCACGGCAGCGAAAAGTCGTCGGGACAATTGGTTAGATGGAAAATCAACGACCGCTTATCGTTTGTTTAATGGTGAAGGCGATGGATTTGGTGGAATCACAGTAGATGTATACAATGATTACTTGTTAATCCAATGGTATAGCAAAGGGGCGTATACATTTAAAAAAGAGGTCTATCAAGCATTAGAACAAGTCATGGAACCTAAGGGGATTTATGAAAAAATAAGATTTGATCACGGTGGCACATATTTAGAAAAAGATGACTTTGTTCAAGGACAAAGGGGTGAATTCCCAATGGTAGTCCAAGAGAATGGAATGAACTTTGCGGTCGATTTAAATGACGGTGCGATGACAGGCATATTCTTGGACCAACGTTATACAAGGCAGCGTTTAAGAGATGTTTATGCAGAGGGAAAAACAGTTTTAAATACTTTCTCTTATACAGGTGCATTTTCAGTGGCAGCCTGCCTAGGAGGCGCAAGAACGACAACGAGTGTGGACTTGGCCAAACGAAGCGAAGCGAAAACAATTGAACAAATGAGTGTCAATGGCATCGATTTTGAAGCACAAGAAATTCGTGTGATGGATGTGTTCAATTACTTCAATTATGCGATTCGCAATGAGTTGAAGTGGGATGTGGTTGTATTAGACCCGCCTAGTTTTGCAAGAAGTAAAAAAATGAATTTCAGTACAGCAAAAGATTATCCTATGTTGATGGAACGTGCAGCACAAGTGACTCAATCTAAAGGGGTTATTATCGCTTCAACAAACAATGCAAGCTTTGGGATGAAGAAATTCAAAACGATGATTGAACAAGGGCTCAAGCAAGCAGGACGAAAATACAAAGTGTTAGAAGATCATGGACTGAAAGAAGACTTTACACACCCACGTCAGTTTCCACAATTTAATTACTTGAAAGTGGTTATTGTGCAGTTAGACGTCAAGTAAACAACGAAAAAGCATGAAAAGGCGAGTTTACCTTTTCATGCTTTTAAAATTGTGAAAAATGAAGTAGTTACATGAACCTTTTTTGAAAATGTTTCACAAGAAACAAATCAGTCTTCAAAACTTTTAATGGTGTATTTTCCCTTTTTGAAAGGCATCCACCAATTCCAATCACCAAATAGCTTCATTAAACTAGGAACGAGTAATAGCCGTATAATCGTCGCATCAATAGCAACGGCGATAGCAATACCAACACCAATTTGTTTAACAGGCATAACATCTGTGAATGCAAATGCTCCTGTTAGAACAATCATAATTAATGCGGCAGAAGTAATGACTTTACTTGTAGTGGCTAATCCTTCTACGGTTGAATGGTCATTATCATGTGTTTTTGCATATTCTTCTTGCATTCTTGAAATAAGAAATACTTCATAATCCATACTGAGTCCAAATACAAGACTAAAAACAATGACAGGGATGATTAAGGCAATCGTTCCTGCTTGCAGACCAAAATGTCCATATTGGAAAATGTAAACTAAAATTCCGAACGTTGCTGAAAGACCAACAATATTCATTAAAATCGCTTTGATAGGAATTAATATCGAACGGAACGCGAGCATTAAAATAATGAATGTCGAAACAATAATCACCAGTAAGACGGAGACAATTTTATCTGAAATTTCATCAAAAATTTCTTGGTTGAATTTAGGCATACCGCCAATCATTACATCATATTCGTTAAATTTATTGCTCCAATCTCTCGCCCATTGTTGTGCTTCTTCTGTTGCGTTTTCTGCACTGATTGTAATAGGGATTAGTAATTGATTGTCTTGAACAAAAGTAGCTTCTAGTTTTTTGAGCTCCTCCGCTGCCTGTGGAACTTGAATCATTTGTTCCCACTGTTCTACGGTGTCAATTTGACCAAGTGAAAAAATTGTAGAGTATTCTTTAACGAGTGAATCAGCAGCTAAAGCTTCTTGAATAGAAAACATAGCTTGAAGTCCGTCATGATCTGTCCAACCTTCACTTCTTTCAGCAATGAGATAAATAGAAGAGTCTTGCATTAATCCAAATTCATCATCTACTTTTTCATAAGACGAACGAGTGTCATATTTGATAGGCAGTGCATCCATTTGAGGAATGGTGAGGTCCATATTTTTAACAGGAATAACAGCGATACCTAATAATACGAACGCTAAGATTGTAATTGTAACAGGTCTTTTAATGACTTTATTTGCAAAATTTCTCCAATGATTGGTAGCATGTGGCTTTTCTTTGATAATTCTACCCTTTAATATTTTTGTATCTAATGCGGTCAGAACAGCAGGTAATAATGTAATCGAACTGATGACTGCCATACCGACTACAATCATTCCCCCAACAGCAATGTTTTGGAAGATGTCCACATCAATTAACAACATAGAGCCTAGACCAATAAAGACACAAAAAGCTGAAAAGATGACAGAGCGTCCAGCTGTTCGTACAGTAATTTCAATCGCCTCTTTAATCGCTCTTTTCTTCATTTCTTCTTTATAGCGACTAATAAAAAGTAAAGCAAAATCAATACTCAATGCCAATCCTAGCATCGGAACAATATTTAAAATGAAAATGGATAAATCTTGATTCGCTCCTAAAATAGCCAAAATACCAAAGGCAGATACGACTGTAGATAAGCCGATTAATAAAGGAACTGCAGAAGCGACTACTGTGCCGAATGCGAGTAATAAAATAATGATTGCAATAGGAAGTCCAATTGCTTCAGCTGTCATTAAATCTTTTTGACTCGCCGTATTGATGTCTTTTGCGATAGCGTGCATACCGGTTAATGTGACGCCTTCTTGTTTACCAATGGCGTCGTTAATTTTATCAACAGCATCGGGCATTGAAGGTACTTCACTATCAAAATGTAAAAGAGCGTAGGATAGCTGTGCTGTATATTGTTTGCGTTCTTCTAAAGGAGATACGATAGCAGAAGTGATGTCTAATTGTTCTATCTTTGAAAGAGTTTTTTCAATGGTGGTATCTTCTACTTCGTCAAACACAACGAATAGCGTTTCCGCAGGTAAATCAAATGTTTCAGAAGCAATTTTCATGACTGCTTCATGTTCACCATCCATTTTAAAGCCATCCCCTTCTAATAAACCAGGAAGCTTAATTGCAAAAAACCCCATGACTCCTAGAAAGATAGCCCAAGAAAGCAGAACAAATTTATAGTGAGTAGTTACAAAATGAGCTAATTTTTTCATTGATTTCGTCCTCCTTATTCATGTATAGCTTTATCATACCCGAATTACTAAAAAAAATGTCGGCTGAAAGTTCGTTTTTTAGACGAAAACTTCTTTTTCTGTGACAATTTTTAGCTTATACTAAAGAGAGTAAAAAAAGAAAGGCGATGACTCACAATGAAATTACTTTATTCAGGTAAAACAAAAGATGTGTATGCTGGAGAAGAAGGAACGGTAATATTAAAATTCAAAGATGATGTAACAGGTACAGATGGCGTATTTGACCCAGGTGCGAATGCTGTAGGGTTGACAATTGATGGCATGGGGCAATCTGGCTTACGAATGACTACTTTTTTCTTTGAGAAAATGGCAGCTGCGCACATCCATACGCATTTTGTCGCATCTGATTTACAACAATCGACGTTGACAGTGAAGAAAGCAAACATGTTTGGTAATGGATTGGAAGTCATTTGCCGTTATCGGGCAGTAGGTAGTTTTTATCGTCGTTATGGACAATACTGTGAAGAAGGACAAGCCTTGGATGCGTTCGTAGAAGTGACATTGAAAGACGATGAGAGAAACGATCCACCGATTTCTAAAGAGGGTCTAGTCATGTTAGGTCTTTTAACAGCTCAAGAATATGATGAATTAGAAGCAATGACCAAGACGATTTCTGGCATTGTTCAAGAAACATTAGCAGATAAAGGCCTGGAACTCTATGATATTAAATTGGAATTCGGCAAGGATGAGAAGGGTCAAGTGATGTTGATTGATGAAATTTCAGGAGGAAATATGCGTGTCTATCGAGGAGACGAGTATATTGCTCCATTAGTATTAGAGCAATTATTATTTTCATAATAAAAGATGCGTTTGTCTGATGAGCGGCCGCAATCTTTTGTTGGACTCAGTTCTGTAGGGACTACCGCTTTTTGCTCGAATTAACAGCCTGTACTTGAAATCAAAAGGATAATTACGAAGCAGCGATTCATTTTCGATAAAATTGAAAATGAGTCGCTGCTTTGTTTAACTTGTAATTTTAACGGGTGGAATTGTCATTGCTTGGAGTGATAGAAGGAACAAAGGTAAAGCCACAGTGTGAAAGCTCTTTAGCACTGCGTGTTTATTGTAGAAATAAATTTGTGAAGTAGGGTACATTCTCTTCATCAAAAGCAACTCCGATTCCAGCAACTTTGTAAGCACTAGTGAGTGTATTGAGTCGATGATCGTAAGAGTTCATGAGTCCTTCGTGAGCAAAAATCGGACTGAATTGCCCGTAAGCTAAATTTTCTCCGGCCCGCGTATAGGAAATTCGATCAGCTTTCATTCGATCAAACGGGGTTTGCCCCTTTAAATTGGTATGGTCAAAGAAATGGTGAGTAGCCATATCTAAGCTATGCTTCCTAGCAGTACTTGCAAGATGTGAATTGAAAGTAAGGTGACCTAATTGGTAATGTTGTCGCGTACTATTGATTAATTCAAACATTAATTGTTCATAACTATTTTGTAAATTAGTACTTCTGGAAGCGTACATTGATTTTTTTCTTTGTTCTAGGGTATGAGAAACGAGAAGTAAGCTATTTAAGCGTAAATTTTCGTGTTCGTCGTAAAAAGCGTAGATGTATTGTTGGTCGCTTGAAAATACATCTAACCCTTCAGAAGATTGGATAAGATAGTCTGTACGCCCTTTACGTATCGCCTCAATCGGTGTGCCAAAGCGTTGTCTGACATTATTTTTTTGCATGGCTTGTTGGGTAAGTTCAGCGAGATACTGTGGACTATTCGTATAAAGTGCTTCAATCTTTTGGTTGCCATCATACGCCACTAATAAAAAAGACGCGTAGTCTTGATGATAGACAAACCAATTGGTTCCATAATCATTGAGTAGGCTTCTTTTAGGGGCTCCTACCTGTTTTTCGAGTACATCTTTTGACATACCCAGCCCTAGAGTGAGCGGCGTGCTAGGAGTAGAGAGGGAGGCATCTGTTTGCTGACCGACGCCTTCCTCCACAGGATTTACCTTTTTTACTCTAAAGTTATCCCAAACATCGCGTGCATTTTTTTTAATAGAAGTACCTGTTTGCTGTAACCATTTTCCCCATTCAGATTCTTTCAATTGATGGACTTGTTGATCAACAGGCTCTAAAAATCCTAAGTCAATATAAGGTTCAGTATACTTCTCCCACAGTGGACGTGAAATATAAAGGATGAGTAAAAGGATAATGATTCGAAAGAGTGCTTTCCACATAGAATGAGTCCTTTCTTTTTCAAATTATGCCACTTTCAGTATAGCAAAAAAACAAAAGAAACAGCATGTATGCTTTATCATACGAATTAGCGCTTAAAAAGTTGCAGAAATAGGGATAGGCTTGACTCAGAAATGAGACCATATGTTGTGAAAAATAAGATAGATCAACTTGTTTTACTTTATTCTAGCATCCCTATAAAAGAACGAAGAATCAGTGTAATCTCTAGGAAGGTCGAGTTCGAATTGCGTCAGATGACGTGTTATACTAGAGAATAGCTAGAGAAAGGAGCGTATTCGACATGCAAGATTGGTTAGTCCTTGGAGCAAGTGGTACGCCGAGTTGGTTTTACGCAATTGCTTTTGCAGTAATCATCGCGTTATTAGTAATTATGAAATGGGTTTCCCGTTAAGAAAGAAGGAAAAAATATGTTAACCTTTGAAGAAAAACAACGATTGATTGAACAGTATTACCCACAGTTGGTAAAAAAATCAGTTTCAATGAAGAGAATAAATTATCATTTAGAAGAAAGTTTACAAGACAAAACGACTGTTGTGCAATATTTACATCCCAATGGCAATGCATTTGTTTATGTAGGGGATCATTCTAATTATGAGAGCGATGAAAGAGGTTTAGTGAACGTCCGAGAATTCACTGAAAATGAGTTTTTAAGAGTCATTCAACATGCGATTGACTATTTAATGACAGAGCATGAGCCTGTTCATGAGACGTGGGTCAACCGTGATGGAGAAATACTCGAATTACGTGAAGAACTTGAAGCGATGAATGTTTACTTTAATGACCAACTAGAAGAAAGCTTTGGAGATTACCAGGAAGCTGTGAGTTATTTAGAAGAGGAACAATTTAAGCGTAAGGAGTGAGCGTAAAATGAAAGGGAAGCCTTTTGTGATTGGTCTTTTGATTTTTGTAGTTATTGTTGTAGGTATTGTAACGGTCGCTATGATGTCAACCATTAATGACATGAAAGAAAATCCAAAAGAAATAAAGGTAGAAACGGTGAATTAAAAACATGTGCCAGCCATTTCCTCAAGTGTACTGAAGGTCACATGTTTTTTGTTCTACAATTTACAACGTTGGTGAAAGAAAATTACCTTCTCTTGAACTTAGGAAAAGGTGATGGGATTTCATTAACGTTATTTTTATTTTAAATAGAAAACAAGTGAAGCTCCCTGTAGAATTAAAGTCGACGAAAACCATCATCATGAATGTATTGCACTCCCTTATGAGTTTTAAAGTATTTTCTGAA
>JASLCF010000156.1 GCA_030146155.1 Savagea sp.
GAGGTATTAAATGATGTAAAAACTTGTATTTAGTTATTCTAATTACAACATTTTAACTATTTTAAAAGCAGGCTTTGTATTTAATCTAGTATCTTTAACTTTATACCATTTTTCAATATCAGTAGCTTTTGCTTTGTCAGGTATATTAAGTTCATTATAAACATCTTGAATACGAACTTTTATATCTGAACGAAGAATAACTTCATCCTTTTTCAAATTAAGTAAAGTCGGAATTTCAGTTGCATTATCCTTCTGTGCATCTTGAATCTTTAATGCTCTTTCAATTGGTAACTTTCTATATTCAAATTTTCTAATCATGTCGTGCGTCAAAACATCATAAGCAGTTTTGAAATAGTCATCCTTTGCATCAACCAATTTATAAATTTTAGAATTATCTGCATCTCTTGCTTCACAATATTCTTTCATCGTTTCATAAAAGCACTGGCTATGACCTGATAAAAATTTAGCTACACCTTCAGGTTTATGAGCGAATGCTTTATGTTTTGTTTCATCAGTCAGTAAAGCTCTAAATGAGGCAGAATATCCATCTTCATTAACTTCAGCACCTGCAACAACACGTACCACATAAGTTGCTTCTAGTGCTTCGTATGCCTGTAATTCAGCTTTCAATGCAACGTCTGAAACATACAGTTCACCTTTTTCATCTTTGAATGTGTACTTGTCATCTTCAGCAGCTTTTCTTAATTGTTCACGTCCTGCATCTGACATTTTACCTTCTTTGATATCATTCAAAACGTCTTCGCTGTCTTGGATACGTTTCTGAACTTCCTGCATCCATTCTTCTTTTGTACAACTTGCAGCTTCAGGTAGATTTCCAACTAATAGATTAATGTGTTCATTATATTTTGTGTTTCGAATACGACCACAAATTTGAGGTACAAGTACATGGAAATCTACTTTTGTAGCATCACGGAGTCCATTAATGATGATGTAGGTTTGTCCTTCTTCATCGAAGATGTCTGCACCTTCAAAAGCAGTTGAAGTATACAGATTGATCTTTGCAGGGGCTGAAGTGATGTCACTGATCTTTGCCCATTTCAAGCCAAGCTTACTATTAAATGTTTTTTGGTTTGAATTTGATTTTGAACATACAACTCTAATATCGTCAGGATTAAACAGATTCTTACCTGTTTCCTTATCAACTAAGGCTTTCAACTTACTTAGGATAGATGCAATTTCTGTCACTGAGTTATAGAAGATATGAGCATTGCCTTCAATTGTTCCCATCAAATAATCATAGCACAATCCAAACAAAGCATTGTTTACACCTACGCCATGTTCAATTTTTTGAAGGTTAAATTTAACCGGTCTAACATCACCCCACTCGATTGTACATAGTGGTAAATGTTCGAGTGCTGAAGGAAAATATTCACGTTTTGTTGGTGTCGCTGTTAAGAAAACGTACGAACCAAACTTGTTATAGTTTTGAAGTACATATTCACAAGTAGCTGCTTTGAAACTACCTAAATTCACAAGTGTATGTGCTTCATCAATCAGTAATTTAAATGCTTTTGGATTGAAGCCTGGTGTTGTTAGGAGTTTTGGTAATGAGTCAAAAGTACAAACAATTTTTCTAGAACTTGAAGTGTCTTTTAAATATTCTGTTATTTCTTCTCTCTCGGTATCACCATACACGCCAATTAAATCAACAATTCCTTCGTTGTCTGCTAATTTGGATTTAAGTAGGTTAATGTAAGGAACGAGAACTACATAATTTTTTGCATTACGGATAACTAATGTTGTACCACCACAACCTGTAATTTGTTTATTTACATAACAGTTGTCTGGAAAATCCTTAATTAGATTTGAAAGTTTTTCGGAGCTATCACTAGCTATAATTGTTATTGTATTTGCTTGAGCATCTTGCTCTATTTTTACTGTATTATTTATTACTAAATCTTGTAAATTCATTTATCGGATTACCTAAATAGGTCTTAATTTTTTAGTGTCATTTATATGTTGTCAGGATATGAAGTAGTGAGGGATAATCCTCTATCCTATGTGATTAACAGTATCAAAATTATAAATCAATGTCAACACTTTATTTCACACAAGTCCATTGTTTACTCTTTTTAAGTATTTGATTGATAATATTTCAATATAAAAAAGTGTAAAATCAAACTATACACTTTTTTAAGCATACCCCCTTATCTAAGATAGAAAAGTGTAAGGGTTTCTCTTGGACATAGCATTTTGTCTTGAGATCAACTAACGCACTCTGTTACTCTCATTCTATAGTAAACTGGTTCAGTCGTTTGTTTGCTCAAACTATTACTCGGTATATCAAAATGCTAGCGCATTTAGCTATACGCTCGCAAAGTTTCGAGCTAATAAGATTTGATTGATTAGATAATTATTTTACACTTTTTTTAGAAATGAAAATTAAATATACATTTACTATAAAAACAATTGTTTACAAGAAATACTTTACACTTTTTTTCCCACAGCCCTTTATATTATACAATAAATTGTGTAAGAGCTTAGGCAGTTATCAACAGTTATAAATTCAAAGAGTTCTTTTAAAATAGTAAAACATAGTCCTAAGACAAAAGCTTGTCTTGAGTTAGATATAAATATAATAGTAATCAATTAGTTAAAAATTTTTATCTTAAAAGAAGAATTATAAAAATTAATTAACATTCCTTCTAAAGCTCTGACGAGCCTTAGAACTCATTAACCATCTATAAAACTCTACCCTTTCCCATTTATATTCATGTTCTAATGAACATAAAAAATCATTTATTAATTTTGTAGAAATAGAGGTAACAGTTTAAAAACATGTCTTTATTCTATTGGACTGAATAGCCACTAAAATTCTAGACACATATATCCATCTTGATCCTCTCTCGCTTTAACAACTGAAA
>JASLCF010000066.1 GCA_030146155.1 Savagea sp.
TCAAGTTGTTTGATGTTGTCATCAATTAAATAATCAGCTTGTACTACTTTCTTATTCCCACAGAAAATGAATAAATGAGGGTCTAGGAATGGGAAGTGTTCCAAGAGCCAATCAAATTTTGCTGAGAATGATTTAGGAACTTCCATCGCAGCTGTCGCAATGACAATTTCATAGTGTTCACTCAATCGCTTGAGTACTTCTTGGCTTCCTGGAATGACTTGCATCGTTCTGAAGAAATGATCTGTATGAATTTGTTCTAATAAATGATCCAGTTCATCAGGATACAATTCTTCAATTGATTGCCTCACTAAATCTGCTTTTGTATGCGTCTGACCTGTTTTTTCGTTTAAGACATCAAGGACTTGTTGGGTGAAATCTGCAAGTACCTCGTCCATGTCTACTGCTATTCGTTTCATCGCAATCCCCTTTCTATTCTACACTCATAGTATACGTGATAAAAAAGAGTATCGGTTGATATTTACTTATTCTTAACATAAATTAATCATTCACACGGCTAAAAGCTTCTTGCAAAATAAAGTAAGATTTTTTTAATCGCTCATGTGAACGAGGAGAATCCCAATTTTCCCAACTGTATCGAAACATCTTCTTATCGAAACTCTTCGCTACTACATTTTCTTCTCCTACTAAATAGAAACTCAATCCAATTGAATCGATATGTTCTGACGACTCTGGTCCTTTTTCCCATATATCTCCAATGATTTCTTTTTGAGAAGGGTCTTTAAATTGTAATAACAACCATGGTAATTTGAGCTCTAATACTTTATTTTCTTTATCTAACCAAAAATCAGACAGTGAATCAAAATGAGGTGAAGCTGGATCATCTGTTCCTTGCTTCAAGATACCCGTCTCATACGACTCGAATGGAAGTTCAATCCAATCTGTTTTCACTGCTTTATTTAATGCGTAGTGTATAGGAGACCATTTTCCATTATTAGGTATGCTTATTGCTGGATCATAAGGGATCATTTCGAGTAATCCTCCATATTGATAAGTGAAGAAGTCATAATAACTATCTATCCATAAACGACTCTTGCCTTGTGGATTAATCTCAACTAAATAACTAAGTGACTCAAATTGTTCTCCTGGCAAATCTGGATATTGCTGTTGGCCCTTTTTATTTCTTGTTTGAATAGGGATTAAAATACGCTCTGTTAATTGCCCCTTCACAACATCCGACCAATCAAGTCGAATGATTAGACTTTTTTCATCATGAGTAATCCAATGTTTCATTTTTGACTGTTGATCCATTACAGGCTGGATATTGTTTCTCTTCCAATCCTCTTCTTTACCATCTAATCGAATAATCCGGTTCTCTTCATTCGGTTCAAAAGCAAGTAAACCAAATTGTTGTTCATTCGTTTGTGCATTAAACCAAAAAGGACGACGATCAGGATGGTCTAAATCCATTGTATTCCACGTTCTCTTAAACCATTCATCTTGCCAAGTAAAGACAAGTCCTCCTGCATATCCTTCAGCTAAAATATCTTCATAGAGATGTTGAACGATTTTACCTTGCTGCTGTTCACTATGGCCTCCTTGATTTTTGCCATCTACGTTTAAATGAGTAACCCCTCTAGAAGATGGCACGCCAAACTCTGCGACAATTACAGGCATTTCATGACGCTGTATCAAATCATTTAAATAACCTGCATAATTGTTTTTTTCCCCTCGATGATCGACGTATTCGGTATACTTTGGATCTAAATTTAAAAAATCAGGATAATAAGGGTAAATATGATAGGAAGCAAATAGTCCTGCTAAAAATTGATTGGTTGCCTTCATCACATTTGGATCAATGCTCACTAAATCTTCTTTTTCTAATGGTTCCATTGGATGGTCAATCAAATCTGTTGTGACCCAATTCGTGAAACTCATTGGTCTTTGAATCTGATACTTCTCTTGCTCATAAGCAATTAGCAAATCCATTCGTTCTGCCATCCAAATTTCAATGGGTGAACCTTGCTTCACTTCAATATATTGGCCTTCATAAAACTTCATCTCTGGATGTTGTTCATTGGTCTGTAATGCAACTTCTGGATCCCATTCCGTCCCCACAATCCAACCTAAAATATAATCAGACACATCCGTACGATACATTCCATGTGCGTGGCCTGGCTGATAAGGAATGTCCAGTTGGCCGTGAATTAAATCAACAGTCTTCTTCATCTCTTCTTCAAAATTCAAAACAACAGCTTCATCATAAACGTTTTGTTTCTCTACCATCGTTTCTTCATTCAGCCATACCCCGTGATAGACATATAACGGTTGATCTCGGTCAGCGTTATGTTCAGCCAAGGCTTCATAAAAGGCAGGTGGATGAATAGTGTAAATCCTAATCACATTTGCATGCATAGACTGGATTTGTTCGAACCATCGTTGATACTCTGACTTGGTAATCGCAGCTTCGCCTGGGAAGTGTCCTGGGTTTGCCATCCCCATATTGACTCCTTTTATCGTGATCTTCTCCCACTCTTTTCCTGTCCAACGTTCGATTTGTTTTCCTTTTGCTCTCGAGAAATAACGACTCTGATCAGTCTGAACAATAGGCCTTTCAATGACAGGTGACGAAGGTTGGGTTTTCCCATTTGCTAAAATAGATTGCATGAGGGGGACATAGCCTAACCAGAATAATTGATCTTCTTGTAACCTGTTTTTTACACGTGCTAATTGTTTCCATTGTTTGATACCATAACCCTGATAGAATTGAGGAGACTCACTTCCAAAATTCCCCGTTAAGTAGAAGCTATTATAACTAGCATGTTGATAGAATGTTGCTCCAATCATTTGTTTTGGCAATCCTTCTGCTTCAATCATTGCTTGTTCTTCCTCACTCCATAAGATTTCATACGTGCTTAAAACATCTTTTTGGTGATTAGCTTCAATCAAGTCAAACCACCCATGATATTGTTGTTTCCCTTTTACGCCAAATAAGCGCTCTGCTCTTTCATTCCATTCCAAATAAACAAAATCTTCTTTATTCAATGTTCTTGGAAATAAAAAAATATTCCCCTCTTGATGGATGAAGATTAAACCCGCTTCTTGAAATGGAAATTTTTCTTGGTATTTCTTTTCATACATTTCCTGTATCCATCGAGGCACTTGCTCTTCAGATAAGTCAGAAAAGAATTTACCAATCCAACCCGTTGACTCTATATTTAAAAGTTGCTGTAGCTTCTCGCTTACTTCCGGCTTTGTCGGTGTACCAAATGAATTGAATTCAACGATCAACGTCTGATGTTCTTGATACAAAGACTGTTCAATTCGATTCAATTCTTCCATCTCTAAACCACCATAGATGAGCTGTGAGGGGTGTTGTAGAGGATGATCGTTCCAATCTTCATAAACCCCATAGGTGTCAGCTAGATAAAGAATATCATAAGAAGACAAGTCTTCAGGTAGTGGAATCTCTTGTTGATTCAGAGGATTAAAGCCGACATAATCCTTGTTCGCACTGTATGATTCGCTGCTATTTGTTTTCCGATACTTTTCATGATTCAATAACCAAATCAAACCTTGATGTCCATTGTACTCTTCATTAATGACTGTTTTATTCATAATTAATACATCAAGAGGTTGTGTTTTTTTTATTTGCCAAAGAATAAATGGTGATAAAAATAGCAGTAATAAACTCATCATTACAACTATAAATAAGAGTTGATATTTTCTTTCTAAACTAATCGCCATATCGTTTCATCTCACCCCAACTTTTATTACCCCATAACAAACTAATCATTCCTGTTAATCGCCAAACAACATTAATCGGACGATACCATAAGTTCTCAGTCAATGCGAATCCAATTAATACATATAAGTCTCTGACGCGGTTGAATTTCCCTGATGTCCACTCTTCAAACAATACGGATAATACAGAGAAAACAGTACCATAAATAATAGACAACAGGAAAAATAAAATAGCATACTCACTCAAGGCGTTACGCGTGAAGACTGAATAAATTAATAAGAGATAACCCATTCCTTCCACAATCGGTCCGATTAACTCGATTAAAATATAGTAAGGTAAAGAAACTAGACCGATTTTTCCATACTTTGGATTAAAACTCATTCGACGATGTTTCCAAAGACTTTCGAGTAACCCTTTTTGCCATCGGATACGTTGCTTTCGTAAATATTGATAAGATTGAGGTGCTTCTGTCCAACAAACCGAATCATAAATAAACTCAATTTTTTTACCCCATTTTTCTTCGACATTCTTGCGATGTAATTTCATCACCACTTCCATATCTTCACCGATGCTATCTGAGTAGCCGTTCACTTCTAATAGGGCTTTCTTTTCAAAAACTCCAAATGCACCACTTATAATTAACAAAAGATTATAGCGACTCAGACCAATTCTCCCGATAAAGAATGACCTTAAATATTCAATCACTTGCATGATAATAAAAGGATTGTAGATTAAATGCACCCGTTCCATCTTTCCGTTCACTAATCTATTTCCGTTGCTGACACGAACAGTGCCTCCAGCTGCTATAATTGCACCCTCTGATTGCATAATTGGGCGAACTACTTTATAAAACCCTTCTTTTTCAATCATTGAATCTGCGTCTAATGCACCGATATAAGGATATTTTGAACAATTTATGCCTACATTTAAAGCATCAAACTTCCCACCATTTTCTTTATCAACAATGAATAAATGTGGATGGATTTTGGATTGGTAAACTTGGCGGACTTGTTGCGTTTTCAACGTCTTTTTAATAATGAACTGGATGGGTATTGCTTCATACGCATCAATTAACGTGGCAAGCGTTTGATCTTTTGAACCATCGTTAATGACTATAATCTCGTACTCTGGGTAATCTGTCCCTAACAAGGAATCTACTGTACGGATAACAGTTTGCTGTTCATTATAGGCCGGCACAAGAATAGAAAGAGGTTTAAAATATTTTTCGTTGGTTTGTGTGACTTGATAGGTATGATAGGTTGTACGCTTTTTTTCTTTTAAGAAGAGATAAGCACTTAGCATAAACAAACCATATACAAATAAAATAGAAGCCATTGACCCTACAATAATCCAACCGATGATAGCCATCCACTGTTCATTCATACGCTTTTACCTCCCTTAAACTTTCCGTGGCCATTTCGACAGCATAAGCATCTGTAGACTCTTGGATGAGTTGTGCTAATAAATGTCTACCCTCTTTTGTCATCGCTAATGTTCGACCTGCTTCTCTACGCACTAAAAAGTTAGCATCTGTTAAGGATTTTGTTAGGTATGCCATTTCTTCAGTACATTTTAAAATGCCTATATATCGAATCGTAAACAATTGTATTTCCCATTCTTTTCGATTTAATAAACTCAAAATAATTTCTTTTTCAAGAGGTTCCTGGTAGGCAATAGCGGCTTTCAAAGCACGTACTAATATCTCTTCTTCAGTCGATTCGATTGCTTCATGAATACACATTGCACAATTTGGCGGTTGGTAAAGAGCGATATAGTCTAAAATACTTAATTGGACATCATATGGAAATCTTGTAAATTGTAGGGCGACCTCTTCAAGTTGTGAAGGTGTCATTTGCCCGAATAAGGATAACCATTCATAACTCGAATGTTCAAATAATAAGTCATGTAATTCATTGACCTGGAAATGAGCGTCAAAACGAATGAGATATTTGATACATGCCGCTTCTTCTTGTGGGTAGGCTGAAACAATTTGTCTTACTTCATTCTCCAATGATGGGATTAAAAAATAATTACTATAAAGGAGTGCTCTATAGCGCTTCATTTTATTAGTGACTTGTAATTCACGTTTAAATAAATCTTGAAAATAATATCGAGCGATTTCATGAATTACTGGATATGCCGTATCCGCAGCCTGTTCTTTTTTTCTTTTCAATTCTTCCATTAACCAATAGAGTTGCTCTTGATCAGTAACTTGTGGAAGTTCATCGATTTCATGATTTTGAATAGCATTTTTTATTGAGTCTTCAACATGCTCCATTTTGCTGATCATCTTTTCAGTAGACCATTTCTTTATGCGTTTTCGAAAAGCTGTATAAATAAAGAGGAACAAAACAATAAATAAACAAATCAAAAAAAGAATGAATAAAATTTCTAGTGGTTTCATCGTTTGTCTCCTTTTTTATCCCAATTGTGAAAGTAATAATTATCTTACTCATTTTAAGCATAATTTCATAGGGACTTTTCCCTTATCTTTCTTTCACTCACGCAACATTGTATCTTCTTTTATTGCTATTTCTGAACACACATGTTAATTTATAAAAGAACCAATCATCCTACAACTTTACCTAACGAAAGGATTTGAACTCATTTGCCAATTAAAAGACCTGAACGCTTATCTTTAGCCCAACAAGTGACCGCTGAAATTGAACGACTCATCGAAGAAGGGCAGTGGGGAGTCGGAGAGCGAATCCCTTCTGAACCCGAACTGGTCGAACAATTTGGTGTCAGCCGAAATACCATTCGAGAAGCCATTCGTGCATTGACTCATACAGGTGTTCTTGAAGCCATGCAAGGCAGTGGAACGATTGTCAAAGCGGCTTCCATCTTCCAAGCCATGATGCAAAAAGAACTTGCTCAAAATGATTTTGCCGATACAGTCAGTGTGCGTTTTGCATTAGAAACTGAAGCTGCACGTCTGGCTAGTTTATATCGAACGGATGAACAACTGAAGCAATTACAACAACAACTCGAATATTGTCATACGGCGAGTCAATCTAATGATCGAACTGCATTTTTAGAAGCAGACTTCACATTCCACCAACTCGTTGTTGAAGCTTCTAATAATGAACTACTCATTACACTGTATGAACAACTTGCACAGCGTGTCGAACAAGTCATCGCTCACTTTATCTTAGCTGAACCCGCTTTTCCTTATCAGGAACATACGCATGACAGTTTGGTTGAAGCGATTGCGCAACAACAACCTGAACTGGCTATACAAGATGTCGTCGCTTATCGTTCAACCATCGCCCCATTTTTTTCAAAAGTAAAGGATCGTGATTAAATGTCTCAAAAAAAAGAAGCCAGTCTCGTTTTACTTGTTATCGGAATTATTCTCGTCGCTGCGAATTTACGTTCACCCATTACAGCGGTCGGTCCACTAATCCCTCAAATTACTGAGAGTTTACACTTATCGAATACCGCTGCTGGTTTGATTACAACCATTCCATTGCTAGCGTTTGCTATTTTCTCCCCTTTTGCACCGCGATTAGCAAAACGCTTTGGGATCGAACGGACGATTTTCTATTCATTGCTCGTCATTACGATTGGCTTTTTCATTCGTTCAGTGCCGTCTACAGCGATGTTGTTTATCGGAACGATTTGTATTGGTTTAGCCATTTCAATTGGCAATGTGCTGTTACCTGGTTTCGTCAAACTTAAATTTCCACATCGCATTGGCTTAATGACGGGGGTTTATGCCGTTTCTATGAATGTGCTGGGTGCCCTTGGTTCTGGATTAAGTGTGCCTTTTTCAAAAGTCGGTTCACTCGGTTGGAACGGGGGCTTACTGCTCTTATCTGTTATCTCTATTGCAGCGGTGATTGTGTGGAGTGCACAACTGAAACATAATGTCATCACACCTACACCTGCTACAGAGCAGCAAAAAAATCCGTTATTCCGTTCTCCCCTTGCTTGGTCTATTACCTTATTTATGGGGATTCAATCTTTAATTTTCTATTCACTGGTTGCTTGGTTACCGACCATGTTACAAATGAAGGGCCATACTGAGGAATTTGCAGGGTGGATTTTATTCTTATTACAAATGGTCATCGTGCCTGTGTCTTTTGTTGCGCCGATTGTCATTGGAAAAATGAAGCATCAAGTTACTTTTGCTTTGTTCACGGCAGGAATGTTCGCCACAGGCATCGGTTTATTATTTATAGGAACTGAGAGCCTTTTATTTGTCGCTACGATTATTTTAGGAATTGCCTGTGCGAGCGGATTCAGCTTAGCGATGATGTTTTTCACTTTACGTACGAATACCGTGCAAGAAGCTGCCCAATTATCAGGTATGGCACAATCATTCGGTTACTTACTCGCAGCAAGCGGTCCTTTATTATTCGGGAAGCTGTATGATTTAACAAACGACTGGAACGTATCATTGCTGGTATTGATTGGATTTGCAGCGCTATTGGCCGTGACAGGTAGTGTAGCCGGAAAAAAACGCACACTCCAAGTCAACTCATCTCATTAAATAAGAGAACGCCTCGACATCAAAAAAATCTTAGAACGAAATTCGTTTTAAGATTTTTTGTGTTTTAAGTCGTGGTATTTGAAGTCGTGGTATTTGAAGTCATGGTATTTGAAGTCATGGATTTCCATTCCGGCGGGCATGGCTATAAAATTGGGCTTGCAGGACTTAGATCATGCAGTTATTGCAACAGGACGTTGTGAACTTAGACTGCCTCATCGCCCAAGACCTTGCTCTTCTAGGTTTTTATCGCGTTTACCATGCTATTCATTCAATCAGCAACTACAATGACTCCGTATTTCTTCCAATAAAACGAGTTAAAAAAATGTTTTCTTGATATGAAGAAAACAAAGTCTCTTTATGTTGAAAACTTCATTTAAATTCAATCTACAAGTTTTAGTACTCAGCTACTATTAAAAAATGGAGGTTTTGCGTATATACGCTATTGAAAGGCGTATATATCTTAGGGATTGTAGCAGATTGAATGGAATCAACAAGGAGCTTATTTCTTGTATAGAGAAAGTATCAAGTGGATTGAAATGGAGGCGGCGACTTCTGCGGGAACAGCACGAGCAGAAGCACCCGGACTGAGCAAAGCGAGGGAGAAGGCTGAAGCCGTGTCCGCGAAACGCGTCCGCCGCAATGGAAATCCACGCCTTCAAAAAATAAAAGAGTGATGGAACAAACATTCATTCCCTCACTCTTTTCAATACTATTCTACCTCAGAACCTATTTTGATTTAAATGACAATTTTACTCTCTTTCGCTTTCTCCATAAAACGATCACTTGTTTTATTAAAGAATTGCTTCAATGCTATCCCACAAACAAAGGACAATAACACATAAAGGAAAAGATACAACATATTCTGCCAAACAATCGGCCAAATAATACCCCCGACTGCCTCTCTCAATAAAGTAAT
>JASLCF010000168.1 GCA_030146155.1 Savagea sp.
CAAATTCGCTTTTTCTAAAATATTTTTTTGAATAAAGGTTCTGTAAGTTTCTCCACTTACCTTTTCAATAATCGCACCGAGTAATGAATAAGCTTCGTTAGAATAGCTAAAGTAAGCTCCTGGTTTTCCAATCAATTTCAAATCACAAGACGCGATGTAAGTCATCAATTCTTCATATGTATCTAAAATGGCGTGAGCTGGATCTTCGCCTGAGTGAAACTCTTCATACGGCGGTTCTACTGACTTTCTTTTAATCGCATACTGAAGTGCATACAACGGTGGAAATCCTGAAGTATGTGTTAAAAAATGATGAATTTGAATTTGAGACACATCGTCTTCTCCAATTGTAAATTGAGGCAAATAATCCACTACATAATCGGTCACACGTAGCTTCCCTTGCTCTTGTAAAATTAATATACCCATCGCTGTAAACATCTTTGTAACTGAGGCTAAGCCAAAAACTGTTTTTGACGAGACAGATTGAGTCATATCAGCGTCCCAATAGCCCGTCTGTTCTTGAATCACGACTTGTTGTTCTTTAACTAAAGTAGCGATTACGCCATTCGCATGGTTTCTTTTCTTGGCAATTTCTAATTCATTCAATACTTGTGGATGTCCCATTTGCTCGTCCCCCTTATCCTTGATGCGCATAATTGTCGATCAGTTCCCCTAATTGTTGAAAGCCTGCTAATGCTTCCTGATGTGCTAATCCTTTTGAGAATATAGTGATGATCATCGTTTTTTGAGGGGTATACAGAATCCCTGAATCATGACAAATCCCTGTAATATTTCCCGTTTTACTTGCTAATTCCCAACGCTTTAACTCGCCAATCCATTGCTCTTCATTGGAACGAAAGCCTTTAGATAAGTAATGCACTTGTTGTTGTTTCATGATGCGAATCATTTGTTCACATGCCCAATAAGAACTGATTTTCCCCGCAACCATTTGTTCAAGTAAACCCGTCATTTCTTTCGTTGTTAATCGGTTCGGCCCTTTGATTTCGACAGGAACAATCATTAGGCGATTGTGAAACTCACTTTGCTCCATTCCATGTTGTTTCATAAATTGTTGAATATTGTCAATCCCTGCAATTTCAATACACATATTCGTTGCTGTATTGTCACTTTGAATAATCATTAAGGTTAGTAAATCATGTAGTGAAATCAGTTGACCCGGTTGTAAATGTTGTAAAACCCCTGCTCCTCCTACTTGATCTTGTGCTGTCATTTCATATAATTCATCGAGCTTTAAGAGGCCTTGATCAATTTGTTGAAAAAGAGTAGCCATGATCGGTACCTTAATAATACTTGCCGCAATATAAGATTGATTTTCATTGATATGCATGGTTTCATTCGTTTGTAAATCTTTAATCGAAACGCTCCAAACGCCACCGCGTGCTGCGATGACTTCTTTGATTTGTTGTTCTAATTGTTGCATAGCGAATCCCCCACTTCTTTTGTTAACATTCTATGATAAATGGATAACCCCGTGACTTGTCCTGTATCTGATAAGAAGAATTCAACAGGTTCTGTCCCGTCTTCCATTTGTACAATACAGACGGTAGGCTCAACAAAGAAAAACGGATAGGTTTTGCCGTCGTAAGTAAATGTACGGGTGCCTTCTATTTCTTGGAAAGAAGCTTTTGTTCCTTCACCGGAAGTATAGTCACCGATATATGTGTTGAATACTGAATAGTCAATGTCAATAGGTTGATGATTAAATGGACTCGCATCCAATGCTCTACCAAAGTAAGCATTCAAAGCTTCTGCCTGAATTTTATATGCAGGCACGCCCATTAAATTCACAAACGTAATAGCCGTAATCCCCAACGAAGGGATACATGTAAACTTAGAAGAAATGGCCGGTAAACTCCCGCCATGATCGACTAAACGGTGACCAAAATAATCTTCAATCATACTTAATCCATACCCATAGTTTCTCTCGTAATCCATTCTTACTTGTGAAGCCATCATTTCTTGAACAGATGAAGGCTGTAAAATCATCTTTCCTTCTACTGTTCCATCTTGGATAAATACTTGACTGTAACGAATCATGTCAGCAACCGTCGATTTTAAAAAACCTGTTGCTCGCATCGCAGGCGCGTCCCACCAATCCATGACTGGGTAAATTTCCCCTTGTTCTTCCCCTTCATTTTTCTCATAACATGTTGAGAAATCTGTGCCTGCAGGATAATCTGCTTTTAAAAAATAAGTGTGTTTCATGCCCAGTGGTTTTGTAATCCGCTTCTCTATGTAGTCGGTATATGGGAGGCCAGACACCCGCTCAATAATTGCACCGAGTAAAGAATAGCCTTCATTTGAATAGCTATAAACTTCTCCTGGAGGCCCTAGTACGGTCACATCCTGTGCAGCAATAAAATCCATGAATAAGTCATAAGTATCTAATGTCGGAACTTCTTTTGCTTGGTCCATATGAATGGTAAACCATGGCTTTGAATCCTCCATAATCATGGCATAATCAATAGTATCCATCGGTGGAATTCCTGAAGTATGCGTCATCAAATGGTGAATCGTGATTTCTGAAAGTGTCGAAGCATCTTTCAGTCGGAATGAAGGAAGGTACGTTTGAACAGCATCTGTTACACGCAACAACCCTTGTTCTTGTAGTTGCATAATCGCTAAGCAAGTAAATGATTTTGTTAAAGAAGCTAGGCCAAATACCGTTTGTTCAGTCGCAGCTTGTTGTGACTCTCGAGTGGCATAGCCAAAAGAATGCGTATATACAACTTTTCCATCTTTCGCAATAGCTACGATTGCACCAGGTGCCTTATTTTTTTGTAACAGTTGTTCTGCGCTTTGTTCAAATTCCTTCATGATTCAATCTCCTTTTCTACCAATTACTCGTTGTATAAATGACAAGCTACAAAGTGACCCGGTTCTTGTTCTTTCCAGACAGGTCTTGACTCACTACATTGAGGCATCGCTTGTGGACATCTTGTTGAAAATACACAACCTGTTGGGGGTGAAATTGGACTTGGTAATTCACCTTGTAAAATAATACGTTCGCGTTTCTCTTCAATATCAGGATCTGGAATTGGAATCGCAGATAATAAGGCTTGTGTATAAGGATGCAATGGTTTTTCATACAATTGATCACTCGTTGTCAATTCCATCATATGCCCTAAATACATCACGGCAATTCGATCAGAAATATATTTAACCATCGATAAATCATGGGCAATAAATAAATAAGTTAGTCCTTTTTCACGTTGTAAACGTTGTAACAATTTGACGATTTGCGCTTGAACAGAAACATCTAATGCAGAAATCGGCTCATCTGCCACAATAAATTTAGAATTTAAGGCTAATGAACGAGCAATCCCTACACGTTGTCTTTGTCCACCTGAAAATTCATGTGGATAACGGTTCGCATGTTCTTTACTTAAGCCCACTTCCTCTAATAATTCATGCACTCTTGCTTTTAAATCTTCTGGGTTCTTAAAAACATTATGAATGACTAATGGTTCTGCAATAATTTCAAAAACAGTGGAGCGTGGATTTAAAGATGCATAAGGGTCTTGGAAAACCATCTGCGCATTTTTTAAATACTCGACTCTTTCTTTCGCAGTCATTTGATGGATATCGTCGCCTTCAAATAAAACTTCTCCTGATGTTTTATTATATAAGCCAAGAATCGTACGACCTGCAGTGGATTTTCCACACCCAGACTCGCCAACTAAGCCAAACGTTTCTCCCTCATGAATATCAAAAGAGATGCCATCTACTGCTTTTAAAATTTGGTTTTTCCCTAAATCAAAATGCTTTTTTAAATCTTTAACCTCTAATATTTTCTTAGCCATTCTCATCCATCCTTTAACAATAAATTCTCTTTCAATGCAATGAAAGGCACAACACCTATAAAAGACGTCGTGCCTTCATACAATGATTATTTCTTTTCTGCGTATTTGAAGTCAATATAACCCACTGGGTGACGTAAAATACCTGAAACATTTGGTTTTTCTAAAGTAGAACGAGTGTAGAAGTGTAAAGGAATTAAAATCGATTCATCAATTAATAACTTTTCAGCTTCTAACATGATGTCCCAACGTTTTTGAGCATCTGTTTCATTTTTTGCATCTGCGATCAATTGATCATATTCTGCATTTGACCATTCTGTTTGGTTCATTGAAGAGTTTGTAATAAAGTTTTCTAATGCGTTAATTGGATCTGCATAGTCATGTAAGAATGAGAAACGAGCAAATTGATATTTCTTTTCACGACGCTCAGATACGAAAACAGCTAACTCTACGTTTTGCATCTGTACATCAATACCTAATACTTTTTTGAATGAATCTTGCATTGCTTCTACTTTTTTCTTGTGTGATTCTGCTGTGTTGTATGTGATTTCGATTGGTGGAAGTTCGTCGTATCCTTCTTCTTCCATTCCTTTTGCTAATAATTCTTTAGCTAATTCTTCATTTTTAGTGACTAAGTCTCCGCTTTCTTCACGGAAATCTTTACCATTTGGTCCGATGAATCCATAAGGAACGAAACCATGTGCTGGTTTTTCACCGTTTTTCGTAATGTATTGAACAATTTCTTCACGGTCAATTGCCATGCTTAATGCTTTACGAATATTTTTGTTCGTAAATGGTGCTTGGTTGACGTTGAAGATATAAAATTCGATTCCTGCAATATCACCAAATACTGCTTCATCACTCTTCATTAACTCTTCAGCATTTTCAGAAGGAATACCTGAAATATCAAGCTCTCCTGTTTGGTACATTTGGTAAGAAGTTGCTGATTCGTTAACCATTGCCCATTTGATTCCATCTAATTTCACTTTGTCTTTATCCCAATAGTGTTCGTTAGGTTCCATCACTAATTGTACGTCGTGATCCCAAGCAACTAATTTGAATGGTCCGTTACTTACATAAGAAGATGCTTCTGTATGCCATTTCGGATTTTCTGTAGCTACTTTCTCATTGATTGGTGAGAAGTTTGGATTTGTAATAATACTTAAGAATGCTTCAGTTGGCTCGTTTAATGTCACAACAAATGTGCGATCATCTTCTGCTTTAATAGCTACATCTTCTTTCGTTCCTGTACCACTGTTATATTCTTCAGCACCTTTAATGTTATAAGCTAAGAATGCCGCTTCTGATGCTGTTTCTGGATCAAGCATATATAACCATGAGTAAACAAAATCTGATGCTTTTACATCATCGCCATTTGACCATTTAGCGCCATCACGAATTGTAAATGTGTATTCTGTTCCATCTTCTGATACTTCGATTTTTTCTGCAGTAGCTTCTTCAGGATTAGACTCTTTATTTAGACGTGTTAATCCTTCCATTAAGTTATTTAATGGACCCCATGAAACATCGTTGAAGCCGCCTGGAGGGTTTAATGTCGTTGGCTCATCGCCATTATTGACTAGTAAGTAATTTTTCTCTCCTGCTTTTTCTCCATCGCCATCTTTTCCTTTGTCAGAGCCTCCGCCTGACTGTTTCGCAGTTGTACATGCCGATAAGACAAGTACGAGTGCAAAAACTAAAAACAACAATCCCCTTTTCTTCATAACTACCCCTTCTTCCTTTTCATATTTATGATTGAAGCGCAAAAACTTCTTGTGCTCTTTCATCCTTTAACCAACAAAATACAGTATGGCCTTCATCCACAGCCGTTGCGTCTGGATAAACTTCCTCACAAACCTTCATCGCAAACTTACACCGCGAAGCAAATGGACAGCCTTTAGGTGGTGAAAATAAATCGGGTGGAGAGCCTTCAATAGGAACGAGCTCTTCATCCTTTAAATCTAATCGCGGGACTGAATTAAGTAATCCTTGCGTGTAAGGATGATTGGGACGATAAAACAAATCTCTCTTATCCCCATACTCTACAATCTTGCCCGCATACATCACTGCAATGCGATCAGCTACTTTAGCGACTACTCCTAAATCATGTGTGATCAGAATAATCGATACACCTGTTCTCTTTTGAATTTCTTCAAATAATTCCAAAATTTGAGCTTGTATGGTTACGTCTAGAGCGGTTGTCGGTTCATCCGCAATTAAGACATCCGGCTCTCCCATTAAAGCAATCGCAATGACAATCCGTTGACGCATGCCACCTGAAAACTGATGGGGATATTGCTTTAAGCGTTCTTCAGGATTTGAAATTCCAACAAGTTCTAACATTTCTAACGCTCTTGCATTGGCTTGTTTACGACTGACTTTATCTTTCGCTCGAATCCCTTCTACTAATTGTTCTCCAATTTTCATCGTTGGATTCAACGCAGTCATTGGATCTTGGAAAATCATCGAGATTTTACTCCCTTGAATTTTCTTCATTTCTTTCGATGATAGCTTCAACAAATCTTTATCTTTATAGAGGATTTGTCCTTTATCTACTACAGCAGCAGGTTTTTGTAACAGTCCCATAATCGTGTTGACTGTCACACTTTTTCCTGAACCTGATTCGCCTACAATTGCTAATGTCTCTGATTTCTTTAACTCAAATGAAACCCCACGCAATGCTTGAACTTTACCGCCGTAAGTAGAGAAATTAACATGGACATCATCTACTTTAATAATCGTTTCTCCACTCATTTGTGTTACCTCCTTAGTTTCGGATCCAGTGCATCTTGTAAACCGTCACCGAGTACGTTAAATGCAAACATTGTTAATGAAATCATCATTGCTGGGAAGAGTAATCTCCACCAGTGTCCTGATAAAATAACAGGCAATGCATCACTAACCATGACACCCCAACTTGGTGCTTGAATACCGAGTCCTAAGAAGCTCAGGAATGCTTCAGCAAAGATTGCACTTGGGACAGTTAACGTAATTTGAACAATAATCGGTCCCATTGTATTTGGTAATAAGTTCTTTCTAATAATTCTTGACGTTCCTGCTCCAAATGATTTAGATGCAGTGATAAATTCGTAGTTTTTAATTTGCAGGACTTGCCCCCTAACAATCCGGGCCATTCCAATCCAACCTGTAATGGTTAAAGCCAAAATTAATGTAAACATACTTGGCGGCATAACAACCATTAATAAAATAACAACTAATAAGTACGGTAAGCCGTATAAAACTTCAACAATTCGCATCATAAATGCATCTGTTTTTCCACCTTTATAGCCAGAAAAACCACCATATGCAACACCGATAATGAAATCAATTAAAGCTGCCATGACACCGACAAATAATGAAATCCGTGCACCGTGCCATGTTCTTGTAAATACATCTCGACCTAACTCATCTGTACCGAACCAATGCGTCTTACTAGGTGGTTGGTTTTGGTTGGACAATTCTGTACCCGTCGCTTCGTATGGTGAAAAGATGGGGCCGAAGATTGCAAAAATAGTTAGTAGGACTAAAAATACTAAGCCACTTAACGCTAATTTATTTTGTTTTAAACGTCTCCATGCATCCGACCAATAAGAAAGCGATGGTCTCGACACACTATCGTCTACTTTATTTTCTTTCGCTACAGGTACAAACCATTCATCTTTTACTTTTGTTTGATCCAACATTATGCATCACCGTCTTTCTTATGCAATTTAATTCTTGGATCAAGTAAACCGTACACTATGTCAACAATGAATAACATGAAAACTAAAAATGCACTATAGAAAACAGTTGATCCCATAATTACTGGATAGTCACGACTTGAAATACTTTCAACGAAATAGCGTCCCATTCCAGGAATTGCAAATATTTTTTCAATAACAAAAGTTCCTGTTAAAATTCCAGCCATTAATGTTCCCATAATCGTTACGACTGGCATTAACGCATTTCGTAAAGCATGTCTTGTGACAATCCTAAAGGTTGATAACCCTTTCGATTGGGCCATACGTATGTAATCTTGTGTTAATACTTCAAGCATACTCGATCTTGTTAAACGGGCGATAACTGCCATCGGACCTGTAGACAATGCTAATATCGGTAAAACCATATGCATCGGACTACTCCAGGTGGCGACGGGGAATATTCCCGCATTGACGGATAATTGTTGAATCAAAATCGTTCCTAATACAAAGTTAGGGATGGAGATTCCAACCACTGCAAATGTCATCGCTGCATAGTCAATAATTGAGTTATGTCTTAATGCAGAAATTGTTCCTAATAATATACCTGATAGTGTTGCGACAAGTATTGTGTACATTCCTAGTTCAAACGATACGGGGAATCCTCTTCCTAGCAATGTGTTGACTGATTCATTTGGCTTTTTAATCGATGGACCAAAGTCAAATGTAACAATTGATTTTAAATAACCGCCGTATTGTACGATGTACGGCTGATCCAGCTTGTAAAACTTATTTAAGTTTTCTTGTACAATCGGATTCGTATTTTTCTCCCCATCAAACGGAGAACCTGGTACCGCTTTCATAAGTACGAAAGTAAGTGTTGCAACAACGAAAATTGTAACGATCATCATAAAAAACCTTTTAACAATATAACTGAACATTCTCTCACCCCAAGTTTTTACCACAAATTGCAAAACGACCCGAATTGCACAATGTGAAATCCAATTTCATATTTATCCCGTTGATTATCGATTCTAACAAACTAATGTTCAGAAAACAATACGTTTATTAGTAATATTCTGAATATTATAACCTGTAAGCGGTTTATTTTGTTGTTTTTTCTATTTTTTCTATATTTTTTAGGGATAGTACCAAGGTTTGTGAGCAGCTCACTACTTTTCACAGCGTATAAAAATCAATCATTGCGATTTTTAATTCAAATGATTCTTTTTTATGATTTCAAGATTCTTTATTTTTCCTTCCCTATTTCTATTAAGTTCTATCCATCCAATTACAATGAAAACAAAAAGAGATAAAACGAATTGTCTTATCTCTTCTTTCGTCTATTTAGTTGATTTCACAAGCCCAACCGTCTTGGTCTCGGTCTAATCTGTTTTCATAAGCAGGATGACCTTTTTGAACACCTTTTGGATAATACTCTCTTAAAGCAGTACAATTTTTAAATTGAGTAGGTGCACCTGGAATAACATATAATCCATCCGTCGGATCACCTTTTGGAGGTGCTGGTGTTGGATTTGGCTTTGGTTCTGGTTTTGGTGCTGGTTGTTGCTCGGGTTGTTTAAAATCATCGTTTAAATGTCTTGCCATAAATAATGAAAAATGAAGTCTTGTAATTTCTTCTGCTGGTTTAAATAAATGGCCTGGGTACCCAGTTGTCACTTGGTTAAAAAATAATGCGTCGATAAAAGGTTCTGACCAATTGCCAGCTTTCACATCTTTAAAATGAGCTTTTTGATTCGTTTGAAGACCATAGGAAATCGCCATAATTTTTGCCATTTGAGCTCTAGTCAAATTGGCAGCTGGTTTGAATTCTTTTTTCCCTTTTGTTTCATAACCTGACACAATGCCTAAATGAACTGCTGCTGCAATCTCATTATATGCAGGGTGCGTTGTAGGAACATCCACAAATCCTGGGTTAGGATAGACAGAGTAATCTTCAATTGCTTTGTCACGCATAATCATCAACACTGCTTGTGAACGAGTTAGCTTATTTTGTGGTTTAAAAGTACCATCCTTATACCCGTTAATAATTCCTTTGTTGGCTAAAAACTCAATTTCTTTTACATAATGCTTTACATCTGTAAACGTTGTCGCTGCATGAGCGGTCGATAGGTGAATCAATAACCCAAATGCTAGAATAAATGATACAATTTTCTTCATTCTTATCTCCTCCTTCTCTCTAATATACCATCATACAATGTATAATTTAAGTCATAATGTTAATATTTACAAATTATAGATTTTTTTAAATGGACTAAACAAAAAAAGCCTTCAACCTACTCGCTAAAGGTTAAAGACTTTTCATTGCTATTGAGATCGCCTATTCTTTTACGCCCCCGTCAGGAGTCGAACCCGAATCTTAAGAACCGGAATCTTACGTGTTATCCATTACACTACGGGGACAAACAACATCTCCTAGTATAACAGAATCTCTTCAAAAGCTGAAGCACTCATTCTACTTTTCTACCCATGGAATTAAATACTCTTCCAGTGTCAAACCTTGTGAGATGATTTCTTCTGCGACTGCAACACCAACATATCTGAAATGCCACGGTTCATACATATAACCCGTAATCTCTTCTTTTCCTTTCAGATAACGAAGAATAAAGCCAAAAGAACTTGCGTGGGTAGACAACCACTTGCCCGCTTCAGTGTTCCCGAAAGCCTGACTAAACCACATCTCTTCATCTTTTGCATCGCCAATATCGATTGCTAAGCCAGATTGATGTTCTGAATGACCTGGACGTGCGCTATAACGGTCAGCTGCCGTTTGTCCATCTCGCTTCACATAATTCGTATAGAGCTGTGTTTGATAGTCATACGACCGGTAAAAGCTGATGATTGTTAACGTAATTCCTTCTTGTTTTGCAGCCAGACGCATCTCTTCAAAGGCTTGTCGCGTCGTTTGATCTTCACCTGGATCGAATGTAGGTGGCAATGCGTTCCATTTGTTAACGAGTAAAATGTCTTTCACATACAACGGCTGAGTGGGCACTGTCGATTCTTTTAAATAACCACCTGCATCGAGTGACGGTGGATTTTTTTGTAAATGATGCTTCATGCGCGTTCCTCTTTTCTTTTGATTTTCTTTGAGTATATCATTTGACCATCCTTGACCATAGAGGATATAGTAGAGATAGATTAAGTGAAATGATTTCGCTAAGGAGGAATTAGTTATGAATTTAGTACCTACAGTAATTGAACAAACAAGTCGTGGAGAGCGTGCTTATGATATTTACTCACGCCTTCTCAAAGACCGTATCATCATGTTAGGATCAGGAATTGATGATAACGTAGCAAACGCTGTCGTTGCTCAATTGCTTTTCTTAGAAGCAGAGGATCCAAACAAAGATATCTCTATCTATATCAACTCACCAGGTGGCAGTATCACAGCAGGGATGGCTATCTACGATACAATGCAATTCATCAAACCTGATATTCAAACGATTTGTGTAGGGATGGCTGCATCTATGGGTGCTTTCTTATTAACAGCAGGTACAAAAGGGAAACGTTATGCCCTACCTAACTCAGAAGTAATGATTCACCAACCACTCGGCGGTGCACAAGGACAAGCTACTGAGATTGATATCGCAGCAAAACGCATCTTATTCTTACGTGATAAACTCAACCATATTATGGCTGAACGTACAGGCCAACCGATTGAAGTCATCGCGAAAGATACAGACCGTGATAATTTCATGACTGCAGAACGTGCGAAAGAGTATGGCTTAATTGACCATATTTTAACACGTAACGAATTAAACTAAACAAATTGAGCCGTACATTCTTTTAATAGAATGTACGGCTTTTTAGTTATACTTGCACAAAGTTCTTCATTTCTTGTTGTTCTTGTAACTGTTGACCGTTTAAGAAATGAAGCACATTTTGAACTTGTAAAGCGACACCTATGACTAGTGCATCTTCGTCGATATTAAATTGAGGTGTATGAGCCCCGTGAATAATTCCCTTTGCCTTATTGCCCGTCCCTAAACGGAAAAATGCACTCGGAGCAGCTTGTGCAAAGTAGGCAAAGTCCTCTGCCCCCATCGTTGGTAAATCCATCACTGTCACATTTTCACTTCCTAATAAAGCTTCCCCTGATGCCTTCGCAATATCAACCATCTCGTCTGTATTGACTAAAGCAGGATAACCATCATCTCCAATATCATAACGATAAGTCGCTTCGAAACTTTCCGTCACAGCAGCCACTACTTTACCAATTCGTTGCAAAACATATGCCCGAATAGCTGGATCTAAGGCACGCACTGTTCCCGTAATTTTGACTTCCTCTGCAATGATATTACTTTGGGTACCCCCTTCAATTGTGCCTAGCGTAATGACCGCTGAATCTCTTGCATCAATATTTCGACTCACAATCGCTTGAATCGCTGATATTACTTGTGCGGCGATGACAATTGCGTCTACTCCTTCACTCGGATAAGCACCATGCGCATTCTTTCCAATAATCGTAAGCTCAATCGTATCAGAAGAGGCATTCATCTGACCGTAACGCACACCAATCTCTCCAACTTGAAAATGTGTGTCCACGTGTAAACCAAACACTGCATCTACTTTTGGGTTGTCCATCACACCCGCTTGAATCATTGGATCTGCTCCACCCACCGTCTCTTCAGCTGGTTGGAAAAATAACTTCACTGTCCCTGAAAAGAGATGCCGATGTGCCTGAAGAAATTTAGCAGCACCTAACACAATCGTCGTATGCGCATCATGTCCGCAAGCATGCATTTTGCCTTCGTTTTTTGAACGATAAGGCACTTCATTCATTTCTAAAATAGGTAATGCATCTATATCTCCACGTAAAGCCACTGTCCGATTTGCTCCATCCGCAGTCCCTTCAATCAACCCAACGACTGCCGTATGTGCAATCTCATCTATGTAGGGGATTTCGAGTTCCTCTAAGTAGTTGATGATTTGTGCTTTCGTACGATATTCCTCCATTCCTAACTCAGGATGTTGGTGGAAATCTCTTCTCACTTCAATCAACCAAGGGTACATTTCTTGTGCATGTTGCATCAATTCTTTTGATTCCATTGTTTAGCCTTCTTTCTATCACTTATCTTTTCCTTACAGATTGCCAATGATTATACAATACTTTTTTGAAGTTGTACAAATATTCTTACTATTTTAACAAAAAGAGTTCCATTATTTCACTCACGTCTTTTATCATTTAATAGGGAACTCAGTCATCTATTTACACGCTGTTTTCGTTCTGAGCGGACGCGTTCCGGTGGGGCGTGCGGTAAGCCGCCTCGTCGCGAAACCCTTGCTCCTGCCGGGTCTTACCTGTCACGCTATCCCACCCGAGTCGCCGCTCTGCACTTCAATTAGCTAAGTTAGTAGTAAAACAATTTAAATCGATAGAAAAAACGATTGATATGAATGCAGATTATACAGCAATAAAACAATCCTTATAAAAAACGAATGAACCTCCTTTTAATTAAAATTTTTGGAAGTCACCTATCAATAAATCACATCAGTATGAATGGCCGTATGATTTTGTGTAGCTAGATTGAATGGATGAATAGATTTCAGTTACTTGCAGTGTAAGATGGCGAATCCTTGAGGACTTAGCGTTACAGGTATGATCTTTTTTGCGACGAGGAAGCACAGCGAGCGCCCTAGCAAAGTAACCATCTGGAACCGAAAGCAACGCGTTAATTAGATACCTCATACCAAAAGAACTCGCCTAGAAATCAGGTAAACCGATTTCCAAACGAGTTCTATCATCACCCTATATCTGAAGGCTACAATTCTTCACCAACGTTTTTTTGACATAGAGCCACAAAAAGATGCATGCTCACTGCACACATCTCCAATTTTTTTATTCTGCTTCTTCTACTAATTTTTTCAACGCGACTAATGCCTCGTCTTCATCAATGCCATCTGCGAATAAGGTAATCATTGAACCTCTTGCAATCGCTAAGCTCATGACACCCATAATACTTTTCGCATTGACTTTACGTCCGTCTTTTTCAAGAAATACTTCTGCTGTGAATCGATTCGCTTCTTGTACGAATAGTGCAGCAGGTCGTGCTTGTAATCCTGTTTTTAATTTTACTTCTACTTCAACGTCTTTCATTCTGTTTCCTCCTTAGCAATCGTTAGTCCTTTATCTCGCAACTCATTTGCAATTTCTTCTATCTTTCTGAGTCGATGATTGACACCTGACTTACTGACAGTTCCAGTGGATAATAATTCCCCTAGTTCTTGTAAGGTCACATGTTGGTGTTTCACACGAAGTCTTGCAATTTCTTGTAATCGTTCAGGTAACTCTTCAATCCCAATCGTTGCTTCAATGAGTTTGATATTTTCTACCTGTCTTTGAGCTGCGCTAATGGTTTTATTTAAATTCGCGGTTTCACAATTAACCAGTCGATTGACACTGTTGCGCATATCTCTAATAATACGCACATCTTCGAATTTCATCAAGGAGACATGTGCACCAATGATGCCTAGAAAGTCAGAAATTTTCTCTGCTTCCTTTAAATAAGCGATATACCCTTTTTTCCGTTCAATGGCTTTGGCATTCAATTGGAATTCATTCATCAAATCAACTAGTGCTTCACTATGTTCTTCATACGATGTGAAGATTTCTAAATGATACGACGAAGTCTCAGGGTTATTTACAGAGCCACCTGCTAAAAAAGCACCTCGTAAATAAGAGCGTTTGCAACAATCCTTGGCGATGAGTTCAGGGTCAATCTTTCCTGTAAAACCATACCCCTCTTTAAGTATACTCAATTTCTCCAATAAAGGTTTCGCTTCTTTACGAATTCGACAAATGTACACATTATTTTTTTTCAATCTCATCTTTCTACGCACGAGCAACTCAACGTTAACTTGAAATAGATGCTTGATATTGGAATACATTCTGCGCGCAATTGCCGCATTCTCTGTCTGTATATCTATACTCATCTGTCTATTGGATAATGACAAGGCACCGTTCATTCTTATGAAAGCAGCTGTCTCTGCAAGTAAGCAACAATCGTCACATTCGACTTGAGTCAATTCTTTTTTCGCCTTAGATGCAAATGACATCTCTTTCCTCCTCTACTTCTTATTCATTCGAACTATTATAATACTGTTCGACCAATTTCGCAATTTTATCGGGATCATGTGCCATTCGACCATTGATAAAAGAGGCGATATTTGCACGGTAAACTTGGAGGTTGTATTGTTCAATGGCATCAAAATCAATCTCAACTAAGCGAACTTGCTCACTTTCTGTCAATAAACGTTCCTCTTCTGTGAGTTGCTCATGATCATGGACAATGACTGCTGTCAAAAACTGTGTGCCGACATGATCAACGAGTGCCTGAATATGTTCAGAAGTCGTATAGTTTGCAGTTTCACCGACTTGGCTCGTCAAATTGGCCACGTATACTTTATCTGCTTGACTTCGAATAATGGCTTCTTTGACCTCTTTCACAAGGAGTGTTGGGATAATACTTGTATATAAACTGCCTGGTCCAATCAATATCGTATCCGCCTCTGCAATGGCTTGCAATACTTCAGGTAATGCCTCTACCTCTTGGGGAGACAAATAGACTTTCTGAATCTTAGAACCATACATTGGAATTTTAGATTCACCAGTGACAATCGTGCCATCTTCTAATTCCGCATGTAAGGTCATGCGCTCGTTTGCAACTGGCAGTACTTTCCCTTTTAAATGAAAAAAACTACTCAATTGTTGCACAGCAGAGGAGAAATCTCCGGTTAAATCTGTTAAAGCCGTTAACATCAAATTTCCTAGAGAATGACCTTTTAATTCGTCCCCATTGGCAAAACGATATTGAAACATATCATCAAATAAATGCCCCTCATCCGTAAGCGCTCCCATCACTTGCCTGACATCACCGGGAGGAGGGATATTGAAATCCTTTAAAATACGGCCTGAACTACCGCCGTCGTCTGCAACTGTTACGACGGCAGTCAGTGCCAAAGGTTGTGTTTTTAAGCCGCGTAAGAGCGTAGATAAGCCCGTACCACCGCCGAACACAACAACTTTTTTTCGTTCCACATCCTCACTTCCCTTTCTTATCAATGTCACGATGGGATAACATCACCGTAAAATCATCTTTGAAATAGTCACTAAAATAATTGGCAAGTGTGACAGAGCGGTGTTGTCCACCTGTACAGCCAAAAGCAATGACTGCTTGTGCTTTGCCTTCATTTTTATATTGTGGAATAATAAATTGAAAGAGGTCTGTTAATTTTTCGATTAACAGTTGTGTATCGTTCCATTTTAAAACGTAATCATAAACTTCTTTATCATTCCCTGTTTTCGGTCGCAACTCTTCAATATAAAAAGGGTTAGGTAAAAAACGTACATCAAAGACAACATCCGCATCAATCGGCATGCCATGTTTAAAACCAAAGGAAGTAAAGTGCACACGGAAAGGTTCTTTTTCTTGTGTAGAAAAAGCAGACATTAACTGTTCTCTTAATACTTTCGGCTTCATACCAGAAGTATTCACAATCATTTTGGCATGTCCTTTAATCTCGGATAAAGCCAGTCGTTCACGATGAATGCCCTCTAGAATCGTGCCTGAATTGGATAACGGATGGTTTCTTCTTGTCTCTTTATAACGGCTCACTAATGTTTCATCAGAGGCCTCTAAAAATAAAACGGTTGTTGTCACATGTTCTAATGAGGATATTTGGTCGAGTGCATGGGTTAGTGAGTGAAATAAATCGCCGCCTCGCGTATCCATCACCGCTGCAATTCTTCTCATTTTATTTTCCGATTTCATCATCAATTCTAAGAAAGTCGGCATCAGTTCTGGTGGTAAATTATCAATACAGAAAAAACCTAAATCTTCGAAGCTTTGCATGGCTACTGACTTTCCTGCGCCGCTCATACCTGTGATAACAACTACTTCTACTTCATTTGTACGATCCATTACTTGTCTTCCCTTCCTGATTGATTCGTAGCGATTAATTCTGTATGCAATAATTCATAAGTCGGTGTGTAATGTACAGTTCCTTGTAAAACGCCGTCAAAAGCCACTGCAAATTCTAAATTCAAACGGTCGCCCTCTGCCATAGGAAGTGTTTTTAAATCAGCGACAGACTGCCAACTAA
>JASLCF010000069.1 GCA_030146155.1 Savagea sp.
ATGCGATATTTGATATACTTGATAAAAGAGGTGAAACAGATGAAAACATTAGGCAGCCGCATTCGGATGAGAAGACAACAAAAGCAGTTAACGCTCGTGCAATTAGCCGGCGAACAAATGACGAAAGGAATGTTAAGCTTAATTGAAAATGATAAAGCTAAACCTTCGATCGAAAACCTGCATTATTTAGCAGATGCTTTGGATACTTCAGTAAGTGAATTGCTTGGAGAAACAGAAGATGAAGAAATTCAGTTGTTAATGCGTATAGAGGAAACGATTCGTGCAACAGATTCCCTAAGAGCCAATGCACAAGAAATTGTCAATTTAGTGCCTAAAGAATTTAGCTTTTCGGAACGTTTCTCTGGAGGTCGGTTAGCTTATCATGTCGCCGTCGCTCGTACGATTGAACAACAGGATAGTCTCGTTCAATTCGTGCATGCAGAGGATGTGTTTAAACGCCTTCAAGCCATTGATGAATGGATGGATACGATTATGATGCAAGTGAAGTTGAAATTATTTCACGGCGCATTTGAAGAGGCTGCGAATGTATTGAAACAAAAAGAAGCAGATATCCGTCAGTTTATTATGCAACCGAAACCGATGAAGCAATTGGAGTGGTGGCATACGGAAGCCTTATTATATGCGGCGATTGGTGAATTTAGTCGAAGTCTTGCTTGTATTGAACGAATGATAACGTTTGGTAATAAAAACCATATGTATTATTTAATGAACGAACAACTTCGCATGGCTTTAGCGAATAGTATCATCCAATTTGATTTAGAAACGTTTTATCATTACTTAAGAAAGGCTCAGAGTTATAGCGCCTTTTCGGAAGACAAAGATTTTAAACACTTCTTATGGTTGGTACAAATGCATATTCACACGACATTTGAAGTCGATGTCGCA
This sequence comes from Savagea sp., assembly GCA_030146155.1. Classification (GTDB taxonomy): domain Bacteria; phylum Bacillota; class Bacilli; order Bacillales_A; family Planococcaceae; genus Savagea. The sequence continues at coordinate 907 of JASLCF010000069.1, forward strand.
CGTGCGTTACATTTCTATCATCAGCTCATTGAAGATACACCAGGTGAAATCTATCAAGGTTTTTTACATTTAGAGTATGGGAAGACATTGTTTTTACAAGGTAAAGAACAACTAGCGTTACAAGAATTGAAGAAAGTATCACTTGATCCAGCACTTGCACACCCGATTGATCAATTGATGTTAGCTTCTACTTATACGTATCAAATCAAAATCGCGAAGCGCTTAAAAGACCCTATTTTATTGTCTGAAGCAACTTATGAAGGAAAATTATTGTATCAAAAACTACCGGAATCCGTGTATTCAACACAATTTTGGAATGAAATTGGAGGGAAAGAATGAAATATCAATCACTGATTCAGATAATCGCACCTAACGAGTCATTTGAAGAAACCATACAATCTGGAAGTTATCTGTATAGCCATGCTGAAGAGGGTTTTCAAATCGACTGTCAAGAGGATGAACAAGGACGACTCACGTCTATTTATATTGAATGTGAAACTGAGGAGAAAGAGCCGCTTCAACAGGAAGAATGGCAGTTGCTTCTTCAAAAATGGCAAAGGGGATTGCAGCCTTACATTTCACCTGCCTATCCACAGCAAGTCGCGGCAATCGAAGAATCGGGCTATGTCACGCTTGAATGGAAGCATGAACAATGTGAGGGGAGAGAGGTTGAAGTCGAAGAACCAACGGCGACGTTTCGACCAGATGGCCAGCTCATTGACTTTTATAATGTCGTGAGTCCGATCGAGTTTCTAGAAGGAGAGCCTAGTGAATTACCTGACAATTGGAAAGACCAAGTGATGGAGCGAATTCAATTGCAACGTTGTTGGGAACAGCAAGATGAGCGCATTTATGAAAAGGGCGACGATTTGTTTCATTTAGTTTATGCGTTTAACAATCTTTCTATTGAACAAGTGGATGAAAATGAGTTTTTGGTAGAGCAGTTTGATTTGCTCGAGCCAATGACTCCAGAAGAGCATAAAGCTGCACAGCAATTAAGTCAGCTATATCCCAACAGGATGTTCATTTGCCGATCCATTGAAGAAGAAGGCGGTAGTCATCTGTTTAATGTGTATGAAGAAATAGCAGGGAATGCAGTGACAGCCATCGGATTTGTAGAAATCACTAGTGGTACAGGTCATTTGACACGTTTGAGTGTGACGCCATTAATTGACTCTTCGTTCGCTCCTCTTACTCAACCATTAGTAGACGAAGCGATTATTTTAGAAATCATTAGAGAGTCCTTGCAACAAAAAATCATTTGGAAGGATACTTTTGAAGGTGACGAAACGATTCGGTTAACTAAAGACCGTGTATTTTATATGGATCGTCCGATAATCGATGCACAAACAGGTGAAGGATGGCCATTAAAAACAGCAAAGCCATTAGAGGAGTGAATGTATGAGTCAAATGCCAATGATTGAGACCATCACTGAGTGGTTGAATGCAGATTGTTGCAAGAAAGAAAATGAGCGTTTCATTTGGATGAAAGAGGATGAAATAATCGCTGAGGCAGAGGGACAAACCCAATTTGCCCCTTTTGAAACGTTTTATCGTACAGTAGAAAGTGAAACGGAGCAACCTGACTTAACGTCTGCTGTCCTTTTTGAGCAAGCTCGAGCGTATGGCAAACGTTTATTTCCGCATGTATTGACTCAATTCCCGCTGGTAAGCAGTTATTCATTAGATGAGCAAATGATCGTCAGTTGGTCTATGCGAACGCCAGACGGTCATGCTTTACCTATTTTTGAAATCGCAATGACACTCTCACGAACAGGAGAACTTGAGCAACTCGTGTTTCCAAGAGGGGAAGTTAGACTCATTCCAACTGAGCACAAACAAGATGTGGAAGCAATCAAACAAGAAGTCATTCAAAAAGTACAACCACGCCTCTGTTACCAAACATTTGATCCGGCAACTTATCAAGGAGGGGATGGTAAAGTGCACCTCGTGTATGACGTCTTCACCTCGCAGTCCTTTGTGCATCACGATGGACGTTTAGAACGCTTGTTTGAAGAACGCGTTTCTGATATAGCAGTGAGTGAAGCTCAATTGAATGAAGTTCATGCTTTTATCAAACGCTTAGATTTACAAGTAGCAGTCCAATTATGTGCAACAATTGATCAAGAGGACGCCATTGAGTTTGTGTTTGAAGGAGTGATTGAGAAGGTTCCTTTAACGGAAGAACTGCTCATTCATCTTGATAAAAAAACCAATCAAGTCAGTTACATGGAATGTCCTTCTCTGTTTTATGAAACAGTAGCCATTCAATCTGAACCGCTGATTCATCCAGAGCAAGCCATTCAACAATTGGCTCAATATCTTCATTTTGATTACAGATACCAATATGATCATCAACTAATAGAAGAAGGAGTATTGATTCATGTTTTTGTTGAGGGACTGACGGAGATTTTTCCTGCTGCACACGGGGCAATTCATGCGGTTGATGCGTTAACAGGTGAGCCATGGTTAGTTCAAACAGATGGTTGCTTTGAAAATCAAGAAGCGGACATTTAGTTTATAGGTAAACTAAATAAAGGGAGGTAAACCTTGTAGTAGCAATGTTTATCTTTTTTTATTTGTGCTGAGTTTTAAGATTAGTTGTTGAAAGTGATGAAAAAATGTGAACTTAAAGTTAGATTCTATTTTACAATCGTGGAAGTAGGTGTGACAGATGACCAAAAAATACGATGACAAGCTGCCTTGGTATTTACGAAGTACTCCATTCTTTATTTTGGCAGTGACTGTTTCGCCAATCGCTTTTGTA
>JASLCF010000184.1 GCA_030146155.1 Savagea sp.
TTTACGTATGAATGTAGCCGCTCCTTTCTCACTTATTGAAGATGGTGTTCAGCGTATCATCAGAGCACTAAAGTAAAAAGGTTTCAAAAAGGACTCGTTACAGTTCAGCACTTCATCATACAATCGACTAACAATGTCTATAAAAAATGCCAAGTGGAAAATTTCCACTTGGCATTTTTTTAAAGTTCGTGATGTTGTTTCATTTCACGTTCTTTGCGAATTTTTTCTTCTAAATCCTTTGTCTCTAATTCTTGTTTCTTAGAGATTTTTAATATCCAACGAAACGTAATAACCATCAGTACCATGAATATAAAGAAAGAAATCGCAGCTGGAATGTATTCTGATTTATCTTCTGGGAAATAGAGGAATGGCATAAGAATGGTGAATAAGTCATTCATTTCCGTTCACTTCCTTTTTCATCAATTTCGATTATTTTTGTAAAACGTCAATTGATTCAATAACAACATCTTCAACGGGTTTATCTTGTGCACCAACTTGAACAGCAGCAATTGCATCGACAACATCCATGCCTTCAATTACTTGTCCAAATACAGTGTGTTTTTGATCCAAATGTGGTGTACCGCCCATTTTTTCATAAGCTTCTGCAATTTCTGCTGGCCAGCCACCATCTGTTAATTGAGCAGCTGAAGCTGGAGCTTGTCCATTTTGAACGATAAAGAATTGACTTCCATTTGTTCCCGGACCCGCATTAGCCATTGATAATGCACCGCGAAGGTTGAATAAATCCATAGTAAATTCATCTTCAAAAGTACTACCATAAATACTTTCTCCACCCATACCAGTACCAGTCGGGTCTCCACCTTGAATCATGAAGTCTTGAATCACTCTATGGAAAATAATGCCATCGTAATAGCCATTTTCTGCGTGAGTAATAAAGTTTTCTACTGTTTTAGGCGCTTGCTCTTTGAATAACTTAATTTTAATAGCACCTTTATTCGTATTCATCACTACTAATGCTTCGTTATCTTTTACTTCTTGTGTTAATTGTGGGTACATATTCTTTTCCTCCTGCTTTTCTTTAGTTTGTTCTTCTTGTGGTTTGTTAGTTGCAGTTGATTGTTCTTTTGGGAGTTCTTCTTTTTTCGAACACGCCGCTAAGACCATTAATGCAATAACAATCATTACAATTGAAATTTTCTTTTTCATTAGAATCACCTTCATTATTCTATCATATCTCCTCAATGAATTCGATCAAAAAGCATGTTCCTTTATTCGAGTCTCGAACTATTCTATACTAAATGTAACAAACTCTTCACTTTTGAAAGAAGGTCACTTCATGGACAGGTTAAAAAGGAATTTTATTATCATGTGGTTTGCCAATTTTTTAGTAGCGGGCACGATGACGATGATTATGCCATTCCTATCGCTTTATATTACCACATTTGGAGATTTTTCAGATGCTTATATTCAAAAATGGGCAGGCTTAATTTTCGGTGCCACATTTATTACAGCGCTCATCATGTCACCGATCTGGGGGCGAGTTGCGGATAAATTTGGTTTTAAGCCTATTCTACTTATTAATGGTACAGGAATTGCAATTTCAGTATTACTGATGGGCTTTGTTCAATCTGTTGAAGCCTTTTTCTTCTTACGCCTCTTTATGGGTGTTGTCACCGGTTTTATTCCTACCTCAATGGCGTTTATCTCTTCACAAGTCAACCGAAATGAAGCTGGAAAAATGTTAGGTACACTTCAGATGGGTAGTGTATCAGGTACATTATTCGGTCCGGTATTCGGAGGCTTACTTGCCGATCAATTTGGTTTTCAATATACATTTATGATTACATCCGCAACAGTAGGTATAGCTACTGTCTTGGTATTCTTTGGAATCCGAGAAGTCAAAAAACAAACTTCAAAAACAAAAATTGATTATTCTAGATGGACGATTCTTTCTAGCATGATTAAACACCCTTTGATGTTAAATGTGATGCTCGTAACAACACTCATTCAAATTGGAAACTTTAGTATTCAACCTCTACTCTCTCTCTATGTCTCAGAGTTAACAGGCGCACAAGAAGTAGCTTTTTTAGCAGGTATTACGTTTAGTGCAGCAGGACTAGGTAACTTACTCTTTGCAAGGCAATGGGGAAAACTAGGGGATGCGATTGGCTACGAAAAAGTACTCTCCGCCCTTTTATTACTTTCTTTTCTCTTTATCATTCCCCAAGCCTTCGCAACGAGTTTATGGCAACTCGTTCTCTTACGCCTTTTATTCGGCATTTCGTCTGGAGGTATGATTCCTATTACGACTGCACTTGTTAGAAGAGAAGCTCCTATACAAGTACAAGGAGAGGTCATGGGTTATAATACAAGTTTTAGATTTTTAGGGAATATCATCGGTCCGATGTTTGGTGGAATTGTTAGTGGCTTCATTGGTATTTCTGCTGTTTTCTTAGTTACTGGCAGTCTCTTTATTCTTGGCTTTATCCTGCTTCATTTTGCAAGAAAAAAGAAAACAATGGATTTCGAAGATTTCCTCGCCTACCGACAAACTCATCAAAAATAAGCAAACGAACTACTCTCTATGATGGTACAATGAGAGTAGTTTTTTTGTGTAAAGGAGTGAATTTTCATGAAGAGAGCTTTGGGAATTATTATTTTCTTAAGTCTCCTCCCTTTTATTTATTGGGTACAAATCCAACTTGTCGATGAGTGGCGAACAGCAACCATCACCACTAAAGAATTTGAACAATTAAGTGATTTTCAAGTCATTGAACAGCCTTTACCCGTGGTGCTGAAGGATAAAGATGGAGAAATATTTTCAGAGTATTTCACAGAGTGGAGAAGCCCTCTGACACTTGAGGAAATTCCCTATTTTGCTCAGCAACTCTTTATATTAAGTGAAGACCGGATTTTTTATGAGCATAAGGGTTTTGATTTGGCATCTATCGCCCGAGCGGTTGCCATTAATAGTTCTGAACAATCCATTCAGCAAGGTGCGTCAACGATTACGCAACAACTCATTCGAATGAAATTTTTACATACTGAAAAGTCTTATGAACGTAAAGTAAAAGAGTTACTCCTTGCAAGAAAGTTCGAACAAACCTTTTCCAAAGAAGAAATTTTAGAAATGTATTTAAATGAAATGTATTTCTCAAATCGTGTCTACGGTATTGGGGCCGCTGCAACATTTTATTTTTCTAAACCTTTGCAACAGCTTCATCCCGCAGAAATCGCTTTTATTAGTGCCATTCCAAACAATCCAGCAAAATATAATCCGATTCAACATTTTGAGGACACTAAAAAAAGACAAGAGCGTTTATTAAAATTGATGTATGAGCAACAATTATTAAATGAACAACAATTGGATGAGGCACTCCATTTTCCAATCCAGTTAACCATTAAACAAAAACAACAAAAGCATCAAATGTATGCAGATTTTGTACTTGATCGTCTGTCTCATGATTTGCTTGAAGCCTTTCGTTCTACGCTACCTCAAGAGACTTCGGAAGAAAGTATCATGCAGCAATTTCAAAACAAATACAATGAGTTACTCACTCAAGGATTAGTGATTCATACTGCGTTGGACCAAAAGAAACAACTTCAAGTGACTCATGATTTAAATCAATTGTTAGCCGGTACACCACATCAAAACGCTGG
>JASLCF010000199.1 GCA_030146155.1 Savagea sp.
TTTCATGGAATAAGACGAATTATTGAACTTTTGTTGAGAGGAAAGAAAAGATTGTATGAATAAGATAGTTAAGCCAAGGTAATTGTGATAATTTAATAGGGAAGAAGAGTAATGGATAAAGGAGAATGAGTGTGAAGAAATTTATTTTTCCGGTCATCATTGCTTCATTAATGTTATTAGTTGCGTGCTCTGATGAGAACAAAAGAACAGAGGGCACTAATCAAGGAACAATCGATGAAGCACAATTAGTAAATGTAGTCAATCAAGTCGTAGATCAAGGGGATCAAATAGAAGCTGCTCAATTAGAAGATGGAAAGATTCTTGTGCAAGTTGATTTAGCACCACACGACATCATTGCTGAGGAGTTAATGGCACAGACGTTTTATTCGAGTTTAAGCAAAGAATTATTACGATATGAAGGCTGGACACTACTGACTGTAGAATTTCAGCATTTAGGTGAAAGAATTGCTTTGAATTATTCTGAGTCTGAATTAGATCCACTGGGCGAGCGTTTCTTTTCTTTAAAACGAATTGAGGCAAAATACTTGGAAGACTAACAGGAACATAACTTCTTATTTTGAGAAGTTATGTTTTTGTTTTATCAAGTGAAGGAAGGGAAAAGAGAAAAAGAAGGAGGCGAACGTATGAGAAAAAAGTTGATTCTATTAGTAGCAATCATTAGTTTATCGCTAGTGGCTTGTGGAAAAAAATCAGATAATCCTGCAGCTACAACACCTGAAAATTCGTCATCGATTCAAGCTACTCATGTTGTTAAAGGCAGTGTTCAATCCATCGTAGGAACAGATGTATCATTAATCAATATTGAATCGATGAGAGGCAATAATGAGGCAATAGGAGATGCCGTTACATTCCATTTAGGTGATTTAGATGGAGATGCAGTGAAAAATATTCAAGAAGGCGATGTATTGGAGATATTTTATGATGGTCGTTTGACAAAGTCTATTCCGCCACAGGGAAATGCAGCTTCTTTTAAAATCGTTTCTTCTGTAGACGGCAAGTAGGGGAATAAAAATAACGAACTACTTGTTTCTGATAAATGAACGGTGCATAATAGTTGAGTAGATGATAAATATCAAAAGAAACTGGTGGAAGAATGAAAACATATTTTAATTTAGAAGAATTACAAACAACGGTTCGAACTGAAGTCATTGCAGGAATTACTACATTTGTTACGATGGCTTACATCATTATTGTCAATCCAAGTATTTTAGCTTCAGCAGGTGTGCCCTTTGATCAAGTGTTTATAGCTACTATTGCTTCTGCAGTAATCGGTACGTTAATTATGGCTTTGTTTGCAAACTATCCAATTGCAATAGCACCTGGTATGGGAATGAATGCTTATTTTGCAAGTGTTGTGGCAGTTCAAGGAATTAGTTATCAAACGGTTTTAGGAGCAGTATTTATTGCGAGTATCCTTTTTTTACTACTTGCATTCACGAAGTTTAGAGAGATGTTACTAGACGCAATTCCTGTTCCCTTAAAAATAGGAATCACAGCCGGAATTGGTTTGTTTATTGCTTTTCTAGGATTAAGAATGTCTGGGATTGTTGTATCGGATGAAGTAAACTTTGTAACTTTTGGAGACGTGACTGCACCGATGACCGCACTAGCCATCGCGGGTATTTTTATTACACTGATATTAACAGCTAGAAAAATCCACGGTGCGTTGTTTATTGGTATGTTTATTACAGCTTTAATTGCCTATTTTTTAGATATGCTTCATGTGGATGGAATTGTCTCTTTACCGCCTGTCCCCGTCTTTTTTGATTTTGATTTAATGGGTGTATTTTCTTATGGTCTATATGGCGTGGTTTTCGCCTTTTTACTTGTGACTATATTTGATACGACAGGAACAATGATTGGTGTCGCAGAACAAGCTGGCTTAATGAAAGATGGCCATTTACCAAGAGCAAACACAGCTCTTACAGCAGATGCAGTGGCTTCCACAGTAGGAGCTTCATTAGGTTCAACGCCTTCTAGTGCCTATGTGGAGTCATCAGCAGGTGTGGCGGCTGGCGGTCGTTCGGGTCTAACATCATTAGTTGTGGCTCTTTTATTCATCGTCGCGTTATTTTTCTCACCAATTGTAGCAGCAATTGCAACGGTTCCTGCAATCACTGCTCCTGCATTAATTATTGTAGGGAGTTATATGATGAATGGTTTAGCGAAAGTAAAGTGGAATGAGTTTGATGAAGCATTTCCTACCTTCGCAATTTTACTCACTATGCCATTGACCTCAAGTATTGCGACAGGAATTGCTATGGGCTTTATTATTTACCCTTTATTAAAGCTAGTTTCTGGGAAGGCAAAAGAAGTACATCCGTTCATTTACTTTTTTGGCTTTTTATTTGCTATCCAACTCATATTTTTCCCAATGCATTAACTCCAAGTTTGTAAAACCCGTAAATGTTAGTTCTTAACTAGCATTTACGGGTTTTTAGATTTCAATTGATACTCTTCTTTTGATGCCGTAAAATATGGAACATAGGCTAGGAGGGAACGATATGAAAGCAAGTCAGAAAATGAACTATTTTAAGCCAGGCATATTTAATCAACTTCAAGAAGCGGCTCAACAAGCTAGAACGAAAGGGAGACAAGTGATTGATTTAAGTGTAGGGAGCCCAGATTTACCACCAGCTCAGAAAATTATTGATACACTCTCTAAATGGAGTGCAGACCCAGAACAGTACGGCTATACATTAGGTGGAATTACTCGTTTTAATGAAGCAGTAGCTGACTACTATCAAAGAGTAAATCAAGTTCATTTAGATCCTCGGACAGAAGTGTTACAAACGATGGGCTCTCAGGAGGGATTAGTTCATCTTCCTCTCGCATTTTGTGAACCAGGTGATATTGTATTGATTACCAATCCTGCCTATGTAGCTTATGAAGCAGGTATTCGTTTAGCTGGTGCTGAACCTTATGCAATGGAATTAAAAGCAGAACACGATTTTTTACCTCAACTTGAAGAAGTACCCGCATCTATTTTAAAAAGAGCAAAACTAATAATATTAAATTTGCCGGGGAATCCAATTCCAGCTACGGCTACTCATTTGTTTTTTGAGAAAGTGGTTGCATTTGCAAAAGAAAACGACATTTTAGTCGTACACGATGCTGCTTATTCTGAATTTTATTACGATGAAAACCAACCTATTAGCTTTTTGTCGGTAGATGGAGCTAAAGAAGTAGGGATTGAAACGAATTCATTGTCTAAAAGTTTTAGTTTAGCAGGAGCTAGAATTGCCTATTTTGTAGGTCAAGCAGCTTCTATTAATGTCCTTCGCCAATTAAAATCGAACTTAGATTATGGCGTATTTGCACCAATTCAAGAAGCAGCAATCGTTGCTCTTCATCATGCTGAAGAAATTACTTCTGAAGTTCGTCGTATTTTTTCTGAAAGACATACTTTTATGGTGAATCAATTAACTGAACTTGGATTTGAAGTTGCACCTTCGAAAAGTGGAATGTTTATATGGGCAAAATTACCATTTGATGCAGATGTCGTATCCTTTTCATTTCGTTTAATAGAGGAAGCGGGAGTTGTAGTGGTGCCGGGGACTGCTTTTGGAAGTGCTGGCGAAAATTATGTGAGGATAGCACTTGTCCAACCGCTAGAAAGATTAGAAGAAGCAATGAAACAGTTAAAAGATTTTTTTGAAAGGATTGATGGTCATGGGATTTGAATATGGTTCTCTGAGCACAAAGGTCTATCATTATACGAAACCAATAGGGACTTCAATAGACGGAGATATTGAGTATTATTATGAACAATTAAAGGATGCAACAGGAAAAGTGCTAGAAGCAGGATGTGGAACGGGAAGGATGCTTATTCCCTTAGTAGAAAAAGGAGTACAAATGGTTGGAATTGATTTATCAGAAGAGATGCTATCCATTTGTAAGGAAGAGTTAAGTCAACGTCACTTGACTTCGGAATTGTATTGTGGTGATTTATTAGAAATGAATCCATCTGAAAGCTATAGTTATATTATTATGCCGACAGGATCGATTGCCCTTTTGGGAGGACTTACAAATTGGCGGAAATTATTTCAGCATTTTTATTCTTCATTAGAAGAACAAGGTCAGTTCATTTTTGATTTTTATTTTCCAGCTGATTTTCAAGTAGGGGAAACCAATGTCACGCCTTTTCAAATTGAAGATAATGAAATGATTGTGATGCAATCGGATGCAATTGAGATGAATTGGAAAGAACAATATACAGAGACACTTTTAACATATGAACAATGGGTTGATGGAAGAAGTATCGAGCGAGAACTCCAAAAATTTAGACTTTATTTTTCCAGTTTAACAGAAATGAAACAATTGCTACTAGAAGCTGGTTTCAGTGAGGTTCAAATTGACGAGAAGCGAAGCGATGGAGTGGCAGATAACGACAAAGTATATACTTTTTTTGCAAAAAAATAAAGGTTGTGGGGAAAGTGACAGACAAATTCCCCGCAACCTTTATTTTATTGTACCGATCGAATCACGGCACGAACAGGGCTACCATCTCCTCCTACGATAGGAAGAGGAAGCGCAATGCAGTCATAGAGACCTTCTTTAATCTCGTTAAGCACAATGTTTTCTAAGATAGCGATTTTTGATTGATGGAGCGCATGATGTGCATGCAACTTTTTACTATCTACCGGATCAATTGTAGGTGTGTCTACTCCAATTAACTTGACCCCTTTTTCTTGTAAGAAAGGGGCAAGAGTAGGAGATAAAACACTATATTCTTTTGGGAAATAAGTGGTTGCTGCTTGTTTGGTAGTTCTCAATAATACAAAATCAATGTTTGGTTGAATAGTTGCAAGATGTTCGGGTTGAATCACCGGAATTGAGACACAGTGAATCACTTGAGCTACTCCAATGAACTGATTAATATCTAATTGTTCAATGGTTTCACCTTGATTATCATAATGAAAAGGTGCATCTAAATGAGTACCTGTGTGCAAACTCGTCTGAATTTGACCTAAGTTGACAGAGCCTGTTTGGTCCTTTGAATAATTTAAAGTATAAGTGAAAGGCACGTCACCTTCCCATGTTGTTGTTTGAGTGTTCAGTGGTTGAGTAATATCTATCCATTTCATTCTAAATCACTCCTTAGTTAAAGCTTGTAATAAAGACAAGAATAATTGCTATTGGAACAAGATACCTCATAGTGCCATACCAAAATAAAAAGCGGCTGTTCGAACGATTTGCATAACCAACCATATATTCATGTTGAACGATAGAGCGGTCCATTTTATAACCAATAAATAAAGCGATCAGTAAACTTCCAATAGGAAGCATGATTTGACTAACTAAAAAATCCGTAGCATCAAAGATAGATTTACCTGAAATAGATATATCACTCAAAAGACTTGAACTTAAAGCTGAAGGAATGGCCACCATAAAAATAACAAGGCCAACTAAAATAGATGTTGGTTTACGTGTTCTTTTTCCACTAGCTGTGAGCGCTGCAATAATGATCTCAAATAAACTAAATGAAGAAGTTAATGTTGCAAATAAAAAGAGGAGTAAAAATATACTGAAGAATACAGCTCCAAATGGCATTTGAGCAAAGGCTTGTGGTAGTACCATAAAGAGAAGTCCAGGTCCTTCATCCGGCTGCAAACCGAAAGAAAATACAACAGGGAATATTGCAAGTCCAGCCAGTAAGGATACAAAAATATTCATCCAAACTACAGATTTTGCACTTGAAACAAGGTCCACATCTTTCTTTAAGTAACTACTGTAAGTTACCATACACGAAAAGCCAACTGCGAGTGAGAAGAATGATTGGCCAAGAGCAAATAAGATATCTTGTCTTGTAATGTTTTCAAAGCTTGGCGATAAAAAGAATCGAACACCTTCCATAGCACCTGGTAAAGTTAATGCACGAATAACCAATGCAATAAAGAAGATAAATAATAAAGGCATCATGATTTTATTAGCTCTCTCAATACCTGCTTGAATGCCTCCAGTGAGTACGATTACGTTAATGAGGACAAATAAGCCGAGACCAATTAAAGTTGTTGAAGGTGAAGAAACCACGCTACCAAATAATGCGACATAATCCGCATTTTCTGAAAGAATCGCTCCAGTTAAACTTTTAAAAGTATAAATCAGTACCCAGCCGCCAACGACGCTGTAAAAAGATAGGAGTAGAAAGCTTCCTAACACGCCTAGTCTACCAATCCAAACATAAACCGAGTTTGGAACCAATGCTCGGTAGGCACTAATCGCTTCCTTGCCAGTCGATCGTCCGATAATAAATTCGGAGATGAGCATAGGTAGTCCGATTAATAATGTAAAGCCGATAAAAATTAGAAAGAAAGCTCCTCCACCACTCATACCTGTAACGTAAGGTAATTTCCAAATCGCACCAAGACCAATTGCTGCCCCTGCAGTGGACAAGATAAAACCAATTTTTGAAGTCCAGTTTTCTTGTGTTTTCATTCCCGACACTCCCATTTTTCCGATTTTATGATTGTATTAATCTGTCTCCATTGGAAAAATAGAGACAGATTATCGTTTATAAAATTGTACGTAAGTCCCAAAGTTCAGGGAAGAAACGATGATCAAGGACTTGTTTTAAATAATTAACTCCACTTGAACCGCCTGTGCCCATTTTGAAACCAATAATTCTTTCTACGGTTTTCATATGACGGAACCGCCATTGTTGTAACCAATCCTCAACATCTACTAATTTTTCAGCAAGTTGATAGAGTTCCCAATATTCATCCACATTTCGATAAACAGTTTCCCATGCTTTTTGAACAGATTCGTCTCCCCCATAAGTAATGGAGAAATCTCGCTGTAATAGTTCTTCATTGATTGGTAATCCAGCACGGTGTAAAGCGCGGATAGCTACGTCGTAAATACTTGGTTGTTGAATCGCTTCCTCTAAAAACTCATGCAAAATCTCATCTTTTTCATAAATTTTAAGGATATGTTTTGTTTTATAACCAAGTGCAAATTCGATTAAGCGATACTGATAGGATTGGAATCCAGATGATTTACCTAAATCATCCCTAAATTCTAAGTATTCAGCAGGCGTCATCGTTGCAAGTACATCCCATGCTTGAATAATTTGTGATTGGATTTTTGTGACTCTGGCTAACATTTTAAAAGCGCTGTCCATCTCATTTTTATCAATTGCTTCGATAGCAGCACTTAATTCATGTAAAGTGAGTTTCATCCATAATTCGCTCACTTGATGAATGATAATAAATAGCATTTCATCATGATGTCCAGAAAGTCGATTCTGGCTCGTAAGGATTCGATCTAAATTCAAGTACTCTCCATAAGTCATATCCTTATTAAAGTCCGTGTGAATGTTAGGCTCTTGTTGTTGTAGTTTTTTATGTAAATCAGCAATACTATTTGACATTTAAAATGGCCTCCTTAGGCAACAATTTCTCTTTCATTTGGATAGGCTTTATATTTCTCTTCTTGCATGATTATTTTTAGGCGCTGAACCATTTCATATACTTCTTCTGCAGTATTATAAAGAGCTACAGGTGCTAATCGAATCCCTTTTGGTGTTCTAAAATCAGGAATGACATCAGCATCTTTCAATGCTTTACAAATTCGTGCGGCTTCAGAATGTTCTAGATAAATATGTCCCCCGCGACGCTCATCTTGCGTAGGGTTAGCAATTGTGAAATGGAATTCGCTAAGTTCTTCTTTAATACAATCCATTAAAAATTGCGTTAAAACGAGTGATCGCTGACGAATAGCTTGAATCCCTACTTCTTCAAAATAAGAAAGCGAACCAAAAAGTGGGGCCGCGCTAAAAATATGCGGAGTTCCCATTTGATAGGCTCCTGCAGTCATCGCAGGAATCATTTCATGAGACATATCAAATTGTTTGGTTTTATCACTTCCAAACCAACCAGCTAATCCTGGAAATGTTCCGAAATGTCGTTCATTAATATAAAGGCCTGCTACGGCACCAGGACCACCGTTTAAATGCTTATACGTGCACCAGAAGGCAAAATCAACGTCCCAGCTTGATAATTCATGTGGGATAGAACCAATAGAATGACAAAGGTCAAAACCAATTGCAATTCCTTTTTCATGTGCTGCTTTTGTTACCTTTTTGATATCTAGCACTTGCCCACTGCGATAGTAAACCGCTGGTAAAATAATCAGTGCGATTTCATCCGTCATCGCATCAATAATGTCCTCTTCGAGAATCGTTTGACCATCTCTACTTTCGACTTGGATGAGGTGAGTCGCAGGATCTAACTGATGTTGAAGTAACTTCGACTGAATAGCATAGATATCAGTTGGAAAGTTGAGTTCGTCCGCCAATATTTTATTTCTTTGTCCTTCAGGTTTATAGAATGTAGCTAAACACTGATGGAGATTACTTGTAGTGGAACCCGTACTGATGACTTCATTAGGCTTTGCACCAATTAAAGGCGCCATCATTTCTCCTAAGCGTTCAGAAAGGTAGTACCAAGACTGTTTTCCTTGTGTCCATCCATCAATCCCAAATTGTTGCCAAGATTGTTGAAGTTCTTTCAATGATTCTTCAGCTCTCTTACTCATTAGACCGAGTGAGTTCCCATCGAAATAAATTTGATTTTCCTTTTTGTAAAACTCATTTTGAATAGAAGCAAATTCCCATTCATTATCCAGTTCAATCGCTCGTTGTTTTAACATTCAACAACACTCCTTTCAAGTTAGCTTCATCATAAAGAAAGCTTCTTTCAACTGTCAATTCCATAAAATAATAATATGAAAATAGTAAAGAATATAAGTTTTTTTAACATAATGATAAGTCCACATTATCATACGAACATTATTGTGTAAATAGAAAAAAATATTCGTGTTTGAAGAGTGTGAACAAATATGAATCTCAAATAATATTGGTTAGTAAGAAATAAAATGTTTTCTTGAAATGGACGCATAAGAAGGAGAGCTTTCACTTATTGGTAAAAAAATACTGGGGAAAAACAAAGAAAAACGCCCTCTGATCAGGGCGTTTTTTCTTTGTTTATTTAAAACGTGGGATATGATACGGTGATGTAAAACCATCTGTTGGACGACGTTTCATATCGTCAAATCTGTCGTCTCTTCTGCTTTTTAGTCGTTCTTGAATCGCACGTTTCAATTCAGCTGGGAACCAAATCATGTTCATCAACTCCTCTTTTTATTGTTAACTTTAGTATAGCTCATCTGGAAAATAATTCAATGCACATGCTTTGGTATAGAGAATAAACGAAAGCCTTCTTTTTTATCTGATCTCTCCAAAAGGACAAAATGCAATACGGATTTACATTGTCAGACGATTCAAGCATGTAAACGATTTCTTAAAGAAATGAGTTCGCTTACATTTAAAATGATAACGATTACAGTTAAATGTGTCTAAAATGTGACAAATTATAAAAGAAGCTGAATACGAAAGTTGTCATGAGCATAAGCTATAGGGTCTAGATTGAAATATGATAAACTATAAAAAAATAGCAAAGAGGAGTAAGAAAGAATGAAGCGAGCAATTATTGGAATTGGAATGGTTATAACTTTGATTGGCCTTGTAGGTTGTGGGGGTACCAGTGAAGAGATACAAGATGGGAACAGTTTGAAGCCTGCCGGAATACTTCATGTGAAGGTAGATTCAATAAAAAATAGAGATATTTATACAGTTGTAGAGGAAGATGTAACGGGAGGAAAGCTGGAAAACGGAACATTGATAAAAGTACAGACTCATCGTATCGATTTAGGTGTATTTGAAAGCATTGAAGAAGGCGATTTGCTTGAAATTCATTATGATGGTGAGATTGAACAAACAAACCCTCTACAAATCAAGGCTGATGTAATTCTTGTGTTAAGCCAACAATAAGGAGAGACGTTTACTAGTAAACGTCTCGTTTTTTATAGGAGGGTGTATAATGTTTATTTTTATAGCAATCACGATGCTCATGCTTTACGTATTTGCTAATGTTTGGGTGATGAATCAATTCATTCAAATGTATCCTGGAATGAAATACATTTGGTTAACCTTATTCTTTTTCTTAGCTGGTGCAGCATTAGCTACGATGGTCATACGTAATCATGCTGTTATCCCTTGGATAGGGAAAGTAGGAAACTATTATTTAGCATTTTTATTTTTAGCAATTGTCTTTTTCTCCTTAACGAAGTGGTTACCTTTCCCTTCGTTTTACCTAGCAATAGCACTTATTCTAATCACTTTTTTATTCGGAACGATTCAAGCTCATCGTATTCAAATTGTACCTTATGAATTAACAATAAAAAAACCACTTGAACATTCAATGAAAGTCGCTTTGATTAGTGATCTACATCTAGGTTATGTGAATGATGAGAAGAAGTTAAAGACAATTGTTCAAAAAATAAATGACTTAGCTGTAGACAGTGTATGGATAGCCGGTGATATTTTTGACAGTAACTACTATGCAATCAAGAACCCTGATCAAATTGTAAACGAATTGAATCGATTACAGGCTCCCCTTGGTGTATACGGTGTATGGGGAAATCATGATGCGGGCTCTTCTTTT
Source organism: Savagea sp. (assembly GCA_030146155.1). Lineage (GTDB taxonomy): Bacteria > Bacillota > Bacilli > Bacillales_A > Planococcaceae > Savagea. Next base: position 10,527 of record JASLCF010000199.1, read on the forward strand.
GAGCAAATGAAAAACTTGATGGATAAAACGCAAGTGGTCATGTTAGAAGACGAAATTATTAATCAGGGTGCCTTTCAAATTGGTGGAAGGCTAGACGCTCGTCCAATAGGTGACCAAGGAAAGAAAAGAAAATTAATACAGGATGAAATAAACGAACAAAGCAATGAACTACCTCTATTTATATTGGATCATCAACCGAGTAAGTTAAATGAATACGATGAAAAAGTAGATTTAGTTGTTGCTGGGCATACCCATAAAGGTCAAATTTGGCCATTTGGTTGGATTACCAAAAAAATGTTTGAAGTGGATTACGGACATAAAACTACTCAAAAAGGGACTCAAGTTGTCGTGTCTTCTGGAGTAGGCTTTTGGGGGCCGCCAATACGTATAGGGACAAAGAGTGAAATTGTTATTTTAACAATTAATAAAGGAGAGAATGAATATGTGGCTCGGTAAAGTAATGCAAGGAGACAAAATCTATGAATTAGCGTTATTTCCAAGTGAACAACTATGGCTTAAACTATTAGAGGAGAAAACGTATATTCGACATGTCGAAGAACATATGGACGAATTAACATTTCATTCGTATGAAACAAATTTTGAAGATTTTCCTCTCTATGATGAATGGAATGTCAATGGGCATCTTATTCCACTTACCAGATTTCAGTTTGAACCTGGAGAATCGATCGAATTTTTTGCAGTTGAATTAACTGATGTGGGCCAAGAGATTTATCCAAATGAGTACGTTGAAGGGACTACAGTTGTAGATGCATATGCATACCCAAATGACCAAGTGAAACAAGTCATTCAAGCAAGAGAACAGTTTGTGGAGGAAGCAAAGGAATGGGGAAATGAACGGGGTCTAGTGATTGAAAGATATGGCATTGGTTCAGAAGATGGAGAATATTTAATGTTAGGTGATCATTTTTTAGTGCATTTAGATCCTTCCACCATTGAACAGCGCTCCACTGTAAAAAATTTTCAAGAGTGGTACGAAAAATGGGGAGATTAAAAAAACAAATTAACCTCTATTCATTGACTAAAATTCTTCACGAACGTTATTTGATAATGAACCAAAAGAACGAACCTTTATTTTAAAGGTTCGTTCTTTTTTTACTTCGCTTCAACAGGTCTTAATTTTTCTTGTTTTTTATGTTCCATTGTAGGATTTTTCTTTTGAATTAAATAACGTTGATAGAGGTTATTTAAAATAATCATCCCTGTAACAAGAGCAACACCAATCCATTCATAAGTAGATACATTATGACCCTGGAAAAGTCGGATTAAAATGGTAGTGACAGGCGCAAAGTTAATAAAAAGAATGGCATTGATAGGTTGTAGAAGCATAACAGCCTTATTCCAAAACAGAAGGGCGAATAACCCAGGGAAAAGTATCATAAATAGCATATGGTATTTAATACTGTACACTTCAGCTAACGTAGGTAATTCCACAAAACCAATCCCAGTAAGTATCCCTACTACAAATGTTGCGGTGATTGTTCCATAAAGGACTGTTAATGTCGAATATCTTAAGACAGACCAGCCAAGGAAAGACTGTCCGCCCATTGTATAGAGTGCCCATCCCGCAGCAGCAAACAGAAGAATAGCGAGTGGCCCCATTTGACCAGGTTGAAATAAGATTGAGAAGTTACCATTCGTAACGACAAGAATGACACCAATAAATGCTACGATAATTGTTCCAATTGTAAATGCATAGGGACGATTTTTAAAAAGAAACCACATCACGAGAACAGAAATAATAGGTGCTAAAGCTTCCATAATAGAGGCAAGCAATACTCCTGAATCTCCCAGCAGATTTTGGCCAAAGAAAATCAATAAGTTATATACAGTAAAACCCATTGTTCCGAAAAACCATAGTTTAAATGTTTTTCCTTCGGAGCGGAAAGCTTGTTTCCCTTCAATCATCCATAACAAAATGATTAAAATTAGCATAACAGGAACATAACGTAAAATAGTAAAAACGAAGGGGTCAACGACTAGAAAAGCATCGGACGCCACAGGAAACATGGCACCCCAAGAAATACTTGCTAGAAGAGCTAAAAATGCGCCTAATACAACTTTATTTTTCAATGAGTTTTACACTCCAATATCTTTAATATTTGTACTGCAACTATTATTTAACTATAATTACCTTATCATGTAAAATGATTGATAATGATATTAGGTATCACTAAAAGCGATAAGGAGATGTAAGCGTGAACATTAAGGATTTGAAAATATTTAAAGAAGTCATTCATTCGAAAAGTATGAATCAAGCAGCGATTCGATTGAATTACGCACAATCAAATGTGACTTCAAGAATCAAGGCTTTAGAAGAAGAACTCAACACTATCTTATTTCATCGGCATCAAAAGGGAGTGACATTGACTGCTGAAGGAGAAGAATTGTTACCTTACGTTCAAAAAATCATTTCATTGGCTGAAGAAATGGAAATGATTGCGTCGAGTAAATCCCAAGTAGCCGGTGATTTATCAATAGCAACAGTTGAGACTGTCATCGGCCTTCCACAAATATTAAAAAAATATATACAGCGGTTTGAACAAGTGAATTTAGCACTTTCTTCTGGTGTAACCTCTTATTTAATTGAACAAGTCGAACACTATCGACTAGATGGTGCATTTGTAACAAAAGGTCCATTAACTGAACAGGGAGCGGTTCACTCAGTTCCAGTATTTAATGAAAAATTAGTTTTAATTTCTAATAAGAAAAATAAATCGATTGAACAGTTATTAGAAAAGCCGGTCATTCGCTTTAGTGAGGGATGCATGTATCGAGCAAAGTTAGAAGAGTGGTTTGTTGAACATCAAAGAATCCCTAAAAAAGTATTAGAATTAGGTACACTTGAAACAATGATCAATGCTGTGATTTCTGGGTTAGGGATTGCCTATTTACCATACGGTGCAGTCAAACAATACGCAGAAAAAGAAATGTTATATGCCTATGAATTAGAGGAGAAGTATAGTCATATAGAAACAGTGTTCGTCTATAGAAAAGGAGATTATATTTTCCCTGCACTAGAAGCTTTCATTGAAACAATCAATGAAATTAGAGAACAGAATAGTTAATCCAGATGGAACGAGCTCTAAATGAATCTATTTCATTTTTTAAAAATTTTCTTTACCTCTAAAGTTCAAAAGGGTTATGATGAATATAAGGTCTATTGTCAATCATAAAATTGTAATCAATCGATAGCAGTAGAGTAGGGGGATAACAGAAATGAATAGCAGTATCCGTCCCCGTAAAGAACAGCAGAGTTTGCTATAGATAAGGAGAAAGACATGAATAAAAGAATTGGATTAGTTGGCGTCGGCGTTGTAGGAGAGCGAATCATACAGCAGATCAACAATACAAAAGGTATAGAGATTCAAGGAATAGTCGATGGCAATGAAAAAAGAGCAGCATGGATTGCAGAACAATATGATTTAGAGAAGTATGACTCCGTGCGTTCACTTATTGAGAGTAAGCCTGATTGGATTTATATTGGAACGCCACCTAAAAGTCATGCGCCTCTAGCTACACAAATTGCAGAAGCAGGAATTCATATTATGTGTGAGAAACCTCTCGCTCATGATGCCTATGATGGCTTGCATATGGTTCAACAAGTGGCGGAGCATCAGGTTGAAAATGTGATGCATTTTCCGTTAATGTATAGCCCAGCTGTTGCAACATTGCGTAAATGTATACAAGCAGAAAGTTTTGGAGATTTAAAAGCGGTAGAGTTACATATGGAGTTTCCAGTTTGGCCGAGGCCTTGGCAACAGAATGATTGGATTGCTTTAAAAGAAGAAGGAGGGTTTATTAGAGAAATTACTCCTCATTATTTTCAGTTACTTCTCTCTTTAGTTGGAGAAGTCAAGTTAACCAGTCACCAAGTCCAATATCCAACTGACCCATTGTTGTGTGAGGAAAGTGTACAAGCCATTGGGTTGATCAATGAAAAGATTCCATTCACATTAAATGGCATGAGTGGAATTGGACAAGAAGAACGTATTGAATGTATTTTTTATGGTACCCATCAAGTCGTTTCGTTAAAAAACTGGTCAGAAGTTTGGGTACAATCTGAATCATCAGCATTCCATCAATTGAGTGTAAAAGATGCAGTCCCATCGTTCGTGGAATCAGTTTTAGATACTGCTGATCATGATTCAATTAAAGTGCGTTTTGAAGAGGGGCAAGTGATTCAACGATTGATTGATGAACTATTAAAAATTGAAGAATGATTTATTGAAAATGTTAATTCATCACCTACTACGACGATGTAGTCCGGATGAATTAACATTTTTTTCGGTTTTTTATAAAAGTTATTGCATTTATATTCATAAAGTTGTATAGTTGTACATATCAAATCGCTAGGAGATGTAAAAATGAAGAAAAATATACTCATAATCGGTGCTGCTGGAAGAGACTTTCACAATTTTAATACGTATTATAGAGATAACGAAGAATATAATGTAGTGGCGTTTACTGCTACTCAAATCCCTGATATAGATGGACGAAAATATCCAAAAGAATTGGCAGGAGCTTTATATCCTGAAGGCATTCCAATTTATGCACAAGAAGAATTAGAAGGATTGATTAAGGAATTAGCTGTAGATGAATGTGTATTTTCATACAGTGATGTTCATTATGTAGATGTAATGGGTGTAGGGGCTTTGGTTAACGCTGCAGGAGCGAATTTTAAGTTATTAGGAACAAAAGATACAATGATTCAAAGTAATAAACCTGTTATTTCCGTTTGTGCTACACGAACAGGAACAGGGAAAAGTCAAACGTCACGTAAAGTTGTAGAACTATTATTAGAACAAGGCTTGAAGGTTGTAGCTGTAAGACATCCAATGCCTTACGGAGATTTAGTAAAGCAAAAAGTACAACGATTTGCCACAGTGGAAGATTTGAAAACGCATCAATGTACAATTGAAGAGATGGAAGAATACGAACCGCATGTACAGCGTGGAAATATTATTTATGCAGGTGTTGATTATGCTGCTATTTTAGAAGCGGCTGAAAATGATCCTGATGGTTGTGATGTGATTTTATGGGATGGGGGAAATAACGATTTTTCATTCTATACACCTGATTTAGCAATTACCGTGCTTGATCCACATCGTCCAGGGCATGAACTAGAGTATTACCCTGGTGAAGTTGCACTTCGTACAGCAGATGTATCCATCATTAATAAGATTGATAGCGCAACTGCTGAAAACATTGAAATAGTTGAGAAAAATATTAAGAAAGTAAACCCTACTAGTCAAATTATTAAAGCTGAGTCTACAATAACAGTTGATCATCCTGAGTTGATTCAAGGTAAAAAAGTGTTAGTTGTTGAAGATGGGCCAACACTTACACACGGTGAAATGTCAATCGGTGCAGGTACTGTAGCTGCCGAGCGTTTAGGTGCCGCTTCATTAGTGGATCCAAGACCTTACGCAGTAGGATCACTTGTTGATACTTTTAATAAGTATTCACATGTACAACAAGTCCTTCCTGCTATGGGGTACGGGGAACAACAACTCAAGGATTTAGAAGCAACGATTAATGCTACACCTTGTGATGCTGTCATTATAGGAACACCAATGGATTTAACTCGTATTATTCATATTCAACATCCTACAACACGAGTGTATTATGATTTAGATGAAGTAGGCGAGCCTAATTTAGAGCAAGTTTTATCAGAATTTGTAAAAAAATATGAGTTGAACTAGAGTAGATAAGCCTTTGATACAGACAAAAACTCCCTTTTTCATTTACAATGAAAGGGAGTTTTTTAGTTGAGAAATAGAAGCAATCTAAAGGAAGTGTCCAAATGGAAACGTTGATTCGTAATGAGAAAGCATTGTTCATTCAAATAGAAGGAACTTCATCTCCAAGTTATGGTGTCCATCAAAAATGGTTAGTAGCATTCAATAAAACTTCCACCTTTATGGCCAATCGTTCTTGTGCAGTCTCTTGTGCTACAAATCTATATCTTTATGAATTACAGAAATTGAGTCCCAAAGCCATCAGTCAAAGACAAGCTGTAGCCATCATGCAACAAATTTACCTGGCATTACGACCACGGGTTTGGGGGATTCCCTTCCAATCTACTTTTATTCGTGGATTGAAAAAAGTTCCATTTTACCCAGGTTTTCAATTACAAGTTGTTCCATTAACTGATCAAACAAAAGAAGGGCAGCTAGCATTCATCCAACAAGGCATTGAAGCGGATCATTTAATCGCGATGATTACTTGGTCAAGTCCAATACAAGAGCTCACTTATCATTGGGTGACAATAACAGGTTATGCGATGAGAAAAGGTGGAATCTATCTCCTTCTGTCTAATTGGGGTAAAAAACAATGGATTTCATTTGATGACTGGTTTGCTCACCAGAAAATATATGGCCAACTTCTTTATTTTGAAATATTGCCTATTGTTTGAAAATGCCGACACATCTAAAATATTTCATTAAGTTGTTTAAGAACGCATTAAACTGATAATCGACTGAAAAGTAGTTAGAATCGTCTAAGGTCGATGAATATGCTGTTGCCATTTTTAAACCCCTCATAAAAAGATATCATTCTTCTTTAGTATACGAGAGAATTTGATAGGATATTGTAAGAGTTTTGTAAATTATGCGGATGTTCATTCCCTAAAAAGAGCTGAATCAATGTTCATTTCTTCTTCAAATGCTGCAAGGAAATCAAGCATACGTTGATGTTTGGTGAGTGCTTTCAATCGTGCTTGGGGCGTATTCATACGCTCTTTCAGTAGTAACAGTTTTTCAAAGAAATGGTTGTATGTGGTTGAAGGTTGTTGCTGGTAAGCTTTTTTATCCATATTTCGCTGTGGAGGGATTGATGGATCATACATGAGGTGACCTGCAAATCCTCCATAAGCAAATGTTCTAGCAATACCCACTGCTCCCATCGCATCTAGACGATCAGCATCTTGAACAATTTGACCCTCGAGGGATAATGGTAATTGTTCTTCAGCCTCCCCTTTAAAAGATATGCCTGCGATGTTTTTTGTTATTTGCTTTATTTTATTATTTGGATAATTAATGTGATGTAGCCATTGTTCAGCCTTTAATGGACCAATTGTTTCATCCCCCTCATAAAACTTCCAGTCGGCTATATCATGTAATAAAGCAGTGAGGTAGATGATTTCAAGGTCGATGGGTCTCTCTTCCTCCTCTGCCAATTCTAAACTGAGTTGAACAACTCTCTCGATATGAAGAGCATCATGACCGCTCGCTTCATTTTTGAATTGCTGATGAATCATTTGTCTTGTTTGATGAATGTAAATAGATGTTATGTCACTCACTCCTTTCTAATCAGTATACTGCTTTAGTTCAATATTGTTGACAATTTTCTTTGTAATCGATAAAATTATCTTTAATTCAAGATATTAAATGCGAATGTTAATTGCCAATGACTTGAATGTAGGAAGTTTGTTGATAGAGAAAAGGAGAGAATCATATGCAACCATTAATAGGAACTCACCATGTAACTGCAATCACAAGTAGTGCTGAAAAAATCTATGAATTTTTCACACATGTACTGGGTGTGCGATTGGTTAAAAAGACGGTGAATCAAGATGACATTCAAACGTATCATTTATTTTTTGCAGACGATGAAGGAAATGCGGGGACGGACATGACTTTCTTTGATTTTCCAGGCATACCTAAAGGCACACATGGCACAAATGCAATAGATGCTACTTCATTTCGTGTACCCTCCAATCTTGCACTCGAATATTGGAAGAAAAGATTTGAACGTTTAAATATTGTACACGAAGAAATTGAGCCTTTTTTCGGTCGTTCAATTTTAAAATTTCAAGATTTTGATGAACAGCGTTATTTTTTAATTTCAGATGAAAAGAACGAAGGCGTTCCTTCAGGCGTACCTTGGAAAAAAGGTCCGATTCCAGAAGCATTCGCGATTACTGGATTGGGACCCGTATATGTAAAAGTGAGTCATTATGATGGGTTTCACCAATTATTAACGCAGGTGCTGCAAATGGAAAAGATAGCGACTTCTGAACATATCAATTGGTATGAAATGGGAGAGGGAGGAAACGGTGCAGCACTCATTGTGGAATGGGATGAGGCATCTTTACCTACTAGGCAAGGTTTTGGTACTGTACACCATGCAGCTTTTCGAGTAAAAGATCGTGCGCATTTAGAGCAGTGGATTGAACGACTCAATCAATACCAAATCCCAAATTCCAATTATGTGGATCGTTTCTTTTTTGAATCATTATATGCCCGCGTAGCCTCAGGGGTACTTTTCGAATGGGCAACTGATGGGCCAGGATTTATGGGAGATGAGCCTTACGAAACATTAGGAGAAAAGCTATCTCTTCCTCCTTTTTTAGAATCAAAAAGAACTCAAATTGAATCCATAGTTCGCCCAATTGATACAACAAGAAGCACACGCCAATTTGAAAAAGAATATGAAGGCATGGATAATTAAAAAGAGCGGGATGGAATCATAGAAAGAGATGATTCCATCCTGCTTATTTTGGGTTAGCAATTTCAAACGGAATCGTTGAGTAGAGCATATCACCAGATCGAGTCTTCATTTCTACAGAAGTAGAAATTTCTACTTTTGAGAGAAAGGGACTTTTGCGATACCATTCGTACGCTTCTGCTTTTTGGTCTGAAATAAGCCAAAATGTTCCGAGTGTGTCTTCACTTTTTATATGTAACACTCCTTCTGGAAGGTCTTTTCCTATCGTGTAGTACCCACTTGCAAAATAAGGAGAATGATTTTCAGAAGGTCTAAAAGAAACGGATGAGGCCCCGCTCACTTTGATTGCATCTGTTTCATGAATATCTAAAGTGAAATGGGGTAATGAGTCCTCTAGGTCTAGGGAGTAAAAATTAGTCTTGAGTGGAGCTTGTAATACGGTTTGCTTTTGCTCATTTTTAATTTCAATCATTCCTTCACCTTGCGAATAAATATCATAACGCCCCGTAGGAACACTGAATGTTCTAGATCGATCAATCTCCATTTGAATCGTCTCGTTCTTAAGAGAAGCTGTGATTAATCGAGGTGGGGTAAAAGATAATTGTTTCTTCATTTCATCTTCACTTAATTGAATCGTCGGTGAGTCAATGGCTGAAGGGCTACATCCAGTCAATAATAAACAGGCAATAATGCCAACGCATAAACGGTTCATTCTTTGTTTCCTCCGTATAACTGTTGGTAATATTCTTTTGTTCCAAGTGGACCAATTGTCAATTGTGTAAAACCCGCATGTATTAATTCGTCTAACCATTCACTGACGGTAGTTGTGGATTCTTTGGCAATAGGGATACAGAAGAGATGTTCATTGATCCAAGTATGAGGATATTTATCTTTTAGATTCGAATAGTCTTCGCTTGTGATTGTTAATTTCAGAAAACATTCTGTCGTGTCGTCGACTGAGTGTTCTAAAGCAATTCCCTTATTTTTTAAGTAAATGACTCGATCTGCATATAAATCTAAGTTTTCTAATAAATGGCTGGCAACAATAATTAATTTACCTTCCGTTTTTAGACGTAATAAAACATTTGAAATCAATTGAACGTTTTCAATATCGAGTCCATTCATCATTTCATCCATAAGCATGATTTCAGTGTCAGCAGCCAAAATCATTGCAAAACACAGTCTTTGTCTCATTCCTAATGAATAGGTTTTTACTTTCTTTTTAACATAATGAGCCATTTGTAATTCATCAATAATCGGGTGAATGGATTGTTTATTTTTCTTCCAAGCTCTTGCGTAGAGCTGCAAATGTTCAATGCCTGATAGTTCATTAAAAAGGTCACTTTGTTGAGGGAACGTACACAGTCTCTGATGAACAGATAAGATAGAAGATGCATTTTGATAGTTTTCAGTTTGGAAGAACGTGAGTGTTCCTCCAGTTGGTTGCACATGATGATTGATGATATTGAATAATGTCGTTTTACCAGTACCATTTGGTGCAACAAGACCGATAATCTCTCCCGCTTGTCCATGGAAATTCAATGAGTTAAAGATAATGTGGTCTTTGAATTTCATTTGAATATCTTTGAGTTCTAACATTTGATTACCCCTCCATTTTCAAGTTTTTTTATTTCATACTTCTTTTTTGTGTCAGTAACATTGCCAAGAAAGACACGCTGAGAACAATGAGCCAACCGCTGATTAAATTGAAATAATTGAGTTGTCTCCCAAATGTTTCTTCTACTTGACCTGTTAACCAAGCCGTAAAAGGTAAGAAAGCAAAATTATCAAAATGAGTGAAAGGGAGCGGAAAATACGCCAAGGATTGACTGAGTAAAAGGAATAAAAGACTTGCGACAATCGTTACATACGTATTTTGTGTCCATTTACTCAACAGCATGCCAATCAGAAGAGTAGCCAGAATCAAACAGAAGACTTGAAGTGACAACATGAACATTAATTGTCCATTTGTTAAAAAATAACTCGAAATAGATAAATCATTAGGGTAACTCCATTCTCCAAGTGAATCACGGAAAATTCCGATGCCAAAAAAGATGGCAATGCCAATCATTAAGCAACTGATGATAAATGAAAAGTACAGAACGAATTTAATAAAAGCTTTTTGAAGAAATGAATAGGGTAAAGAATAAACAATAGATTGATGTTGTTTTTCTGTAGAGAAACTGTCACTGATAAGCAGTATAATCAATAAAAACAACGGAATCCCCATTAATTGAGAGGTTTCATTGATGAAAAGAGGGAGTGCTTGTTTATTTTTGCTTTGTATCGTTAAGTTTTTCTCATCAAGCAATTGATAATAATCAATTTGTCTTTCGATAGTGCCAACTGAATTTAATTCATCAGGGTTGATGATAGATTGATCCATGTTTTGCAGAGCTAACTGTGTCTCATAAAATTGTAGCATTGTCGGAACATATTGATCTAAGTCCATTTCTCTTGCACTGTAAAAAACAGCCATATTTGTGAGGGAGAGTTGTCGTGTAAGATAATGATAGACTTCTTGACCTTCTTTATTCTCTTGAATATCAGTCGGCAAAGAATAAATGATGTTTTCAAGTTGAATCACTCTTTGCTTGAGTTGTTCAGTGAGTACTGTTTCATCAGGTGTTTCATATAAGAAATAGGAAATAGGGAACATGAAGATTAGAATTATCCCAATGACCCATTGTTTACGGTTGCGAATAAAACGCAGCCACTCCAATTTAAAATAAGCGGAAAACAAATTAACACCTCATTTTTTATAAAATCGTTGTCTCGTCATCCACGATGCGACGATTTGAAAGATTCCTTCAATAATGATTGCGGTTACCAATAAGACAAGTATTCCTTTGGAATAAGTAAATGTTTCTACATTGAGTAAGAAGTTTTTTTCACCTGTAATAATTTGAGAAAATAAAGTGTACGATTGTGGGAAATAGCTTGCGTCTATAGAGAAAATCTCCCGTGTAGAGCGTGTAAAGTAAAGGCGTTCACTAAATAATAAAAGAGCCGTCATACTTAAAGCCATCCACTCATTTTTAAAAAGTAGGCTTCCAATTGTTAAGAGTCGGATAGTCAACCAACTGAATAATAGGAAAACAGGAAAGAGTAAGAGCATATACTTACCAAGAGGTAGTCCAACAGTATGATAGAAAAGCGTAGACTCTCTTTCTCCGATAACTGGAATTTCTATCAGAAGCGGTCCTACTCCGAATCTCATACTTACGAGTACGAAAAATAAAAGATAGAGTAAACATGTACCTATACTGACATAGGTGAGTAAAGCAATTGCCTTGCTATTAAGTTCTGTCTTCCAACGAATCGGGAAGCCTTGTACCAAACTGACATGTTTTAAATTATGGGTTAGGATAGATGAGCCAAATACTAATAAAAGGATAAGATAAGGAATCAATCCATAGTCCTTTAAAAGAAACACGAATTGCTGCATGGCCGTTTTTTCTTCAATTAAAGCAAGTGTAGGTTCTGGTACTTGATAGGTTTGTTCATACATGAAAAGTCGTTGTTGAAATTCTTTTAAATTATCTTTGGCGGGGTAAGGACTGTTCGGCGCATAGATAAATTTGGATAGATGCTCATCGCTCTCTCGAATTAAATATTCATTGTAAAGGTATCGATAACGTAGCCAATTCTCTTCTTGAAAAGCTGTAACGAGCCGTTGTTGAAAGTCTAGTTTTTCAGCATCCATCACATATGCAGATTGGGGTGCCATTAAAGTACCACTTGTTCGATCTGTTTGTGCTCTGAAGAGTTGAATAGCCTCAAGACTTTCATTTTCAAGTTGCATTTCCGTTAGAGGAACAGCATCTACTTTTTCAAGATGTGGCAGTAATAAAAATACATAACTTGCAATTAGGGTAAAGAGAAAATAGAAAAGAAGCCGATGATTTTTATTCTGCCATAATTTTGATAATTCATGTTTTATTAAAAAGCTCTGCATACTTCACCTCCGAATTGTAATCGCTTACTCTAGTCTATAGAAATCTAACATTCGTCGCAAGTTCATTCTGGCAAACTAATCATTGAATAGAAAGTGAACATTAAGTTAGTCTGAGCATAAAATTCACATAATCTTCTTTTATTTATTTCATAAAAGTTTAAAATGAAGTATAATAGATGAAGCCGACATAAGTGTGCGTAACGCAAGGCTTATTATTGAATGAGTAGGAGGAGAATTTACAAATGAAATTCAAATCAGCTGTCAAAGCACTCGCTTTAGCATTCATGTTAACATTTATCGTTGCTCCAGTTGCAGTTTCAGCAAGTTCAGATGTTCAAATGGCTGCGAAAGTAGAGAATGATCCATCACGTACAACATCTGTTACTTATACTGCTGCAGGAATTGCAATTGCTGGAGTATTTATCTTACTTCCAGGCATGATGTTAATGACAAGAGATAAATAATTGAAATCATTTTATAAAAGTTGCTTCTAAGAAAACTTCTTAGAAGCAACTTTTTATTTTGTTTTCTTTCTTTGTGATTGCGCAAAAGAAAAGTCACGAAGAAAGAAGGAATAAAAGTTATGTTTGATTGTATTGAATCAGGGAATTGGGATTCAACACGATTTGTAAGCAGAGTAGGAAGAAAAAAGGCTTGGAGAAAAAGTGTTAGTTTTCAGAAGAATAGAACATTTTAGAAATTCCTTTTTTTTATTCTAATTTATATTATATTGGTTAAAGAAGAAACGAAAGGACGTGAGCAAATGACCCCGAATCAGGTTGGATTTGCATTATTAATTTTAGGTGTATTTTTATTAATTGGAAAATACTTAAGAGTCAAAGTAAAGTGGTTACAAAATTTATTTGTACCCTCCTCAATCATTGGAGGATTTGTTGCCCTTTTATTAGGACCTCAAATTTTAGGAAAATTACTCACACCAATTGTCGGTGAAGAATCTTTCTTTTCAGAAGGGATTGTTCCTTATGCCCTAATCGATGTTTGGAAAACACTACCGGGATTAATGATTAACGTAGTATTCGCTACATTATTTTTAGGAACAGCTCTTCCAAGTCTAAAAAAAGTTTGGCAGTTAGCAGGTCCTCAGATTTCATTCGGTTGGACAGTCGGCTTTGGACAGTATGTGGTTGGAATGATTGTTACGATACTTGTGCTCACACCATTCTTTGGACTGCCTCCAATTGTAGGTTCATTAATTGAAATTGCATTTGAAGGGGGACACGGGACTGCTGCAGGAATGGCAGGGACGTTTGAAAAGATGGGCTTTGAAGATGGTTATGATTTATCGATAGGATTGGCAACGATTGGGTTACTTTCAGGAGTTGTTTTTGGGATGATTTTAATCAACTGGGCGGTTCGTAAAGGACATACTCAAGCGATTAAAAATGTTGAGGGCTTTTCAGATTTACGTAAAAAAGGAATTATGGAGTTTCAAAACAGAGAACCAGGTATTCATATGACAGTTCGCTCGGAATCTATTGAGCCGCTCTCTCTCCACTTTGCTTTTGTAGGGTTAGCCATTCTTGTCGGTTATCTGCTATTAGAAGGGTTAGTTCGAGGGGAAAATTTACTGTTTGGCTCTGAACTAATGACCTTTATTCCATTATTTCCTTTAGCGATGATCGGAAGTATTATTGTGCAGTCTATTTTCACAAAAATTGACAGCACTGAATTAATGGACCGCGCTACCATCAATCGAATTCAAGGGTTTGCTTTAGATGTTTTGATTGTTTCTGCTATTGCTACGATTTCTCTAGAAGTAATAGGAACTTATCTCGTTCCATTTATCATCTTAGCAGCGACAGGAATTGCTTGGAATATATTTGCTGTGCTCGTCCTTGCACCTAGAATTCTCCCTTCTTTTTGGTTTGAACGCGCGATTGGTGATTTTGGTCAAGCAACGGGTGTAACGGCAACAGGTCTATTACTTATGCGAGTAGTTGATCCTGATAATGAAACCCCAGCATTTGAAAGTTTTGGCTATAAGCAACTTGTCTTTGAACCCTTCTTGGGCGGAGGTTTTGTGACCGCACTCAGCGTTCCCTTTATCTTCACTTTAGGGCCTGTTGCTTTTTTAATATTCGCAGTCATCATGTTACTCATTGGTTTACTACCAGGTATTTTTTATTTTGGAAAAATGAAAGCATAATAAGAT
>JASLCF010000206.1 GCA_030146155.1 Savagea sp.
CACTTTTATAATCCTTGCCTGAAACTTCTAATTGAATGAGTCCATCGTCTAATAAAATCAATGAACCTACTTCAATGTCATCAATTAATCGACTGTAAGAAACTGAAAACATTTCAGATGTTCCAAGGACTTCATTCATTGAGATATCCACTTCTGTTCCCGATGCCAAATGAACTTCACCATTCTCCATATCATGCGTACGGATTTCAGGACCTTTCGTATCTAACAGTATTCCTACAACTTGCCCAGTTCGTTGAGACGCTGCTCGAATATTTTTAATACGCTCTCGTTGCTCTTCTTGTGTTCCATGTGAAAAATTCAGTCTCGCAACGTTCATTCCTGCTAGAATTAAACGATCGAGAACTTCAGGACTATCACTCGCTGGACCAATGGTACATACTATTTTTGTTTTTCTCATCTTAACAACCGCCTCTATCTTTTTTAACTTCTGTGCTTCTTTCATTATAAACTAATTTGATTGAAATTTCTTTAAATCGACAATTGTTTAGACAAAATTAACATTTCTTTATTTAAGTGATCTTCTTTCTCAAACACTTCTTTTAAATCATAACTAACGATTTCGTGATTCCGCATACCAATAGCAGTCGCTTTTTTCCCCGCTATTAATTGCTCAACCGCTTTTGCACCGTACTGACTCGCAATCACTCGATCTCTAGCAGAAGGCGTTCCTCCTCGTTGCATATGGCCGAGTACAGATACTTTCGTTTCGATATCGCCTTCATGTTTTAAAATCACCGATAAATCTGAAGCAGACATGACCCCTTCAGCTACAACTATGACACTATGCATTTTTCCACGAGCAGAGCTTCGTTTTAAACGTTCGATGACCTTCGAAATTTTAAAGTTTTCTTCAGGGATAATGATGGCTTCAGCTCCGCCACCTAAACCAGCCCACAAGGCTAAATCTCCTGCATCCCTACCCATGACTTCAACAATAAATGTACGTTCATGAGAACTTGCTGTATCTCGAATTTTATCAATAGCCTCAATCACTGTATTTAGAGCCGTGTCAAAACCAATAGTAAATTGAGTACCCGCAATATCATTGTCAATGGTTGCAGGCACACAAGCAACTGGAATGCCTAATTTTGATAATTCAAATGCCCCTCTGAATGATCCGTCGCCGCCAATCACTACAACGCCATCTATCCCGTGTTTATTTAATTGTTGCAGACCGGCCTCTCTACCTTCTACCGTTCTGAATTCTGGGCTTCGTGCAGAACGTAAAATGGTTCCTCCTCTTTGAATAATGTCTCCAACAGAACCCAACTCTAGAGGTTTCATATCGCCTTTTATTAACCCATCAAACCCTTGGTAAATTCCCATTACTTCAAGTTCTTCGTATATCGCTTTTCTTACGACTGCACGAACTGCAGCATTCATGCCTGGTGCATCTCCACCGCTTGTTAAAACTGCAATTTTTTTCATGTTTGGTCACTCACTTTATCAATTATTCAAGAAACTGACCCATCGCTCTAAATTTCTGGTAACGATCAGTCACTAATTCTTCTTTACTCATTGAGTTTAACACGTTTAATGACTTTCGTATTGTATTTTGTATTTCATGAGACTGTTGAACTATATTGCGGTGCGCTCCGCCTAACACTTCAGGGATTACATCATCAATAATATGCATTTCAAATAAATCGGGTGCTGTTATTTTCATCGCCTCAGCCGCTTGTTGAGCTAGGCTAGCATCTTTCCATAGGATTGAGGCCGCTCCTTCAGGTGAAATAACAGAATACGTAGAGTGTTCTAGCATAAATACACGATTCGCAACTCCTAAAGCCAGTGCTCCACCACTTCCCCCTTCACCAATGACAATAGAGATAACGGGAACAGTTAAACCCGCCATTTCAACTAAATTCCTTGCAATTGCCTCACTTTGTCCTCTCTCCTCGGCAGCTCTTCCTGGATAAGCACCTTTTGTATCAATAAAGCAAATAATGGGACGATTAAATTTCTCTGCCTGTTTCATTAAACGTAATGCTTTTCGATAGCCTTCAGGGTGCGGCATACCAAAATTTCTTTTCACATTTTCTTTTGTGTCTCTACCTCGCTGATGACCGATAATTGTCACAGGTTGTTCTTCAAAGAAACCTACTCCAGCAACTATTGCTGCATCATCTCCAAATAAACGATCTCCATGAAGTTCCATGAAATCAGTAAATAAATATTGAATATAATCCAATGTCGTTGGTCGTTCAGGATGTCTTGCTACTTGAACTTTCTGCCAAGCGTCCATGTTAACATAGACTTCATTTTCTAAATGGTGTAATCGCGTTTTTAAATGATCTATCTCAGATGTTAAATCGACTTCATTATCTATGGTGAATTGCTCAAGTTCTTTAATTTGATTTTTGAGTTGAACAATCGGTTTCTCGAATTCTAATACCTTCATTCTTTTACACTTCCTTCTGCATGCAATCTCATTAAGATAGCAAGTTGTTCTCTCATTTCTTGCCTAGGAATGACTGCATCAAGTTGACCGCATTCTAGTAAAAATTCTGCTGTTTGAAACTTAGCTGGTAATTTCTCTCTGACAGTTTGTTCAATTACTCGGCGACCTGCAAAACCAATTAAAGCTTCTGGTTCAGCAAAATTATAATCTCCAACCGAAGCAAAACTAGCGGAAACACCACCTGTTGTGGGATAAGTCATGATGGATATATAGAGCAACCCTTTTCTTGCATGTTGCTCAAGTGCAACGCTTGTTTTAGCCATCTGCATTAAAGATAAAATTCCTTCTTGCATCCTCGCCCCACCACTTGCCGCGAAAATAAGAAGTGGAATTCTTTCAGCAGTTGCTAATTCAATAGCTCTCGTTAACTTTTCTCCTACCACTGAGCCCATTGAACCCATTCTAAAATGAGAATCCATGATAGAAACAACAAGTGGGTAACCATGAAGCGTAGTCGTACCGGTTAAAACCGCTTCATTTAAACCTGTTTTATCTTGGTCACTTTTCACTTTTTCCGAATAATCCGGAAATCCAAGTGGATTTTGAGTCAATAAATGATCATCTATTGAAATAAATGCGTCTTTATCAAACAAATAATCAAGTCTTTCTCGAGCAGTCATTACAAAATGATAACCACAGGTGCAAATTTTTCCACATTTCATTAGTTCTGTAGAAGGATGAACAGCTTTACATTTAGGGCATTTGGTCATCACACCTTCAGGCACTCCATCTTTGAGCTCTCTCGATGGAATTGTGATGTGTTTTGACTTCTTTTTAAAAATATCTCTTAACATGTTGCTAGCCTTCTTTCTTTTCCATAATTTGTTGCCACGTTTCATAAGCTTCGATTGCTTTTATTTCTTCTTGTAATGCTAAATATTTTAATAAGTCTTTCATGGGTTGAGACTCTGCAGGAGTAGATACTTTTTCAATTTGGACTGGACTATATTGTTTGAGTAAGAACCAAATTTTTAATACCAAACGATTCCCTGTACTAATCATCATTTCTCTCAATAAATCTTCTCGGTTGATAACACCGTCAAAACTGAGTTGTGTATATAAACTTTCCCATACAGGTAATTGAGCAATCTGAGCTTCTCTACAAATCGTGCGGATTGCTTCACGTTCATGTATTTTCCTTGTTTCTAAAACATCTTGCACGGCTCGTTCGTTGGACATCACAAAAGTAGATAGGACCTCAACTAATTGGTGTTTTTTGAAGTCTGTTAAAAATGTCCCCTCCCCATGTCTTGTTTCAATTAAACCTAGCATTTCCATACTTCTTAACGCTTCACGTATTGTTGGTCTACCAACCTCTAATTGCTCGGCTAATGTTCGTTCTGAAGGAATCTTTTCGCCTACTTTTATTTTTTCATTTTCAATAATGTCTCGAATTTCTTCTACAATACGCAAAAAACGTTTTGCTGGCTTATTCATTTTAGACATGAATGTTCACTCCTTAAAAGTGGTATGACCACTTATTTGTATACAATACATAATATTGATGAATTAGTAAAGTGCTTACCGATTAATTTCAAAAAAAGAGTAGCCTCAGATCGAGTAGCTACTCTTTTACAACTGAAATATTTTTTGCAATGATTTGATGCTGATGATTTCTTTCCTCTACATGCCCAGTCACTTCAATCATTTGATGCAATACAAGTAACTCTTCAACGTGCTGAAAAACATTTGGAAAAACCGTAATACTCATTTCTCCAGTCTCATCTTGTATGACTACGAATGCCATCTGTTGTCCTTTTTTTGTACGTATTACTTTCTTAGAAGTAATTAAACCAAGCACAACGACATTTTTAAGATGAGATTGAGCGATTAAAAATAAATCTGTATAAGTAGCCTTGCTCTTCTTTTTTTGAAGCTCTATTGGATGCTCTGACAAATAGAGACCTGTATAGTATTTCTCTTTTTCCAACAGTTCGAGTTGAGTAATGGTTTCAACAGGCTTTTTCTTTTTTAACGTCCCAAAATTAGAGAATTTTAATTGTTTAGAAGTCCCTTCTAGTAGAGCAAGTCCTTCATTTCTATCTTGAGTAAAATCGTCTAAGGCTCCTGAATAAACCAAAGCCTCACCAATTGTACGAGTCAATGTCTTCTTCGGTAAACGAGAAATAAGTTGTTCAAAATTTCTAAACTTTCCTGTAGATTGTCTTTCCTCGATTACTGTTTTCACAAATGAATAGGGAAGACTTTTTATTTTAGAAAGTCCTAAGCGTATCGCTCCCTCTTCTACAGTCTCAAAAAAATAGCTTTTATTAATAGAAGGAGGCAGAATAGGGATATTTCTCTTTCTACACTGTTCAAGAACTAATCCCCAGTCATCATGGCTGGTGAAAGATAATAATGCACTAAAAAAATGAGATGGAAAATGGACTTTATAATAAGCTAATTGATAAGAAATCATAGAGTAGGCAACCGCGTGACTTTTAGGGAAGCTATAAGAGGCGTGGTTCGCCAATAATACATAGGCTGCCAACCCATTTTCTTTAGATGTGCCATGTGCAATGGCTCTTTGGACGAAAGAACCTGCTAATTCTTTTAACTCTTCGCGAGTCGCCTTTCCTAATTTCCTTCTCCATACATCTGCCTCCGCATAACTCATGCCTGTCACATCTACCATAATTTCCATCATTTGTTCTTGATAGACCAATAGACCGTACGTTTCTTTTAGAGTTGGAAATCCTTTGGAATCTTGCATCGGCTCAGCATTTCGTTCCTTTTTACGGGTAGCATAAACCGGTATTTGCGCCATTGGACCTGGTCTATACAAGGCATTTGTTGCAACTACATCTGCAAAACTAGACGGACGAATCGTTTGTAAAGCTTCAATCATTCCACGTGATTCAAATTGAAATATGCCTAACGTGTCTCCTGCTGAAAACAGTTGAAAGACCTGCTCATCATCAAATGGTAGAGGTTTAGGGAGTTGATGGTCTCCTATTAAACGTTCAATCCGATCAATGATAGATAAATTTCTCAGGCTCAGTAAATCCATTTTGACAAGTCCAGCAGCTTCTACATCTTTCATCGGCCACTGTGTCATGAGTAAACCATCTCCTGAAAGTTGCAGGGGTACTGATTGAACGATAGGTTGTGGCGATACAATGATTCCCGCAGCATGTGTTGAAATCGCCCTTGGGCTACCTTCAATTAATTGAACGACTGCCCAAAACTCTCTTACTTTTTCTTCCTGACTATCTTTTTGAATCAAAGTAGATCGAGTCATAAGTTCTTGAACTGTTTCACTTTTTGTCAGTGAAATTTCTTTCATCCATCTCTCTAATTGGTCGGATGAAATGGCATATGTCCGAGCAACAGCTCGAATGGCAGCACGTAAAGTTAATGTGCTAAATGTGCCGATATGAGCCACTTTATCTTGTCCATATTTCTTTCTAACATATTCAATCACTTTCTGTCTGCCTGTGTCTGCAATATCTAAATCAATATCTGGAATAGATTGACGTTCTTTATTTAAAAATCGTTCAAATAATAAATCATGTTCAATCGGGTCTACTTTTGTAATCATTAAACAATAAGCTACCAGTGATCCTGCCGAAGAACCACGCCCTGGCCCGGTTGAAATTCTTTCTTTTGCAGCAAAACGGACAATGTCATGTAGAATTAGAAAATAATCACTAAATCCACGTGTTTGAATCACCGCTAACTCTTTTTTTAATCTTGCTTGATAGTCTTTCTTTTGATCCAACTGGTGTTGCTTTAAAAATGTCATACATAATTGTTCTAACTCTGTATTCGCATCCTTTGTTGGATAAACTGGCATTTTTATAGCGTCAGTTGTTATTTCAAAAGGAATCACACTATCAAAGAACTGCTCTGTTGCAATCTTTAAGTCACTATATTGGTTTGACAGATTTTCTATCTCTTCTTCCGATAAGAGCACTTCATTATCAGCAACTTTTATATTTTCCCAAATTTCTCCCTCATCTATGGCTTGCACAACACGTAATGCTTGGAGGTGTGCACGTTGAAGCACTCTTACTTCTTGTGTGAAAACTACAGAAGGAGCGTCATGCCCTAACTGTTGTTGGATTTCTAAATAATCAATTGAATGACGAATGAGTTGTTCGTATGAAATCCCAACAGCAACTTTGGTAGTCACATGTATACTTTCGGTTAAGCGTTTCATTTGAATAGAAGTAGATGTCTCATCTAAAAAGGGAAGGATAATTAATATATGTTCACTATATGCACTCAGCCATTCTAGCGGTATTTTTCTCTCCTCTTGAATTTCAATAGCACTCGAAATTTTTAAGAGTTGGTGATACCCTCTCTCATTCTCAGCATATAAAAAGACAGTACACTCTGTTTGCTCGTCAAAAAAAATCGTAGCTTTCAATCCAATAATAGGATGGATTCCACGATTTTTCATTTGTTGTACATAATAGGGCACACCATAAAAAGATTCATTTACAATCGCCGCTTTTCTTACGTTTCTTTTATGCAATTCTGTTGCTAAGTCGTCTATTGAAATAACGCTTTTTAATAAATCATCTCTTGTATGTATCTGATAATAAAACATGATGTGTGCCCCCTCCTTTTATCCTTACGCTTTGTTCAAACAAATTTGTCGCAAATCCTCTATTAATTGATCTGCTTCCTCCCATTTACGAATCGATGCACCAGAAGCTAATGGATGCCCTCCTCCACCATACTTAGCGGCTAATTCATTGATAACAGGTCCTTTCGAACGTAAGCGTACGCGAATAATTGTTGGTTCTTCAACAAAAATAACCCATGCGCGAATCCCTTCAACATTCCCTAAAGAACCAATCAATTGAGAGGTTTGTTCCGTTGTAACTTTATAATCATCTAATACCTCTTGGGTAATTTTAATATAAGCCACTCCATCATCATCCATGATAAAATTTTGAAAGAGGTAGCCTTGTAAATGCAACAAATCTCGACTGACTTCATACATATCGTTGAACAGTTGTTGACGATCAAATGGATAGCTCACTAAATCTGTAGTGACTTGGAATGTAAAAGGAGTTGCACTTGGAAACAATAATCTTCCTGTATCGCCTACTATCCCTGCGAACAATAAACGAGCAATTGAAGCGTTCATCTGCCACCCTTTTTGTTGCTCTCCGTATTTAAATAATCGATAAATCAGTTCAGACGATGAACTCGCCTCCGTATCGACCCATAAGTAATCACCATAAGGGTCGTGATTAGGATGATGATCAATCTTAATGACCACATCTGCACGTTGGTAATGTTGACTATCAATTCGTTCTGTATTTCCCGTATCTGTAATAATGACTAAGGCACCTTCATAGTCCGTTGCTTCTACTTGATCTTGTTGTGCTAAATAATCTAAATGAATATCGTGTACCCCATCAGCAAGAACCTTTTTTTCAGGGTAGTTCAGCTGAATTAATTCTTTTAATCCCACTTGAGAACCATAAGCATCTGGGTCCGGTCTCATATGACGAAGAATAATGATTGTATCAAATTGTTCAATTTGATTAATAATTTGTTTTTTCATGTGTTCACCTCATAAAAGTAATCAGTCGCTATTTTGACTGTAAATCGTTACAATAGATATATTCAATTTCTTAATCGGGGGTTCTTATTCATGGAAAAAACACTCAATTCAATTTTTTTATTCGGATTGTTTACATCAGCTATTTTTTATTTTTATTTAAAAACGAAACAATTCCATACCGCTTCTACTTTTCCAATTCGCAAAAAAATGTATGCTAGCCTTGCAGGTATTCCACTTGGTCTTGTTCTTATTTTTTTCGCTGGCAATCAATTTGTATTGTTTGATGGCTGGGTTACTTATGTAGTCGGTGCTTTATTTATCGCTTACGGACTCTTTATGATTGTAGTCAATCAAAAGAAGTATAAACATTATCAGCAATTTATTGATGAAGAAGCAGCAATTAACGAAGCACCTCTAAAAAAATAACACGTCAAAGATGTACTTTAAATAGTACATCTTTTATTTATCAAATAATTGATACATCACCATAGCTTTCGCAACAAGTTCTTGTTCATAAACAAAATCAAAATCAAATTTAACAAATCGACGACTCATTTGAAGCACTCTTGCCTTAACTACTACTCGGCTTCCTAGTTGAACTTGTTTCATAAAGTAAATCGTTACACTCTCTGGCACACCTTCTGATTTCTTATGGTGTTTGAGTAACTGATTGCTAAACTCTGTAAGTATCGTTGTCAATGCGCCATACGATAAAGACCCTAATTGGTTCGTCAATTGAGGCACTACTGTAAATGCAATGGCCTGTTGATCTTCTTGAACAACCTCCAACTGGTTTCTCACAATATCATCAATCGTTTCTCCTTGTTGAGGCTGTCTTTGTACCATTTGAAATGCTTTTAGTACATCTCTTCGACTAATAATTCCTTCAAGTTGATTTTTAGAATTGACAACAGGGGTGAGATCAACACCCTCCCAAATCATATTATGCCCTGCCGAAGCAACACTCATTTTTCCAGTAACAGTAACAGGGGATTTCGACATTACATCTTCTACAGTCAATTGCTTCTCATTTTTCCCTGCTGCATCTCTAGATGTAATAATCCCTATACATTCGTTCTTTTCATTAATAACAGGGTATCCTGAATGAGCTTTTTCACGGTTTTTATCATTAAAGTAACTTAATTGATCTGTTGGATAAAAGAAAACTGTAGATTCAACAGGGGTTAAAATATCCTCTACTAAAAGAATTTCTTTTTCAATTAATTGGTCATCAATCGCACGATTAAGCATCGTTGCAACGGTAAATGTATCATAACTTGTTGAGATAATCGGCAGTTCTTGTTGGTCCGCTAATTTTTTGGTCGCATCAGTTGCGTCAAAACCACCTGTAACTAATACTGCGGCACCCGATTGAATAGCACTTGCGTGTGCTCTTTCACGATTACCTACAATTAATAAGCTGCCAGCGTCAATGTACTTTTCCATATCTGGTAGTTGCATCGCGCCGATGACAAATTTGGTTAGAGTTTTGTGTAACCCACTCCTGCCCCCTAGTACTTGGCCATCCACAATGTTTACAACCTCAGCAAAAGTAAGGCGTTCAATATTCTCTTTCTTTTTCTTTTCAATACGAATCGTTCCCACTCGCTCAATTGTATTGACCAACTTCTGATTCTCTGCTTCTTTGATTGCACGATAAGCCGTCCCTTCACTCACTGAAAGAGCTTTAGCAACTTGTCTTACTGAAATTTTATCTCCAACTTCTAGTTCTTCAATATACCGCAATATTTGTTCATGTTTTGTTGCCATTCTTTCACCTTCTCTACTCACACTTCTCATGTGTCTTTTAACGTTCTATCATTTCTCCCGGTTGTAAAATAGTCACTTCGCATTGAGTAACAAGCTCTTTAAAAACATTTGGATCCTGCTGTATTGGTGGGAAAGTATTATAGTGAACAGGCACAACAAGATGAGGTCTTAACAATTCCGTTGCATAAGCAGCGTCTTCCGGCCCCATTGTAAAGTGGTCACCAATCGGTAGAAAAGCAACGTCTATCTCATGCCTCTCTCCAATCAATCGCATGTCGCCAAATAAAGAAGTATCTCCTGCATGGTATATCGTTTTTCCTTCCAAAGTCAGTAGTATCCCTGCTGGCATTCCAGCATAAATAATTTCACCTGTATCTGTTTCAAAAGAAGAACTATGGAAAGCTTGTGTATATTTTACCATTCCAAACTCGAAGGAAGCTTGTCCTCCAATATTCATTCCTATCGTCTCTATACCTAAAGTAGCTAAATAATTCGCTAACTCATTTGGTGCGATGACTTTTGCTCCTGAACGTTTTGCGATTTCAACTGTGTCCCCTACATGATCATTATGTCCGTGCGTCAATAAAATATAAGAAGGATTCTGTTCACCCACTTTTAAATCTGTCAGTGGATTGCCTGAAATAAAAGGATCAATCAGTAATTCAAAAGTCTCTGTTTTAATTTTTACAATCGAATGTCCATGATATGAAAGTTCCATCATGAATCCCCTCCTCTTTCTTGTTAGTGTTCATTATAGCATTTTTTAGATTGAGTCACGACTTTCCTAGTCTCTTCTATGAAAACAATTTACTTTCCACTTTTACATTGTCAGTTTTTTCAAAACATTCGTGAATTTGTCGAATTTACTTTTGTATTTCTTGCTATTTAAGTATACAATAAAAGAAAGTAAAAATATTAAATTGGAGTGATTGGAATGAGTTATTCACACATCTTAGTTGCAGTAGACGGTTCACCAGAAGCGAAACAAGCATTTCATAAAGCAATTGAAATTGCTAAACAAAATGCAGGGGCTACTATTCACCTTGCTAACGTTATTGATACTCGCTCATATGCAGCTGTAGAGGCTTATGATCGTTCTATTGCTGAACGTGCACAAAAATTCGCTGAAGATATTTTAGGCGACTATTCGAATGAAGCGAAAGAGAATGGTATTGAAAACGTACAAGTCCATGTAGAATACGGTAACCCAAAAACAATGATTCCACGTGACCTGTCTAAAAAAGTAGAAGCAGATTTAATCGTTTGTGGAGCTACAGGTTTAAACAAAGTAGAACGTTTCCTCATCGGTAGCGTTTCTGAAAATATCGTTCGTTCATCAAAATGTGATGTACTTGTAGTTCGTTCAACACAAGAATAAAACAAAAAAGTGAATCTCTCCTGAGATTCACTTTTTTTATGTCCTTTTTCTGACTATAAACTAGCATTTACCTTTGCAAAAAACTCAGCCATTGCCTGTTCGTTTGACATATCTGGAACTGCTGCTAAAAGAACTTCTCCATTATTTTTTCCTTTTTTGACTACCAATACACTTTTTGCATGTTGCTCACTTTTAAATAGATTTGTTGGCAGTTGAAACAATGCTAAAATCGAAGCTTCTTTTTTAAAATAAGGATGTAAGCTTGCAGATTGAGCAGAAGAAAATAAGTGGTTAGGAACAATGAATATCCCTAATCCATCTTCTTTCAAGTAGTTTACGCTCTGTTCAATAAATAAATGATGAGCGAATGCATGACCTTCCTTTGGCATTAAGTGAAAATTTAATCCATTTTCATCATCTGGATAATAACCGACAGGTAAATCACCAATCATTACATCAACTGGCTCAATAAATAAAGGTTTTAAACTGTCCTGTATAAAAGTGTCTATAGGAAGTTGTAAAAAATGATTCATTTGTGTACTCAGTCGAATTAACAGTTCATCAATTTCAACTGCATAGGCTTTCGTTATTTTAGAACCAAGGTGGTTCATCACTGTAAATAATAAATTACCTGTACCATTTGCTAAATCAGCTACGACAACTTCTTGTTGCTTCTTCGTATACTTCTCAACTAAGTAACTCATTAACAATCCAATAGCATCAGGAGTTAATTGATGATTGGGTTGAGTACTTCCTTTCAGACCTTTTATCAAAATAAATTGATACACTTTTCTCAACTGTTCCTTCGATAAGTCTTGAAAAACAGGGCCAATATCAGATTCTTCAATCTCTTGAAGTGACTGAATAAATTGCTCTAAATAGTCAACGCCCTCTAAGTTTTTTGCACGCTCGTCCAACCAACTAAAAACCTGTTCAACTGGGGTTCTCATCCTTATTTCCTCCTTACTACTGTTCAATCAAAGGCTCCAAAAAAGTGGGCTCATTGATTAACGGGGGTCTTTCTTGTTCATATACCGCTTCATGAACTACAAACGTATCAGCAAAATAGTCATGTAGCGCTTCTTTTTTAGGCATAAATATGACTGTCAAATAAGGGATATACAAAAATTTCGAAAGAAACCTACCAATCACTTCTCTAAATACTAACTGACTCCATGTGAGTGATTCTCCTGTAGCGGATTGTACTCGAATTCCAAAAATCATTTTTCCTAATGTCTGATTAAAGAATTTAGTCATCAACAAAAAGTAAATAAATAAAACAAAGAGCATTGTGATCTTATAAGGAGTGAACAATAAGAAGATTGGATTTGAAATTTCCCAATGCATTGCTCTAAACACAGGATTGATGACTAACATTCCTAATGAAGATACCACGATTAAATCAACTAAGTACGCCCAAAAACGAATCCAAAATCCTGCATACTTCAAGTGGTAGGTTTGCTGGTTAACTGTTGAAGTTTCCATATTCATCCCTCCTATTGTTCTCCATAAATGTACATCATACGTGGTGCACTATTTTCTGTTAATAACTTTGTTAATAATTGTGTTTCAATATCTTGACCCAACCATTGTTTGGCTTTAAATCCAAATAAAGACATTGTCCAACTAGGTTGTTCATACTTAAAGATATGTGGGCGCTCAATTGCCAATTCTTCTTTCATCATTTCAATTGCATCTTCTGTCTTACCGAATTGATCTGCTAACTTCGCTTCAATCGCTTGACGGCCATTCATAATACGTCCATCTGCAATTTTCTTCACTTGTTCAGTTGACATATTTCTTCCATCTGCAATGATCTCTACGAAACGTTCATAAGAATCATTTAGCATATCTTGTAGCATCGCACGCTCTGCATCAGTCATTTCACGATTAGGACTCATCATATCTTTAAATTCACCTGACTTAATTGTGTTAAATGAAATCCCTACCTTTTCGGCTAGTTTTGAATAGTTAAGGCTTTGCATAATCACACCAAGTGAACCTGTAATTGTCTCTCTGCTGACAAAAATTTGATCTGCGGGTGCACTGATATAATATCCACCTGAAGCAGCCATATTCCCCATCACTACGTAATATGGAATCTCTCTTTCTGCTTGGATTTCTTTCAACAGTGTATAGATTTCATCGGATTCAATCACACCACCACCAGGCGAATTGACTTCAAAAACAATCCCTTTAACCGTGTCATCTTCTTTTATCTTTTTCAATTGTTCCAACATAAACTGATGATTATAACCTGCACCACTTAACCCTATACCCGCAGCTCCCGTATCTTGTATGGCTCCGTCTAGGCTTAATAAGGCAATTTTATTTTCCGTATCTCCTTTTTCAACAATTGTTGTTCCTACATTTTGATTCGTTTCTTCTTGGATTTTATCCATTAGTGAAGATACATCTTTGGTGAATATAATTGAGAAAAAATTGACACCTACTGATACTAAAATCAAGGTAATTACTGCGATAATGGCAACTATTCTTTTAATATTCATTGTTCCACTCCTTTATAAAATATCATCAAATTCTGCTTTATTTCGATTGCCTGGAATTACAATTTCTCTATTTGCTACAGCTTCTTCTACTAATGCTTCAAAATCCATATTTTGCTCAAATTTTTCTACCTGATCGACACGTGGCTTTGTTTTAGGACGGGCCGGAGTAAAAATCGTACAACAATCTTCATAAGGACGTATTGAAACTTCGTAAGTCCCAATTTTTTCAGCGATTTCAATAATTTCTAGCTTATCATAAGTTACTAAAGGACGAATGACCGGTGTATTTGTCACATTATTAATCGCCGTCATACTTTCTAACGTTTGGCTAGCTACTTGACCTAAACTTTCTCCTGTTACAATCCCCAATAAATCTTGTTCTTCTCTTACTTTATCAGCTATTGCTAGCATAAAGCGACGAGTCGTTGTCATGGATAAATTTTCTGGGACGCGTTCATTAATTTGTTCTTGAATTTTTGTAAAAGGAATGACGTGAACTTTTACCTGAGGACCAAACCTACTTAATGATTCTGCCAAGTCTAGTACTTTTTCTTTCGCTAAGTCACTCGTATAAGGCGGGCTAGCAAAATGCACAGCTTCCAAAGCTACGCCTCTTTTTAACATTAAATAACTCGCGACAGGACTATCAATGCCACCAGAAAGCATGACTAATGATTTACCACTTGTACCAACAGGTAAACCTCCTAAGCCTCGGTATACTTTATGAGAAATATACGCAGCATCATGACGAATATCGACTTGCAAGGTTAAATCGGGTTGTCTCATTTTAACGGTCAGTTCAGGGAATTGTGTTAACGTATGCCCCCCTATTTCTTGTTGGATTTGTTGAGAAGTCAATGGATAACTCTTATCCGCTCTTTTAGACTCAACTTTAAAGGATTTCCCTTTCAAATCTTCTTGAGATAAAAGCATAGTAACTAGTGCTTTGATTTCTTCTAATCCTTTTTCACAATGAGCAATTGGACTATACGAATGAATTCCAAATACATGCTGTAATCGTTCAATAACCACATCAATTTCATCTGCATCTGTTGCACGAATAAACATGCGGTCTCTTTCAGCATGGATAGTTACAGTCTGCAAGTCTTTAATTTGAAATTTAATATTCTTTTTTAATCGTTGAATAAAACGATTTCTATTTTTCCCTTTGAGTGTTAACTCACCGTATCTGACTAACAATTCATTCCATTTCATTTGCTTAACTCCTTACTAATAAATTCATTTAATTCATTTAATCCTTTGATTAATGCTTCAATTTGTTGGTCGGTATTTCCCATGCCAAAACTTATTCTAATCACTCCGTTTTGTAGATGACGTGACAATTGAATATGTTCAATGACATGACTGGTTGATTGTTGCGTAGAGCTACAAGCACTAGAAGTAGAGACAATAATTTCTCTATCTTGGAGAAAATTGATTGCGACCTCTCCCCTAATCTTTGGCATTGCAATAGAAATGATATGCGGGGCACCTGCTTTATCTCCAACTATTTCGAGTGCAGACATTTTTTCAACAGCTGTCACAATTGCTTGTTTCCATTTTCGATATTGTGCATGCTCCTCGTTTACCTTTGCTAATCTCATCGCTTTTGCTAAACTAGCCGCTAAATTCACTGCAACCGTTCCACTTCGAAGACCTGATTCTTGGCCCCCACCTAACATGTGAGGAGTAAGTGGGTATCGATGTCTCATAATCAGTGCACCACTCCCTCTCAATGCATTGATTTTATGTCCTGAAATTGAAATAACATCCGCATTTTTTGCATCAAGGCTAACAGGTAACTTACCATAACTTTGAACTGCGTCTACATGAAAGATTGCAGTCGAATGAGCTTGAATGAGTTGTTTAATCTGTGTAAGAGGTTGTATCGTTCCCACTTCATTATTGACATGCATAATTGAAACGAGTGTAGTATCTTTGGATAAGGCTTTTTTTAATTGTTCTAAGTCGACTTTACCTTCTTGATCTACATCTAAGTAAGTGACAGAAAAACCTTGTGTTTCCAATCTTTTAAAACACTCTAAAACGGAAGGGTGTTCAATTTTTGAAGTAATCAGAGATTTCCCTTTTTGTTGGTTCGCATAAGCTAGTCCAAAAATAGCAAGGTTATTTGATTCTGTACCACCAGATGTAAAAATGACTTCTCCATTTGCTGTTGGAATATCAAACAATTCTTTGATTTGTTGTTTAGCCTGAACTAATAAACGGGAGGACGCTACACCTAACTTATGAATAGAAGCTGGGTTTGCAAAATATCTTTCTGTAATTGTAAGGTATGACTGAAGAACTTCTGGGTGAGTGGGACTTGTTGCGCTGTGGTCAAAATAGTACATAATTAACTCCTTTTTTGTCATCTTCCATAATAAAACGTCGAAGAGGGAAAAACTTCATCTGATTAAGAAATTGTAACACATTTCTTCTGTCAGACGAAAGCTTGTCACTTACCCAGTAACTGAGTAAACCTCTCGACGATTTTTAATTCGATGTAGTTTGTAACATCATTTCTATTTTCTTAATTGCTCCTGGCTCTGCTTCTTCGACGGCAGTTCCAGCCTCCTCTAATGCTTTAGCATATCTAAATTGACTAAAGGACTCCTCTGCTTCTAATAAACGAGTATGTAATTCCTCATTTTGAAGACGATATCTATTCCCATATTGAATAATCGCTTCTATTAATTTTACATTTTCAATCGTTGTTGAAATTCTTTCTTCGATTTCTTCTAGTGAATGACTAGCGATTTCAGTAAGTTTCTCCGAAGAAGGGATATTAATCGGGGCTCCAGTTAAACTCTGCTCCGCAACATAAATATGTTCATCGACTTCTTCAATACGAGCGACTAAATCTTCGGGAATACCAGGTAAGTTACTGCGTCTTAATTGTCTCTCAGCATATTGTAACCTTTTTGAAATTCTTTCTAACGCGACTCTAATTTGAATCTCTTCTTCTCTTAAATTATTAATTTGTTTAATAAAAGCTACTACTGCCAATTCATGTTGATCAACCTCAGCATCAATTTGCTCTAATTCACTTTGAAGTGACGAATAAGCTACAAATTCACCTTCACTCTTCTCTACGCACGTCTCTAGTTGCTCTTTTAACTCGAGTAAGCGAGTGTAATGTGAATGCACTTTTTGTGCTTCTTCGCTACTCAATTGGTAACTGTTTTGAATGAATTCTACTTCTTCAACAGCTCTTTTTGTTTCTTTGATAACATCATCAACTTTCGACTGAATAGGTTGCATAATCTCTAGCACCTTTTGTTTCGCTTTTACTTCTGCTTCTAGGGCATCATAAATTTCCTCGATGGTTGATTCAAACACTTTGATTTCATCCGCAATTCCTTCAACTTGTAAAAGAGCGATTTGTTCTTCATGAAAAGCTAATTTTTCCTCGATTTGAGTAAGTTTGCTCAGAATCGATAAATGTTCAAAAGAATAGCCGTCTAACTCTAAATCTTTTGCACCATAACGAATCTCTTTGATTTCTTTTGGAATATTTTTCTGAATATCTTCTAACAACGCTGGAATGACTTCAATTTGCTCAAATAACTCATTCGCTTCTGCAGTGACTAGTAATACTTTTTCTCTTGCTGTTAAATAGTTACCGTCTTTGGTTAATTCATCAAATTCTTCAAATGCAGGAGCTAGCTCTTGAGTTCTATACTCTAAAGGCTGTAACGCCTCGCCAAATTGATAAGGTTTTGCTAGTAATTGTTGTTTACCTAATCTGAATTTAGCCTTAAGTTGCTCCATCTCAATTCGGTTTTTTTCTTCACTGCCAATTAGTTCTTCTAATTCCTCTAAAATATTATTTTTAGTTTCTTCTGCAAAAGTGAGTATTTCATTAATTTCATTTTCAATATCTACAATTTTACGGTATCCAACACGTTCTATCACTTCTTCAGCATCGAATAGTAAAGAGTCTATTTTAGGCATCAGTACATCTACTACTTCCGTCCATTCACTTCGCCAACGTTCAAATTTCTCTTCTGTCTCACCTGTCATATTCAATTGTTTCACTTTTGTTAACTCTTCAAATATCGGTTCATGTTGCACTTGAAGTTTAATTTTTTCTAATGCAATTAATTCATTGCGATGTTTTTTTCTAAACAAATAAACTACAAGGAATATAGTAATTACTAATATGATAAGTAAAACGATATATTTGCCCAAATAGGCTCACCTCTTCATAATGGTTTCATTAAACGATTATCTTATTTAATACTTTATCATTTCTATACATTTTTTTCTATCTCAAATACAATCAATTGATGAATGGTGCTATTTTTAAAGGAACAATTTTAAATTTTTACTAAAAAAGCAGACTTATCTCGATTGATAAAGTCCGCTTTTCTTATTGCTCATAAATAATATATTGATTTTTACCGCTTGATTTTGCACGGTATAGCGCATCATCTGTATAGGTAAATAATTCTTTTGCTGTATATTCATTTGGAGTCGTCCATTACATCACACCCATTGAGACGGTCACTTGCGGATTTGTATATCTAGGTATTTCTTTCAAAATGTTTTTAGCATACTAAATCCCTTCTGTTAATGCATGTCCTGGTAAGAGTATTGTAATTTCTTCGCCACCCCATTGTTGCCCACAATCTTTTGAACAATTTTAGCTACTTGCAAAAGTACTGTATCACCTACAACATGACCAAATGTATCATTCACTGCCTTAAAATCATCTATATCTAGAATGAGTAAAACTCCTTGCTCACCAGTCTGTAGGGAGTGTTCGATGGCTTTATCACCAAACCTTCTGGAGTATAGCTTTGTGAGACTATCGCGATCAACCAAGTTTTGTAGTTGTTCCCTTAATAAGATATTTGAAATTGCAAGGGAAGCATGTCCGATAATTGAATGTAATAACTTAAAATCTTCAAACGAAAAAGCGTATTTGTCTTTATGTACTAGCAAAATAAACCCATGGATTTGACTTTGATTTACAATTGGCATTGCTACAATTGATTGATAAAGAGAAGTATTATATTTATCTTCTTTACTACCTATTTCAAAAATAGATTCCTTTGTTTCAATAATATTTTGACTCATACGGTACAGTAAGTCTGTCCCTTCTATTGTATCAAAGTAGCCTGAACTTTGATTAAGGACATGAAGTTTTCCCTCACGTATAAAAACAAAAGCATATTCCTTTGGACGAAAAGCAGCAATGACTTGTTTCTGTAAAAAATTAATCATCTCGTCAAACTCTAAATTGTCATTCAATCTTCTTGATACTTCATTTACTAATTGTAGGTCTGCTACTAGACGGGTTGATTGATTATATAAACTGGCATTTTCTAATGAGTTTCCAGCAGAATGAGCAATCATTTTAATGTGTTCTTGTTCGGTTTCAAGAAATTGATAATTAGAAGATGTCGTGAATTGTAAAATACCGTAAATTCCTTGTTTGCCATTCATGGGCACATTAATAATAATCTGTTGTGTATCGTCATCCTCTTCAATAGAAATCTCTTCTGTGAGGAAAGCTTCAATAGTAACTTGTTTTTTTCTGCTGCATCCTTTTGCTCATGAGATAATAGAATTTGAAGTTTTGCAAAAGGAAAATGCTCGTCAAAATAATTCGTTACTAAATCTAAAATACGGATACTTTCATTGGTAGAATTAATTTTACGAGTAATTTTATATAGTTTTCTAAAATCAGATTCACTTTTTGAAAGTTGATAAAACTTAGCATATGTTTTAAATAAAGAACCCAATCTTTTTATAAAAATCTCGTATTCTGGTTGTTCCATAAACTCTTTCCATAGATCAGTTTCTTGAAAGAGAAGAACCCCTGTCATCTCATCTTCAAAATACAAAAATAATTGTTGTTCATTGGATAAATCTTCTTGATTCAACCACTTTGTAATCATTTCTTCTTCAGATTGAGAAGAACTTGTATCAATCATTGGTGATCTCATTTTATTCTTTTTAGATGTAGGTATTAAGTAGTCTCCGAAACGTATAAAATTACACATATGAGTCACTTCAAAAAATAATTAAAAATTTTAGCAATACTTTCGTCCCATATCTCTAAAGTGGAATCTAGCACTGCAATATTCATAAAACGGTCCAATCCATCCATTATATCCATCTTTTTTAATTTTTCAGTCACTATTTTTCCACCACTTTTCATCTCTTAATCGTGTATTTTATATTATAATACAAATAGCCTATAATTACTATATATAACCTTGAATTCTTTTTAGTTATACCCTGTTTGATATTGCGCGTTTTTTTCTATTATGTTATGATATTCTTTGTGTAAAATAATAAGCAGCAGTTGTATTCTTTCAACTACCAATTCTAATCCTTTTTCAAGGTGATGATTCACGTAATTCGATGGCTGCTCGAACGAAGGATCAATAAGTTAGAATTGCGGTTAAAGTGCGTACATCTGGTTTTTATTTTACAAATAAAACCAAAACAGAGGAGGAGTCAATTATGGCTCGTTATACAGGTCCAACATGGAAAGTTTCACGTCGTTTAGGTATTTCACTAAGCGGAACAGGTAAAGAAATCGAAAAGCGTCCGTACGCTCCAGGTCAACACGGTCCAACTCAACGTATTAAATTATCAGAGTATGGAAAACAATTACAAGAAAAACAAAAATTACGTTTTATGTACGGTGTAAACGAACGTCAATTCCGTAACTTATTCACTAAATCAGGTCAAATGCAAGGTATTCATGGTGAGAACTTCATGATTTTACTTGAAACTCGCTTAGATAACTTAGTTTACAGAATGGGTCTTGCTCGTACTCGTCGTGCAGCACGTCAATTAGTAAACCACGGACACGTTTTAGTTGATGGAAAACGTTTAGATATTCCTTCATACAGCGTTAAACCAGGTCAAGAAATCTCATTACGTGAGCGTTCACAAAATTTAGCAGCAGTTAACGAAGCTTTAGAATTAAATAACTTCGTTCCTGAATACATTGAATTCGATGCTGAAGCTAAAAAAGGTACATTCACTCGTTTACCAGAACGTAGCGAATTATCAGCTGAAATTAACGAAGCGTTAATCGTTGAGTTCTACTCAAGATAATT
>JASLCF010000028.1 GCA_030146155.1 Savagea sp.
GTTACCTTTAGAAGAACAACCTTTGCAAGTGAAGCAGAATGTCCTGATGTTAAATACAATTCATATCCTTGAAGAAGATACAGATGTAATTACTGTACACTATATTCGACCTTCTTTTTGGAACCACGAAAAATCACCGATACAATTTGAAATAACTGAGAAGGGCGAGCTCAATATGGCCATTCGTTCGTCCGTTGTTCAAGCAGATGTCATTTCGACGCCTGTCAGCCTTTATTCAAAAGATATAGCTAAGACATCTGATGTTTTCATAGGAGGCGACTTCCTAGGCAATATGTATGGGTATGTACAACTCATTGTTCCAGACGGCTATCCTGTTGAAGTTGAAGGTTCTCCTTATTTTCCGTGAAATAACAAAAAAATAGCGCTGTGTGCTCAGACGTAAAAGACCCTTCCCATCAAATGTTTACCTTTTGATTGGAGGGGTCTGCTGTTAGGATAAATATGTTCTTTAAAGCCGAATAATCCTCTTAGTCTTTTACAAGCTGATCTATTCTTTCTACAGTGATTCCACGTTTTGCGAATTGTTGCATGTAATAGTCATCCTCACCAAGATGTAGAATACGCTCAGTCACTTCAGTGAGTTCATCCATATCATGAGAAATCAATACAATTGTTGTTCCTTGTTGCGAAAGGTGTAACAATGCTGTCTGAATTTCTAATTTTGAACGCAAATCAATGCCAACAGTAGGTTCATCTAATAGTAACAATTCAGGTGATTGAATTAATGTAAGAGCGAGATTTAATTTTCTTTTCATTCCGCCAGATAATTCGCTTCCATTTTGCTGCCAGGCGTCTAAGCTAACAGATTGGCAAATCTCCCTTAATTGTTGTTCACTTTTTTTAGGGCGATTAAATTGATTGAAAAACTGCATGTTTTCTGCGACTGTAAAATCTTCTAAGATAGCAAGTTGTTGAGGAACAAAGCCGATGTGTTGTCTGATTTTCTTAACGTGTGAATACGATTTGTTTTTAAAAGATAGGATGCCACTAGAAGGTTGCTGTAAAGTCGCAAGAATATGCATTAATGTAGACTTCCCAGCCCCATTTTTCCCTACTAAACCAACAATTTGTCCTGCTGGAATGGTGAAGCTCACATCCTGTAAGACTTCTTTTTTATGGTAATGATGAAAAAGATGTTCGACTTTTAACAAACCATTTCCCTCCTAATCCGATGGCAATCAGAATAGCAATGTATCCAAAAGCCAATGTTTGTTGTTGAAATGCGACAAGTGGATGCCAAGGTTGAAGTGTATGTGATGGTAAAAAGAATGTGCTCATGAAAACAAACAATAGGAGAGTCGTTCCTGATACAAATTGTTTCGTTGTTTTACTCCATAATAACAGGAAGTAGCCTGTAAGAGCTGCGGTCAACCATAAAAAAAGATAACTGATTAAGTAATCGATTGTATATTGAAAAGCAACAATCATAGAATAAATGATCACAAACAAAGAGGTCACGATTACACTTTGCATGATGAAATAGCGTTCAATAGAAGAATAAATGAAAGGCAATCTGAAATGAAGCCCCGCTTGATTTTCTTGAACGAACTGTAAACTGTAACTGATGATAGAAAAAAAGCTGAAAAACCCAAAAAGAAGCAAAGGGATATTTGTATTTGTTTGCTGTTGAGTGGCTCCGTGTTTGAATGAGACAGTCAGCAATTGTTGTTGTTCTTTAATTATTGCTACGTCTTTTTCCATCGTTGTCAAGAGAATGGGTTGTTGTATCAATGCTTCTGATTCTGAATGAATCTGATACAGTAAGGCACGCGTTTGAACAAGAGATTGAATCATTTCTTTAGCAATTGGATAGGCAAATGAAAGGTTTGAGTACGAGCTTTCAATTACACGATCCCTCGCTCCTTTTTTTATTTGTTCTTCAAACCCTTGTTGGATTGTAAATGAACTATCAATTTGTTGGGTCAGTATAGCCGATTCAATTTGAGTATCATTTACTTCTATTAATTGAAAGTAGGGGCCTTCTTTTAGTTGTCGAATCAGTCGTTTAGATTCTTGAGTTTGGTCAAGATCAATCACTGCAATAGGGATTGTTAATTCTTCTTGCTGTGCAATCAATTGAACAGTAAGCCACGTCCCTACGATGGGAAGAACGATTAAACCTATAAAAAACAAAAAATGTTTCTTTATGAGTTGCAAACGGATGGAGAGGTGCATTACACATTCCTCCTTTGAAGTAACTGAATGACAATGAGTATACATAAAATGAACAAAAAGCTAGTTGTATTGACACTGTAATGAGCAGTTAAACGCTCTTCAATGACGATTTTATGTGCCCATAATAAACTTTCATAAGGGAAGAGAACAGGGCTTATGTTTTGTATCCACTCAGGTAAATAATGTGGAGGTAAAAAAGCGCCGCTCATCGCCAATAGAATAAAAAGAACAAGCAGGTGACTATACATTTGAAGTGATTGTGAAGGCAATAAGCGTTCTATTATTTTAAGCAAGAGTATCCAGTTCATGAAGGCAAGTGTAAACAAATAGAAAAGTCTACGTAAATCTTCAAAAATAATAGAGTCAAAAAAAAGACTGCTTATTCCAAGTAATCCAACTTGAAGCGGTAAGACAATGAGGAGTACCGCTAACAAGTGAGCGTAATCAATCGTGAGAGATTGTACATTGAGTAACCTGAGACGTTGATGAATTGGCTGTTGAAAAGAAATTGTAAAGAAGTGATAGATCATCCAACCCCAAATGAACAAGAGAACAAGTAATCCATTCATTAAAAAATAAAGAACAGGAGAAGTTGCTTGTTGATTCGTTGTTACCTGTTCATCCATTGTCACTTCTTTATTCAAAATAAAGAGCGCAGTACTCATAAATTGTTCCATTAAATAGTGTTCCTTTTTTGAAGAACTCCAATCAAGATGTTGAATCTGTTCATTGAGGTATAACAGATAGGCTTGTGCTTCATTTAAATAGCGACTGACCACTTCAGTAATTGTGTACAGCTGTGTGGCCTGTGCAAGTTGCTTGTCATTCCCTACAACAAGGAGTTCCATTGATTTGCCATTGTACATCGCCTCTGTAAAGCCTGTAGGAATCACTAGGTAACCTGCAATGAGGTTTTCTGTGAGATCTGTTTGAGCAATATCTTCACTGAGGTCATCGAAATGAAATTGCCCCTCAAGTAATTGATTAGAGGTAAGCAAACGAGTCAGCATTTTCGTTTCTTCTGAGTGATCATTATTTACGACTGCAAAGAAAGTAGGTGAATCTTGTTCTTGAGGAAGCAGATTCAAAAGGGTGATATAAAAAGCAAATAGGATGAAAAAAGGAAAAAGCAAAAGAAGAAAAAGCGTGAGCCACTTTTTCTTCCCTTGCTTTAATAAATGAACGGTGAATAATTTGAATTGCTGCATATTCATAATGAATCACTCACTTTAATTAAACTTCACTATCTTCTTCGTCTTCTTCAAATTCCCAATCAAAATCTTCATCTTCAAAATCCCATTCATCTTCATCCCATTCTTCATCAAAAGCAGGCATCAACCCACCAAAGATAGAAGAGAATATTTCTTGGAACTGAGCCATTTCCTCTTCAAAATAAAGAGCGAGTTCGTCAGTCGAAAGGGCGTCTAAATCCTTAATAGTTCCTTCAGGTATTACATGAATAGACTTCACCTTTTTGCTTGTTGATTGAACAACTAATTGGATATCTTCTGCAGTGACCACTTCAGGAATATTTAATCCCACTCTTTGAGTTGTAGCCATTTGATCACTTTCATAAGTTGTTTCGCCTGTCCACTTAAGTTGCATTGTATCACCTAGGACATTAATGTCAGCAGTACGTGTGAAGTTTCTTTTTCCTTTTGCAATTTGTTCATCCATTTGAACTTTTGCAAGTTGTTCACCTGCACCAGAAATTGTGTAAACATGTGTGCGTTTATCTTTTTCTTCTGTAACTTTGCCTGCTAATGTAAACTTATCTTCGGGATACTCTTTGTCGTATCCTTCATAGAGGAATTGCTCATTTGATTTTCCGAATGTATGCTGTCCAGTGACGACGAAGGCTGAGCCACCGTTATCTTCAAATGTGAGTTGTCGTTGAACGATTGATCCACCGTTTGTCCAAATAATAGATTCAACAGATGCGTCAGGTTCTTCGGCTTTCATCTCAGTCACCAGTTCGTCGATAGATGTTTTCCATTCTTCAAATGAATTAGGGAGCCCACTATCTGTATCCATAGGTGTATTGATATAAGATTGGAAAATCTTAAACACCTTTTCATCATTTTTAATTTTTTCAGCAATCGCTACTGCTGTTGTTTGAATTTGTTTCCCATTCAGTGTCATCGTTATTTTATCCGTATTGATGGCATTATCAAAGACTGTAATTTTTTCTTTTTCATCTTTAAAAGCATCATCAGATAAACTATCGTAAGCGGCTTGTCCGATTGTTTTTTGTAAATATTGCATATCTTTATCAGGCATAATCGAAGACTGTTGTTCAATCAGTTTGACAAAATCAATCACTTCATTATCTGTCGTTCCGTTCTCTTCATTGTACAATTCGTTAATTTTTTTATCGGAAATTTTTAAAATTTCTGAGAAAAATGGTAATTGAACATAGAGGTCATGTTCATGAATTGCAAAAAGAGTATCTTTTAACTCAATGCCAAACATTTTAGCTGAAAATGAGGCATCTAATTGTTTCTTTTTGAAATCCGTGTTGGAAGTTAGGTGTAACTGAGCATTTTTCGCCATTTCGGGTGGAATACCCATACGAAGAAATGCATCTTCTTGACCTTCTAGTGTCAAGTTTAAGTCAGACGTCATCGGGTGAGATTGACTCATCTGATAAAAATCCAACTCTTCTTTGAAGTACGAGCTATACTGTTCAGTCAATTGTGTGAATGTAGTTCGCTCTGCTTTGAAATAATTCGCTTTTGTTGAATTAGAAAACATAGCAAATACTGCAACGCCCCCACCGATAATCAAAGCGATTAATATACCTATGATTCCTATTACTTTACCCTTGCTTTTCTTCTTTTCTACTACTGGTTGATTCATTAACGAATCTCTCCTTTATCGTTCATTTACAAATAACTCTCTCTAGTTATAACATTGTGAAAACTCAGTGACAACCTCAAACAGAAAAATACCCGATACTTACTATTCAAATAATAGTATCGGATATAGAAATAGGAAATATTTACTGGTTGTTCGTTAACTTTCTGTACCCTCTTCTTCAAACCAAAGAATAGCCAAAGTTTCTTCGCCGGCATGTACTGCGATTGTAGAACTAATATCACCTATTTTTACTGTTAAATGAGGTGATTTTTCAAGAATTGCTTCTTTAAGTTGGTTTGCGCGGCTTTCAATATTCCCATGCATAATATATAACATAGACTGGATTTGATTTTCTTTTTCATGTACACGATCGACTAAATATTGAAAAGCCTTTTTTTCAGAACGCACTTTGTCGAAAGGGAAAAGGTGACCATCTGCAGACATTTGTACGATGGGCTTTACTTTTAATAAACTACCTAAAAAATACTGAACACCGCCCATACGGCCGCCTTTGTAAAGTTGATCTAATTTTCCAATTAAAATATAATTCTGTAATTTTCCTACTAATCGTTTCATGACTGTTAAAATATCCGCCAATGCTTTGCCTTCTTCATGAAGTTGTATGCCTCTCTCTACGATGTAGCTAATGCCATAAGACATGGATAGGGAGTCGATAATATGGACAGGGAATTCGGGTACAAGCGAAGCCCCGGCTGTAGATGAAGCAATCGTTCCACTTAACTCGCTAGAAATATGAACAGCAATTGCACAGTCATATCCTTTTGCGGCTAATTCCTTGTACAGTGCTTCAAAACTACCCGTTGAAGGTTGAGAAGTAGTTGGTACAGCTTTTGT
Organism: Savagea sp.; assembly: GCA_030146155.1. GTDB lineage: Bacteria > Bacillota > Bacilli > Bacillales_A > Planococcaceae > Savagea. The sequence continues at coordinate 5,911 of JASLCF010000028.1, forward strand.
TGTATTGATTTTATGATAAAGTTCTTCTGTTGTTAAATTTTCTCCATCTACATATTGTTCATTTCCAAAATTAATGGTCAAAGGTGCAACATAGACATCAGGATGGGCTAAAAACTCATCTGAAACATAGGAAACACTGTCAATGACCCACGCAATTTTACTTTTCATTCATAATCCCCACTTTACATTTAATGAATTTAATCTCATCTTAATACTATACTTTGAAAAGTAATAAAAAACGATAAAATATGACAAAAATCATATATTAGAAATTAAATACGCCATACGGTATAATAAAGAAAAAGAGACAAAGGGGAAAAATCATGAACTTAACAGTTAGAGATGCAATTATTCAAAGGAGATCTGTCAAAAGTTTTACAGATCAACCTATCCAACAAGAAGAAATCATTCGTATTTTAGAAGATGCAACTTGGGCTCCAAACCATGGCAATCGTAATCCTTGGCGTTTTATTGTAGCAACTGGAGAAGCAAATGAAACTTTAGTGGATGTTATTAAGGAGTTTGCTGTACCCAACTGGAAGCAATTAGATGAAGAGACGTTAGCGAAACAATTGCATAAATTTCGTTCGATTGGCGGTGTAGCTTTTGTGATTGTTCCTGAAGATGTCCGTCAGAAAGAACGTTTAGAGGATTTTGGAGCAGCGAGTGCACTCATTCAAAACGCACAACTTTTAGCATTGGACCGTGGAATAGGAAGTTGCTGGAAGACGCCACCGTTTTTAGATCACCCTAAATTTAGAGAACGTTTAGGTGTACAGTCAGGTGAACGGGTGATTAGCATGCTACAATTTGGTTATGCTGCGGTTGAGCCTAAAGCAAAAGAACGTATAGCGATTGATGAATTAGTAACGATATTTAAATAGTAAAAAGGTGATGGCTAATTGACCATCACCTTTTTGTATTTATTTCAATGCATTTGCTAGTTCAAAATAGTAGTCACCAATTACTCTTAACCCTTGATCGAAATTTTCTAGATGGAAATGTTCATTCGGCGCATGGAAGTTTTCAGTGTCTAAACCAAATCCCATTAATACGACAGGCACTTGTAAAATTTCGTCGAAAGCAGCAACGATTGGAATAGAACCGCCTCCACGAGTGAAAGCAGTTTTTACACCGTATACTGTTTCGTAAGAGCGACTTGCCGCTTGAATTGCAGGGTGATCAAATGGAGCGATAAATGGTTTACCTTTATCAAACTCAGTAACTGTTACAGTTACCCCTGGTAGTGTATGTTTTTCAATATGTGCTTTGAGTTGAGCAACAATTTCATCAGGCTCTTGATCAGGCACTAATCGACAAGAAATTTTTGCACTTGCTTCATTAGGTAGGACAGTCTTGATTCCCTCACCAGAGAATCCGCCAGAGATTCCATTGATTTCAAGTGTTGGTCGTGCCCAGACTTGCTCGAGATAAGTGAATCCTTCCTCCCCGAATAATTCATCTACTTGTAATTCCTTTTTGACATTTTCAGAATCGAAAGGAATGGCAGCGTAAGCCGCACGTTCTTCATCTGTTAATTTTCGAACGTCATCGTAGAAACCTTCTACTTGAATCGTACCATGCTCGTCACGGAAGCTACCTAAGATATGGGCTAATGCATGAAGTGCGTTTTGCACAGCACCTCCATATAATCCAGAGTGTAAGTCTCCTTTTGCTCCATTAACGTCGATTTGAACCCCAGCTAGACCTCGTAATCCGTAGAGAATAGCAGGTTGGCCAGGTCCTACCATACCTGTGTCTGAAATGACAATAATGTCTGATTTCAATTTTTCTTTTTGCTCGATAATATAGCGTTCTAAACTTGGGCTTCCTATTTCTTCTTCGCCTTCAATCATAAATTTGATATTCACAGGCAGGGAACCAAAGCTTTTCAATACGGCTTCTACAGCTTTGATATGCATGAAGACTTGTCCTTTGTCGTCACTAGCTCCTCGTGCATACAGTTTGTTGTCACGTACTGTTGCTTCAAAAGGTGGCGTCTCCCATAAGTGGAGAGGGTCAACAGGCTGAACATCATAATGTCCATACACAAGAATTGTAGGTGCACCTTCTGCGTGTAACCAATCTCCGTAGACAACAGGGTAGCCAGAAGTTTCATCAATAGATACATGTTCTAACCCAGCCTGTTTAAATGATGCACTTAACCACTCACAAGCTTTGGTCATATCTTCTTTGTGATCAGATAAAGCACTGATACTCTCTATTGCCAAAAACTCTGTTAATTCAGCTAGATGTTGTTCACGATGCTCTTGAAAATAACGGTCAATCGTTTCATAGTGTGACATGAAAAGTCCCTTCTTTCCTAAATTAGTAAGATGCTTATTATTATAACAGATTGTATTTATTGAGAGATGAAAAGTGAATTAAAAAGATTGAATATGCTATAATTACGGTAACGTTATCCGTTAGAACGGATAAAGGAATCATGAGGGGGAGACGCTTTGTTTATCGCATTAGGCTTTTTTTTATTGATGTCCTTCTTCCTGTCTGGAAGTGAAACGGCATTAACAGCGGTCAATCGAATGAAGGTCCGTTTCCGAGCGAATGATGGGCACATCCCATCACAAAAATTAGACCAATTATTACAACAACCAGATCGCATGATTACTGCGATTTTGATAGGGAACAATATCGCTAATATTATGATGCCAACTATTGTCACAATGATTGCTATTGATAAAGGGTGGCCTGTGGGTTTGTTGACAGGGATTTTAACAATCGTTCTCATTATTTTTGGAGAAGTTTTACCGAAAACGATAGCTGCTACATTTGCTGACACTGTTGCTTATTTCGTTGCGCCTGTTATCCGTCTACTCGTTAAGTTGCTTTTACCATTGACTTTTTTATTATCGAAATTTACGAACCTTTTTATTCGTATTATTTCAAAAGGGCAAGTGACTGAAGCGGTTTTAACTAAAGATGATTTGCGTTCAATGGTCGATTTAGCAGAGGTAGAAGGAGCATTTGCTAAAGAGGAGACTGAGCGAATTAAAGGTGTGTTAGATTTTCCAGAAAAAGATGTACTTGATGTGATGGAAACGCATCGGACAGAAGTTATTGCTTTACCTATCGAATCGACTTATGAAGAGGCAAGGGATACGATTCTCGAATACTTTTATACGCGCTATCCTGTCTATGAGGAAAGTATTGACCATGTAGTAGGTATCTTCTACTCGAAAAAATTAATTGAGTGGTCGATGAATCCAGAAGACCCATTAGAGAAGTATATCGACCGTGAACCTTTATATGTTGTACAGACCATGAGTGTAGAAACTGTTTTTCGCTTAATGTTGGCACATAAAAAGCATATGGCGATTATTTTAGACGAATATGGCGGGACATTAGGAATAGTGTCACAAGAAGATATTATTGAAGAAATGATAGGTCAAGATATTGAAGATGAAACAGATATTCCTGAAGAAGAATTTGTGTTTTATCATGATGAGCATACATTAATTTGTAGTGGTCGTCTTGATTTAGAAGAGGCAATGGAGTTATTGCAATCAGAATTACCGGATGAATCTGAGACTGTAGCAGGCTTCTTTATGCAAGAGTTTGGTCAAATACCAGAACCTAACGATACATTGACCTATGGCTCACATGAATTTACAATTGATGAAATGGATAGGAGTCGTATTTCTAAGATGACGATTCGAAAAATTGAGACAGAGGAAGAGAACATTACAAAACTGTAATGTAAATGAAAGATTGTTAGATAGTATGTCATCTTCTTTTCGTGAATAATAAGGGTATAAGCGAAGAAGATGGAGGCGTTCAAAATGACTACTACACAACAATTATATGAAGAGTATGGGAAATATACATACTACCTTTGTTTAAAATTAACACGTAATAAAGAAGAGGCAGAAGATTTAATGCAGGATGTTTGGGTGAAAGTCGTTCGTTATGAAGGCAAACTCCAAACTGTAGAGAAAATGAAAGCTTGGTTAACGACGATTACAATGAATACATTTCGTGACCGTTATCGTAAAAACGTGAGACAAAGTCAATATATGATGAATCAACCACAATCATTAGACGTTCCGATTTTAGATTTGGTTGCAAGTGAAGAATTGACACCAGGAGAGACAATAGAGCAAGAAGATATGCAATCTATTGTTCAACGTAAAATTAATGAACTGGATGATATTTACGCGCAAACAATAGAATTGTTTTATGTCTATCAATATTCATTGATTGAAATTGCAGAAGAGATGAAAGTATCAATTGGTACAGTGAAATCCCGACTATTCCGTGGTAAAAAATATCTACGTGAGTTGATGGAAGCAGATCAACTTCTCGATGAATATGTTGTATTAACTTAATGACTTGAACCTCATCCTTCGCACAAACGAGGTTGGAACAAAACCTCTGAATATCAGCTTTATAAGAGTTAACGTTGGTGAAAGAAAATCACCTTCTCCTGATTTTGGAGAAGGTGATGGTATTTCACTAACGTTATTTAGGCACCGCAATGGCCAGCAAGGTTGCGGGTGGCCGAGTAGCCACCGTCGCGATTGATCGCATGGCGTTTCTGGTACCTGTGGCCGTCGGCGCGCAGTTGTCGTTCTATACCCAGGCACTGGAAATCGGCCGCAGCTCGATCCAGATGATGGTTGAAGTCTGGAGCGACGACCCGCTGTCCAGCGAATGGCGCAAAGTCACCGAAGCCGTGTTTGTCTTCGTTGCCATTGATGGCAGCGGCCGCACACGTTCCGTTCCGCCACGCCGCTAACCCGCCCCTGTATAGAGAGCCTGCCATGTACCACATTGAGTCTGTCACCCTGGACGAACTGGAGTGCTGGCACTTTCAGCATGGCCAGGCCCAGCTACTGGTCGCCAAACAAGGCGCGCAGGTGCTCAGCTATCAGGTTGGCGATGAGCCGCCGATTGTCTGGCTCAATGAAAAAGCCCAATTCAAAAAAGGTCATGGCATCCGCACCGGCATGCCGGTGTGCTGGCCGTGGTTTGGCAACCTAGCGCGCAACCCGGACAGCGTGCAGGCCATGCGCGACAGTACTGAGCCCGCCACCGCCCACGGTCTGGTGCGCACCCGTGAATGGGAAGTGCTGGAAATCGACGATGCAGGTGAAGCCCTGCACATTGAGTTGGGCCTGCCCCACATCGAAGGCGGCCTGCCCGGTTGGCCCCATGACGTGGCACTGACCCTGAACATCCGTCTCGATACCCAGTTGCATGTCAGCCTCACCAGCCACAACCGCAGCGACGCACCGGTGAGCATCAGCCAGGCGCTGCACAGCTACTTCGCCGTCAGCGACGTGCGCAAGGTTCATGTCGAAGGCGTTGACGGGCTGACTTACTTCGAAACCCTCGACGACTGGAAGCGTGTGCCACAAATCGGCAACTTGACCTTTACCGGTGAGACTGACCGTATCTACCTGGACACACCGCCACAGTTGAGCATTGTCGATGCAGACTGGCA
>JASLCF010000033.1 GCA_030146155.1 Savagea sp.
AAGTCGGGTTAAATTGTTGTAAAAAAGCTTCTCCTTTTAAAGACCAAGCTACGGCTACTGAACGAACCCCTGCATTGTGAGCTCCTTCAATATCATGCGAGTTATCCCCGACCATGACGGTGGTTTCAGGTTGAGCGTTCAAACGATTCATCGCTAAATGAATCGGCTCTGGATCTGGCTTTAGACGGGAAACATCTTCAAAGCAAACAATCGTTTCAAACACATCTTTCGCTTTAAAATGCTGCAAGCCGAGTTCAACGACATCTCTTCGCTTTGTGGAGACAATCGCTAATTGAATACCCAATCGTTTGAGCTCAAAAAGGACTTCGTCGACTTGTGGAAAAGGCTTTACATAGTCGTCATGTCTGTCAATGTTCCAAGTACGATAAGCGTCAATCAACTCAGCTGTTCGTGTAGGATCAATCGACCCGAACGTTTCTTCTAAAGGAGGGCCAATAAAAGGAATACAATCTTCTTTTGTATAATTGCCCAGTTGATAATGATTCAACACATATTCAAACGTAGACAAAATCAAGTCATTCGTATCGAGTAATGTCCCATCAAAATCAAATAAAATCGTTTTAATTTCAGTTGCCATTCATCTCAATTCCTTTCTGTAATGTAGGTTTCTCTTTCCACAAACGGGACACGAGGAATGCTAATAAAAGCGCTACAAAGACGCGTATAAGTAGTAAAGGCAACACATTGATACCTAAGGGCACAAATAGTAGTGTATCCTCAACAACCGCATGACAAGCCACTAAAAAGATAAAAGAAATAGTTAAATCACGATAACTGACTCCATCTTCTTCCACCGCTTGTATCATCACGCCTGCCCCGTAAGCTAAACCAAATGCCAAGCCTGCTGCTAGCGTCAATGAAGCATTTAATTCAACGCCTAAAAAACGAGTTAACGGCTTCATGGCACGCGATAATTTCTCTAAAAAATGATAATCCCTTAGTATTTGAATCGCAATCATTAATGGAATCACAATTAACGCTAGCTGGAACACGCCAAAGAATGCCTTTTGTAGCCCCATCACAACAATGGCCAGCCATCCGTCAGGTTCAGCAACGACTTCAGGTGTTAAGCCGTACTGGGCAATCTCTTGTCCACCTGGCCAAAACCAGTGAATCATTAATGCAGAAACTGCCGCAAGTCCCACTCGTACTGCTAAAATAAGCCATATCTTAACACCCACCTTTGCTGCAACTCCTGTTTCTATCAACAAGTTATGCGCAAAACTCATCATGACTGCTAAGATAAACACTTCTTTTACTGTTAATTCTAATGATAAAATACCAGCTATGCCGGCATATAAGTTCAAAAAGTTCCCCAAGATGAGTGGAATGGCTGCTTCTCCTCTTAAGCCAAACCAACCCATAATTGGCTCAACTAGTGTGGTCACCCACGGTAAAATCGGTGTATGTTGTAAAATCACAACCAATAATGTAATTGGAAAAATAACTTTCCCTAATTGCCAAGTCGTGAGTAATCCTACTTTTAATCCTTCTCGTAAAGTCCCCATTTCTTTCCCCTTTGCCCTTGTTCAACATCAGTTGTTCACTGCCGTTTTACTTTATTGATCTTGATAAGTCGTTGTTACTTTCATGACAAACTTACGGTACACATAAATAGCCACCGCAATTACAATCGTAAGAATAGAGACCACTTGTGCGGTTCTTAAAGTCAGGATGATTAAACTATCTGTACGCATGCCTTCAATAAAGAAGCGGCCGACAGAATACCAGACTAAATAAAATAAGAAGATAGAGCTTCTCATAACTTTCAATCGACGTAACACGAGTAAAATGAGGACAAGTCCGACCAAGTTCCACATCGATTCATATAAAAATGTAGGATGATAGGTTACGCCATTGATTGTCATTTGATTCATAATCCAATCGGGAATGATTGTGTTTTGTAAAAATGTATCTGACACGGCATCTCCGTGGGCTTCTTGATTCATAAAGTTACCCCAACGACCGATAATTTGTCCGATCAATAGTCCCGGTGCTACGATATCTGCCACTTTCCAAAAGGAAACCCCGCGGCGTTTGGTAAATACATACGCTGTAATAAATGAGCCGATTAATGCACCGTGAATGGCTAACCCACCTTGGTGAATAAAGAGTGCGGTAATCGGATTATCTTTGTATCGATCCCATTCAAAAATGACGTAATACAATCTGGCACTGAGTATCGCGATTGGAATGGCCCAGATGAGTAAATCAATGAGGAATTCTTCATGAAATCCTCTTTTTTTCATTTCTTTTTGAACGACTACGTAAGCCACGCCAATCCCACTGATAATTAAAACGGCATACCACATGATTTCGAATGGACCGATTTTTATGAGCACGGGATTGAAAGCGAGTAAGTTCAATTGGTTCAATAGATTCATTGTCTTCTCCTTTCTTCCATTTGTTCATTTTTAGAGATTGCTTTTTCTAAGCGGTCTGCAAATTGTTCTGCTGCATTAATGCCTAATTTTTTCATTCGGTAATCCATGGCAGCTACTTCAATGATGACAGATAAGTTTCTTCCTGGTTTCACAGGGACAGTCAATCTTGTAATTTCAGAGTCGATGATTTTCATACGTTCTTCTTCGACACCGAGTCGGTCATAGACTTTGTCTGCATCCCAAGTTTCTAGGTTAATCGCGAGTAGGATGCGTTTGTTGTCTTTGACTGAACTTGCACCAAAGAGCATCATTAAGTCGATGATGCCTACGCCTCGTATTTCTAGCATATGTTCAAGCATTTTGGGTGCTTTGCCGATGAGTATGTTTTTTGCGACTTGTCGAATTTCGACGGCGTCGTCGGCTACGAGTCGATGTCCTCTTTTGACTAATTCGAGTGCAGTTTCACTTTTTCCTACGCCACTTTTTCCTGTGAGGAGGACGCCTACGCCATAGACGTCAACGAGGACGCCGTGTACTGTTGTCATTGGAGCGAGTTGTCCTTCTAAGTAGTTGGTGAGCATGCCTGCAAAGCGTGTCGTTTGGTGTGGCGTTTTGAGGACGGGTATTTGTTTTTTGTTGGCTTCAATGAGTAGTTCTTGTGGTGCGTCTACACCGTGTGCAAGTATGAATGCGGGTGTGATTGGGTCTGTTAGTTTTTCCATGCGTTCTTGTCTTGTTGCTGGTGATAGTGTGGTTAGGTATGTGAGTTCTTTTTTTCCTAGTAGTTGGACGCGTTCTTTTGGGTGGTAGTCAAAGAATCCGGCCATTTCTAGTCCTGGTCGTGAGAGGTCGCTTGTTGTGATGCGGCGGTCTAGCCATTGTTCGCCGAAGACGACTTCGAGGTGAAAGGCTTCTATGATGTCTTGTACGGTTAAGTCGTGCATATTTTCCCTCCTGGTGTTTGTTATGTTTTATTTTAACATGGTTTTTGGGTTTATGATTGTTTTGTGGCTTTTTCGTTGGTGGTTTTAGTTTGGGTGTTGTCGATGAAGTTGCTTTGCGTTTTGGGGTATGCGTTCAGAAGGGCGGGCGGCGATTCTTATAGTAGTTGTGAATGGGGTGTTATCGATAAATTTGTTTTCCGTTTCGGCATACGCTTTCAGCAGGGCGGGCGGCGATTCTTAAATTTGTTGTGAATGGAGTGTTGTCGATAAATTTGCTTTCCGTTTCGGCATACGCTTTCAGCAGGGCGGACGGCAATCCTCCTCGACAGGTTAGTGTTGGCTATGATTAATTGTTGTCGTCTGCGGGGTATCGCCTGATCCGCTAATCCTGCTCGAGTCGATGCCTACACTCCAAGCAAAGTGTTGTCTTTTTAAAGTAGTGAAAATCAAGCAG
>JASLCF010000218.1 GCA_030146155.1 Savagea sp.
ACACGCATCCGTAATGCGAACACGGTTCGTCACGAGAAGCTTGAAGTACCTGCTTCAAACATGAAAAAAGAAATTGCACAAATCTTAAAGAATGAAGGTTTTGTACGCGATGTTGAGTTTGTTGAAGATGACAAACAAGGTATCATCCGAATCTTCTTAAAATATGGTCAGGATAACGAACGTGTTATTACTGGTTTAAAACGTATTTCAAAACCTGGTCTTCGCGTTTATGCGAAATCAAATGAAGTACCTAAAGTACTTAATGGTTTAGGAATCGCATTGGTTTCAACATCACAAGGTATTTTAACTGATAAAGAAGCTCGTGCTAAACAAGTTGGCGGAGAAATCGTCGCTTACGTTTGGTAATTTGAAACAAATGAATGGAGGTGCAGTAAAATGTCACGAATTGGAAATCGTCCAATCGAGGTACCTGAAGGCGTTACAGTAACATTTGGTGAAGGAAACTTCGTCACTGTTAAAGGGCCAAAAGGTGAATTAACAAATACGTTCAATACAGATATGAAGTTTGAACAAGAAGGCAATACAATTACTGTTGTTCGTCCTTCTGAGTCTAAAGAACACCGCTCAATCCACGGAACAACACGTTCTCTTTTAGATAACATGGTTGTTGGAGTGAGCAAAGGATTTGAAAAATCACTAGAATTAATCGGTGTTGGTTACCGTGCACAGTTACAAGGCAAAAAATTAGTTCTTAACGTTGGTTATTCTCATCCAGTTGAGTTCACACCAGAAGACGGAATTGAAATTGAAGTTCCTGAAAATACTAAAGTAATCATCCGCGGAAACAACAAAGAACGCGTTGGTGCTTTAGCTTCAAACATTCGTTTAGTACGTCCACCTGAGCCATATAAAGGTAAAGGGATCCGCTATGTTGGAGAACACGTACGTCGTAAAGAAGGTAAAACTGGTAAATAATGCCGCGTAAAGGCATCTGGAAGGAGTGACCACGAATGATTACGAAAAAAGATAAAAACGTTGTTCGTAAAAAGCGTCATGCACGTGTACGTACAAAAATCAGTGGAACAGCTGAACGTCCACGTCTAAACGTATTCCGTTCTAACAAACATATCTATGCACAATTAATCGATGACGCTACAGGTGTTACACTTGTAAGTGCATCAACTTTAGATAAAGATATCAATGCTGAATCAAAAGCAAACAAAGAAGCTGCAGCTCTAGTAGGAGCAGCAATCGCTAAAAAAGCTGTCGATAAAGATATCAAAGAAGTTATCTTCGACCGCGGTGGATACTTATTCCACGGCCGTGTGAAAGCTTTAGCTGACGCAGCTCGTGAAAATGGTTTACAATTTTAAAAGAGGGAGGGACACTATCTATGCGTCAAAATGATCAGAACAGAACTGAATTTGAAGAACGTGTAGTAACGATCAACCGCGTTGCGAAAGTTGTTAAAGGTGGACGTCGCTTCCGCTTTACAGCACTCGTTGTTGTTGGTGATAAAAACGGTCGTGTAGGTTTCGGAACAGGAAAGGCACAAGAAGTTCCTGATGCGATTCGTAAAGCGATTGACAATGCTAAAAAGAACTTAATCGAAGTACCATTAGTTGATGGAACAACTCCACATGAAATCATGGGACGTTTTGGAGCAGGGCATGTATTAATCAAGCCAGCTGTTTCAGGTACAGGAGTTATCGCTGGTGGACCAGTTCGTGCGGTACTAGAATTAGCAGGAATTACTGATATTCTTTCAAAATCATTAGGTTCCAGCACACCAATTAACATGGTTCGCGCTACAGTTCAAGGTTTAGAAAACTTAAAGCGTGCAGAGGATGTTGCTAAATTACGTGGCAAATCTGTAGAAGAGCTTTTAGGTTAAGGGAGGGAATAGGTAATGGCTAAATTAACAGTTACACTCAAAAAAAGCGTTATCGGTTCAAGCCCAGTACAACGTAAAACAGTTGAGGCACTTGGTCTTCGCAAAATCAACCAAACTGTTGAACACAACGACAATGCTGCAATTCGTGGCATGATCGTAAAAGTAAGTCACTTAGTTGAAGTGACTGAACAATAATTACCAATTTGAATAAGGAGGTGCCGAAATGAAATTACATGAACTACAACCATCTGCAGGTTCTCGTAAAGGTCGCAAACGTTTAGGACGTGGACATGGATCTGGCTGGGGGAAAACTTCAGGTAAAGGTCATAAAGGTCAAAATGCTCGTTCAGGCGGCGGTACTCGTTTAGGATTCGAAGGTGGACAAACACCATTATTCCAACGTTTACCAAAACGTGGATTTACGAACATTAATCGTAAAGAATATACAGTTGTTAACTTAGAAACTTTAAATCGATTTGAAGAAGGCACAGAAGTAACGCCAGAATTACTGATCGAAACTGGGGTAGTGAGCAAAGCAAAATCAGGAATTAAAATTCTTGGTAACGGTTCTTTAAATAAAAAACTAACAGTTAAAGCTCATAAATTCTCAGCATCTGCTAAAGATGCGATTGAAAATGCTGGCGGTCAAACTGAGGTGGTATAATGTTTCAGACAATCTCAAGCTTTTTTAGAGTGAAAGAGATCAGGTCTAAAATCATTTTTACATTGTTGATGCTTGTCATCTTCAGAGTAGGTACATTTATTACCGTACCTTATGTAGATGCAGCTGCACTACAAGAAAGTAACAACCAGTTTATCGGTTTAATTAACATGTTTGGTGGAGGAGCGCTAGCTAATTTCTCCATCTTTGCATTAGGAATTATGCCGTATATCACAGCTTCAATCATCACACAATTATTACAAATGGATGTTGTTCCTAAATTTGCAGAATGGGCAAAGCAAGGTGATGTAGGTCGTCGTAAATTAGCACAATTTACACGTTACTTCACGATTGTACTTGCTTTCATTCAAGCAATCGTCATGTCATTTGGTTTTAACCAGATGTTTGGGGGTACGATTCTTCATGATACAGGCGTAGCTACTTATGTAGTGATCGCTGTTGTTCTAACGGCAGGAACTGCTTTCCTATTATGGTTAGGTGAGCAAATTACTGCTAAAGGAGTCGGAAACGGGATTTCAATCATCATCTTCTCTGGTATTGCATCGGGTATTCCGAGTGCAGTTACACAGCTTTATGTTACAACGATTAAAGATGCAGGTGACGCATTATTTATTAATATTGCATTAGTTGTTCTTCTTCTTCTTGTAATTATTGCCGTAACAGTTCTTGTTATTTATGTACAAGAAGCACTTCGTAAAATCCCAATTCAATATGCTAAGAGAAATACAGGTCAAGGCCAATCGTTAGCAAGTCAACAGACGCACTTACCACTTAAATTAAATGCTGCCGGAGTAATCCCAGTTATTTTTGCGGTCGCGTTCTTTATGACACCTCAGCAAATCTTAGCATTTGTTGAACCTAACAGCATAACGAAAAAACTGGCGTATGTATTTGACTATACAAACCCACTTGGTCTAACAATCTATGTTGCGCTCATTATTGCATTTACTTATTTCTATGCATTTGTTCAGGTTAATCCTGAAAACATGGCAGAGAATTTGAAAAAGCAAGGTGCATACATTCCTGGTATTCGTCCAGGTAAAAATACACAAGATTACTTAACAAGCACTTTATATCGCTTAACATTTGTTGGATCGATTTTCCTTGCTGTCGTGGCAATTATGCCAATCGTATTTATCAAATTTGGAAACCTTCCAGAGTCAGCCCAAATCGGTGGTACTAGTTTACTCATCGTTGTTGGTGTTGCGTTAGATACGATGAAACAGTTGGAGTCACAACTTGTGAAGAGACATTATAAAGGCTTTATGAAATAAACTATTTTCGAATCGTAGGTTAACTACGGTCGACTGGAGATGGAGGGTACGACGTATGAACATCGTATTAATGGGTCTGCCAGGTGCTGGTAAAGGCACGCAAGCAGACAAAATTGTCGAGAAATACGAAATCCCCCATATTTC
>JASLCF010000045.1 GCA_030146155.1 Savagea sp.
TGCTCTGATGATACGCTGAACACCATCTTCAATAAGTGAGAAAGGAGCGGCTACATTCATACGTAAAAATCCAATGCCTTCTTTCCCATATTTCGAACCTGGATCAAGTGCAACTTTTCCATCATGAAGTAAGCGTTGCATGAGTTCTTCTTCGGTTTGATTTAATCCACGAACATCTAGCCATAGTAAATAGGTACTTTGGGGTTGAGAGACTTTAATGGCAGGCACATGTTCATTTAATTCGCGAATGACATATTCCATATTTCTAGTTAATTCTTCTTTGAGTTCTAGTAACCAAGGTTCACCTTCTTTGTACGCTGCAAGATAGGCAGCTGCAGCCAGTGCATTCAATTCCATCTGTCCACGTTCTACTCCTTGTTTTTCCAACTGATTTCTCATAGTAGGACAAGGAACAATCATTGTTGCTGCCTGAATTCCTGCTAAGTTAAATGTTTTTGTTGGAGCTATACAAGTAATTATTTTTGCATCCTTTGCTTCAGGTAAAGATGCAATTGGAGTATGTTGATGCGGAGCGAAGACTAAATCACTATGGATTTCATCAGATAAAATAATGACGTCATAAGTGATACACAATTGAATAATCGTCCTAAGTTCTTCAATGGTCCAAACAGTTCCACCTGGATTGTGCGGATTACATAAGATGAAAAGTTTTACCCCTTTTTTTAATTGTTGCTCGAAATTGTCAAAATCAATCGTGTATGTTCCCTGATTTTCAATGAGTGGAGAATAGACGACTTCTCTTTCGTTTTCTGTAGGAATTCCGAAAAATGGCGGATAAACAGGGGGTGTCATCAAGATTTTATCGCCTTTTTGTGTGAATGTCTGAATACTAGATGCGATGGCAGGAATGACGCCATGCTGAAAGAGAATCCACTCTGACTCAATTGTCCATTGGTGATGACGCTTATTCCAATCCACCAGTGCTTTCTTACAGCCTTCGCACATATAAGAATAACCAAAGATAGGATGTTGCAGACGTTCTTGCATTGCTTGAATAATTACATCGGGGACCGCATAGTCCATATCAGCAATCCACATCGGCAATACTTCATCTCCGTGGTCAATATTGTATACCTCATTCATTTTGTCCCATTTAATTGAACGTGTGTGACGGCGGTCGTGAACAGTAGTAAAATCATTTCTCATTATTAAACTCTCCTTTGTAAACCTTTTCATATATGTTATTATAGACGAAAAACAAATGAAAACATAGGTGAGAATATGGAAATTAGAGAAATGAATGAACGAGCACTTCAAATGATACAAGAATGGGATCCTTTTTCAATTGGTGCTGAACATTATGAGTTAGAAGCTGTTGATGTGGTCGCAGCACTTCATGATGCACAGGACTTGGATGGATTTGCTGCAGAAATTCAAAGGATCTATGAAGATACAAGTTTAGAGTGGATTCCCCTTGTTCGTTGTAAACAGTTAGCGATAGAATTATTTGCTTTAAAAATGCAAGTGTCATGTTTGACTTCACCTAAAGAAGCTTAATTAATTTGACTCTTGTTCTGTGAGTCATTAAGGAGTAAGAGTAACTTTATAGTGTGTTTTGTGAAAGACGTTTGTTATACTAGATTGGAGCATATAAAAAAATAGGAGCTGTTCTTTGTGAAAACATACAGAGTAGGGGATATACTTAAGGGAAAAGTAACCGGTATCCAGCCCTATGGCGTGTTTATTTCTCTCGATGAACAGACTCAAGGTTTGGTTCATATTTCTGAAATTACTTATGGCTTCGTAAAAAACGTTGAGGAATTTGTAAAAGTAGGCGATATCGTTAAAGTGAAGGTAACTCATGTTGATGAAAAAACGGGGAAGTTAAGTTTATCAATGCGTGCATTGAAGAGACCTCCTTATCAAAAGAGAAAATACTATCGCTCAACGAAATCTCTACAAGAGAGAGTGAACGAGAGAGATAAAGTTGGCTTTCAATCTTTAGCAGAAAAACTAGAAGAATGGATTGACCAATCCGGATTTAAAAAATGAGGCGTAGCGTTTAGGCTACTCCTCATTTTTTTTGAATTTTCTTATTCGGTACTGTAAATTTTGTCGACTCATTTGTAAGTCTTTAGCTGCTCTTGTAATATTTTGATCATTTTCTTTTAAAGCTTTCTCTACATAGTATTTTTCGGCCTCGAATAAAAATTGTTCTAGCGATTTAGGTTCTTTTTTATCCTGAGTGACTTCAAAGAGTGCAGATTCTTCCTTCTCATGTTTCATCAGGAAGTGTATAGGCAATAAATCATCCGTAATGACTTGAATATGTTTATCCCGCGTTACAATTTCTTCTAATAGATGCTGTAATTCACGAATATTTCCTGGCCATCGATAATCATTCATTAAATCTAATACCTTAGAGTCTATCGTAGGGATAGAAATACCATATTTTTCATGCTGCTCCTCGAAGAAAGCTTGAATAAAAGGTTGAATATCATCGGTACGCTCGTAAAGAGGTGGGATTTGAATTGTAATTGTTGAAAAAAAGTAATATAACTCTTTCAATAGTTTTCCATTCGCAATTAACTCAACCGGATCATCGTCCACACTTGCGATAAGTAAATGTTGTTTAGCTGAGTTTAGCTCGAGGAGATGCAAAAGTTTATCTTGTAAGTGAATAGGAAGTAAATCGATTCTTTCACAAAATAACGTCATCTTTGTACTATTAGAAAGTTCTAATGCGATTTGGTCTAACCATCTCTCATCTACGACTTGGCAAAGTAAAGTAAAGAAAGAATGATTTTTAGGTTCTAAAGAAATGTGAATTCTTTCGGCAATTAAGTCTTTTCCTGTTCCAGTTTCACCTACTAGAAGAACAGGTAATCTAGCTTCTGCAGCTTTTTGGGCATGACTTAACACATTTTTCATCGCTTGAGATTGTGCGATGACTTTATTAAATGTTTTGGAATAGGCATGTTTTTTTAAAGGTTGGAGTACATGTTTTTTATAAAATGAAATATCTGTGGCATACTCCACCGCACCGACAATTTTACCTTCATCAATAAGAGGTAAGGTCGTGTTAACGGTTGTAATTTCATCCCCGTTTTGATTCCAATAGGTTTGTTCAATATTATGTAACGCTTCCCCAGATTGTAAAACTTTGAGTAAAGTACTCTCACTATTCTTAAAAGAAATTAAATCTTCCATCTTTCGGTTTAATACTGTTTTTGGTTCTAAACCTTCAATTAATCCCATTTTATCATTATAGATTTGTGTATAACCATCAGCATCTATCGCATGAATCCCGATGTTTGCATGGTCGACAGAAAATTGATGAAAGTAGTAGGACTTGCTGAGTTGATCCAAGTAAAACACACCCTTTTTAAATAATTAATATTTAATACTTGAAATATGCAACAATATCTTGCATTATTATATATAGAAGTTGTAACAAATGCAAATTAATTTTGCATACAAATCAAAAGGAGGATTCAAAATGATTCCATACAAACACGAACCATTCACAGATTTCTCTGTAGAAGAGAACAAACAAGCTTTCTTAGCAGGGCTTAAAACAGTAGAAGGCTACTTAGGTGCTGACTACCCACTTATTATTAACGGTGAGCGCATCACAACTGATAATAAGTTAGAGGTTACAAACCCAGCTGACAAATCAGAGGTTATCGGTAAAGTATCTATGGCATCACAAGAATTGGGAGAAAAAGCAATGCAAGTTGCTGATGAAACTTTCAATACTTGGAGAAAAGTTGACCCAGCAGTACGTGCTGACGTTCTTTTCAAAGCAGCGGCTATTATCCGTCGTCGTAAAATGGAGTTCTCTGCACTTTTAACTAAAGAAGCAGGTAAACCATGGAATGAAGCAGATGCAGATACTGCTGAAGCAATCGACTTCTTAGAGTACTACGGTCGTCAAATGTTACGTATCAAAGATGGTATGCCAGTAGAGAGCCGTCCTGGTGAGTACAACCGTTTTGATTACATTCCTTTAGGTGTAGCAGTAGTTATCTCACCATGGAACTTTGCTTTCGCAATCATGGCTGGAACAACTGCAGCAGCATTAGTTACAGGTAACACAGTATTATTAAAACCAGCATCAACTACTCCAGTTGTTGCTTATAAATTTGTTGAAGTACTAGAAGAAGCAGGAATGCCAGCAGGTGTTGTTAACTTCATCCCTGGTTCAAGCCGTGATATCGGTGATTTCTTAGTTGATCACCCACGTACTCGCTTCATTTCATTCACAGGTTCACGTGATGTAGGTAAACGTATTTACGAACGTGCAGCAGTAGTGAACGAAGGACAAATTTGGTTAAAACGTGTAATCGCTGAAATGGGCGGTAAAGATACGATTGTTGTTGATAACAACGCTGACTTAGAATTAGCAGCAGAATCAATCGTAAAATCAGCATTTGGATTCTCAGGACAAAAATGTTCTGCATGTTCAAGAGCGGTTATCCATGAAGATGTTTATGATGAAGTAGCAGAAATGGTAGTAGCGAAAACAAAAGAATTGACTTACGGTAACCCTGTAGATCAATCAAACTTTGCTGGACCAGTTATTGACCAAACTTCTTTCGATAAAATCATGAACTACATTGAAATTGGTAAAAAAGAAGGAACTCTACTTGCGGGTGGTAAAGGCGACGATTCAACAGGATACTTTATCGCACCAACAGTATTTGGTGACTTAGCTCCAGACGCAGTAATCATGCAAGAAGAAATCTTTGGACCAGTTGTTGGTTTAACAAAAGCAAAATCATTTGATGAAGCACTTGAAATTGCTAACAACACAGAGTATGGCTTAACAGGAGCGGTAATTACAAATAACCGTGAGCATATTGAGCAAGCTCGTCAAGACTTCCACGTAGGTAACTTATACTTTAACCGTGGATGTACTGGTGCAATTGTTGGTTACCAACCATTTGGTGGATTCAACATGTCTGGTACAGATTCAAAAGCTGGTGGACCAGATTACCTACAATTACACATGCAAGGTAAAACTACATCAGAAACACTATAAGTTAGACACTCTGAAGACTCGTCTTGAGACGAGTCTTCAGTTCTATAAAAAACAATCATATGGAGGGGTATTATGACTATTTCAAACAATATTATCGAAAAAACACAACAGTATGGGGCACACAACTACAATCCACTACCAATCGTTATCTCTGAAGCAAACGGGGTATGGGTAAAAGATCCAGAAGGTAAAGAATATTTAGATATGTTAGCAGCTTACTCAGCATTAAACCAAGGTCACCGTCATCCTAAAATTATCCAAGCGTTAAAAGATCAAGCGGATAAAGTAACGATTACATCACGTGCATTCCACAACGATCAATTAGGTGACTGGTATGAAAAAGTATGTCAATTGGCAGGAAAGCAAATGGCATTACCAATGAACACTGGAGCAGAAGCAGTTGAAACAGCAATTAAAGCTGCTAGACGTTGGGCTTATGAAGTAAAAGGTGTGGAAGATAATAAAGCTGAAATTATTGGTTGTCTTGGAAATTTCCACGGGCGTACAATGACAGCGGTTTCACTTTCATCAGAAGCAGAATATCAACGTGGTTTCGGTCCATTACTACCAGGTATCAAAAATGTTCCATTTGGAGACTTAGAAGCATTAGAAGCTGCGATTACACCAAATACAGCGGCATTCATTATTGAGCCAATCCAAGGGGAGGCAGGAATTAATATTCCACCTGCTGGCTACTTCAAAAAAGCGTATGAATTATGTAAGAAACATAATGTACTCTTTATTTCAGATGAAATTCAAGCTGGTTTAGGTCGTACGGGTAAACCATTCGCTTCAGATTGGGAAGATGTAAAACCTGATATGTATATTTTAGGAAAAGCACTAGGTGGCGGAGTATTCCCTATTTCTTGTGTAGTAGCAGATGAAGAAATTTTAAGTGTGTTTAATCCAGGTTCACATGGTTCTACATTCGGCGGAAATCCTTTAGCATGTGCAGTTTCTATCGCAGCATTAGAAGTATTAGAAGAAGAAGATTTATATAATAAATCAGCAGAATTAGGAGAATATTTCCTACAAGAACTTCAAAAAATTGAGCACCCATCAATTAAAGAAGTGCGTGGTCGCGGATTATTCATTGGTTTAGAGTTAAATGAAGATGCACGTCCTTACTGTGAAGCTTTAAAAGAAGAAGGATTACTATGTAAAGAAACACATGATACAGTGATTCGTTTTGCACCACCATTGGTGATTAAAAAAGAAGAATTAGACTGGGCTTTAGAACGTATTAATAAAGTTTTTGCTGATAGAAAGTAATCAGACATATTCACCGCAAAGGTATGTTACAATGATTGAAATACAATCATGAATTAAAAGAGGCGATTCAACGATGGAAAACCAAAATCATTTTTTTGAGATGACACAAGAAGTTGTGAAAGAATCAGTAAAAAAATTAGGTTATTCTGAATCAATGGTTGATTTGTTACAGCATCCTTTGCGGATGATTGAAGTCAGAATACCTGTTCAAATGGATGATGGGAAGAGAAAGTATTTTACAGCTTATCGTGCACAACATAATGATGCTGTAGGACCTTTTAAAGGAGGAATCCGATTCTTTCCATATGTAAATCCTGATGAAGTAAAAGCAGAGGCTATTTGGATGACTGTAAAATCAGGCGTATTAGATTTACCATTTGGCGGATCGCAGGGAGCGGTAGTCTGTGATCCAAGAGAATTATCAACAAATGAACTTGAGCGTTTGAGTAGAGGCTATATTCGTGCAATCAAAGATTGGCTTGGGCCTTTGCAAGATATTCCTGCTACAGATATTTATACCAATGCCCAAACAATGGCCTGGATGTTAGATGAATATAATGTTCTCCAACGTTCACATGAAATGGCATTTATCTCAGGTAAACCAGCAATTTTAGGTGGATTACAAGGGAGAGAGAAAGCGACAGCGATTGGTGTGACTTGTATGGTCAACCAAGCTATTGCCAAACAACAGTTATCAATGGATGGCTTAAAAGTAATCATCCTAGGATTTGGTAATGTGGGTAGCCATGTTGCTAAACAGTTGAATGAACTTGGTGCAACGGTAGTAGGGATATCAGATGCTCATGGCGCGTTGTATGATGAATCAGGTTTAGATGTAGAGTATTTGTTAGACCGTAGAGACAGTTTTGGTACAGTAACAACTTTATTTGATGAAGTAATAACGAATGAAGAATTGTTACAAAAGCCGTCAGATGTTTTAATACCCGCTAATTTAGCAGAGCCAATCGAAAAAGAGATTGCAAAAGGTATTCAAGCTTCTATAGTCATTGAAGTAACCGCTCAACCATTTACTGAAGAAGCATCTTTTTATTTAGAGGATTTAGGAAAGTTAATTATTCCAGAAGTACTTTCCAGTGCAGGAGGATTGACTGCTTCTTACTATGAATGGATTCAAAATCGAACGGGTGACCAGTTGACAGAAATTGAACTCGTGAACAAAATTGAACAGAAAATGACTCAAGCGTTTGATGAAGTAGTTGAGTTTGCA
>JASLCF010000100.1 GCA_030146155.1 Savagea sp.
TGCATGAAGAAAATGAACAATACTTTGTAATCAGTCGCGGGCTGGGTAATTCCATTATTCCGATGCGAGTTGCCAATCGTCCGGAAATTGTTGAAGTCACTTTAGTAAAAAAAGCGAATGAATGAACGAGCTTATTAAGAGTGATAAATGATTAGAGTAGGATTTGTAATATTGAATCGAATAAAACATTGTTTCTTTTAATGCATTTTTTAAAAGAAGCAATGTTTTTTATTTTAATATTTAAATTTGTCTCTTTTTTTGAAAAGCCTGTAACTTCAAGGTTAGACATAGGTCACTATAAAAAAAGGAGTGGTTACATGACAAATCATTTAAAAGAACAATCGATTCGTGCAAAAGGCTATGGCATTTTACCGAAGGCGGTGATGAAAGATCGTCGATTAAGTATCGAAGCAAAAGCAATTTATGGGTATTTGGCTACCTACGCGGGCAATGGGACTACGGCGTTTCCTTCCGTACGATTACTCCTGCTCGATTTAGGTATTTCAAAAAATCGATTCTATACGCATCGCAAACAATTGATTGATCTAGGCTATCTTTCAATTTCCCAACAAAAAAGAGCGAATGGCGGATTTTCAAGTAATGAATATACTTTGCTTCAAACAGTCCCGACAACGGAAACTCAATCATCCGTCTCCCTACAAAAACGACACGGTAAAACAACGCCGCTTCAAAATAAAGCCACTAATAATAAACAAGCTTTAGAAAAAGAACAAATTAATTCTTTACAAACAACAACTGAACTGAATAGTGTCCTTGCCTTATGTAGAAAACATATTCAACAACCTATAACGGGTGAAGTGAAACAACTGATTCAAAATGATATGAAGACGTATGGGTTACGAGCGATTGAAGAAGCGTTCGTCAGTAGTGCACATCAGGTGAAGCATTCTTATCGTTACATCAGTGCGTTATTGAAAAATCAACAATCGACATTGACTCCACCTGTCGCCGTTGATCCAGCTCTTTTTGCGTCGAGTTACCAATTTCCGTGGGACAGTGAAAGGGGAGAGTAGTGATGAAATCATTTGGAGCCGTTCATCAGAAGTTAACTGGAAAAGTATGGGTAGCACCTGAATGGATACGAACGGAACTTTGTGACTGCGGGGAGTCCGTTGAGGTTTTTAGTATTGAGTTACCATTTGGGCCGAATAAAGGGCAAAAAAAAGAAGTGAAGAAAGGTTGTACTTGTGAAGAACTGCAATTGATTCAAGCGATGCGGGCTTATAAAAAGCAGGGGGAATTGCATCGTCTTGAACGGTTGTTTCAGCAAGAATCGTTAGTGAATGCTGATTTACAACGAGCGACTTTTGATAATTATGATCCGCCTACGGAATCTTTACGCAAGGTGCATCAGGAAGTGATGAACTACGCGGAGTCGTTTCGTGTGGATGAACCTTTGACGCTTTTATTCGCAGGTTCTTATGGGGTGGGGAAGTCGCATTTAGCTTATGCTTATGCTGATTATCTTTTGCAGCAACATTGGTCGACTCTTTTCTTATCTGTGCCGAAATTATTAACAAAAATTAAAGCGACTTATCGTTCATCTTCAGAGGTGAGTGAGAATGAGGTGTTAGAGAGTATTGCAAGGGTCGATGTGCTTGTGTTGGATGATATTGGAGCGGAGTATCAATCGAAGTCAGCGGGTGATTCATGGGCGCAGTCTAAATTGTTTGAGTTGATTGATAGTCGGGTCGGTAAGCATAATGTGTATACGACAAATTTAACGGGGGAAGGGTTGCGGCAACAGTTGGGGAATCGTAATTTTTCTAGGTTGATGCAGCGAGCGGTTTATTTTCAGATGGAGGGGCCAGATTTTCGGTTGAAGGCTTTTGAGAAAGGGGGAGTGGTGAGGTGATTCATTTGGAGTGGAGAGGGGTTGTGCCTTTTGCGGTTATTATTTGGTTGGAGGATGGGGAGGAGAAGTGTAGGACGGTTTGTTATGAGGAGAGTGAGTTGGTTGATCAGTTAGCTAGGCATGAAGTAGCTGGTGATTTTTATGCGTCGTTGGCTCCTGTTGTTGTGGAAGGTGTAGTCGATTAATTTGCTTTCTGTTTCGGCATATGCGTTCAGCAGGGCGGGCGACATTTCTCTACTGGTCAAAGTCTTCTACTTCAAGTCTAGTGACGTTATTTTATGATGTGAAGAAAGAAGTATTGGTTTTGTAATAGCTTTCCGTTTCGGCATACGCGTTCAGCAGGGCGGACGGCAATCCTCCTCGACAGGTTAGTTTTGGCTTTGACTAGGTGTTGTCGTCTGCGGGGTATTGCCTGATCCGCTTCATCCTGCTTGAGTCGATGCCTACACTCCAAGCATAGTGTTGCCCTTTTAAAATTGTGAAAATCAAGCTGCAACAGTTTAATTAATGAAATAATATGAATAACAATACCGTCTTTTCAATCGAGTGAAAGAAAGACACACAAGCACTCAACACAGTTCCATCTATTCACAACGCCAAAGCGTGCCTGGCACACCAACACTGTGTGTATTTTTTTAAAATGAATATTTTTTAATCTGATTCAATCAATCTCAATTTAAAATATGCCTGGCCACTTTATATCGCCTATGGAGCATTCAATCTTATCACGAAAATCAGTTCGCAAGTTCA
>JASLCF010000062.1 GCA_030146155.1 Savagea sp.
CCAGTTGATTGATTGGAGGCGGCGACTTCTGCGGGAACAGCACGAGCGGAAGCACCCGGACTGAGCAAAGCGAAGGAGAAGGCTGGAGCCGTGCCCGCGAAACGCGTCCGCCGCAATAGAAATCAACGGCATCGAAGAAAAAGAGAGTATAGGAACGAATATTCGTTCCTGTACTCTCTCACTTGTGCCTGAGGGACTTTTTCAGTGCCCTCATTCATTCGAGTTCTTCTCTTTTATATTGTGTTTGGTAATTTTTTTATAAGCTTCTATAAATGAAGTAGGCTGTTCGTCTGTATGAAAGGAGAAAACCCCTTCATCTGTGTGAATGTATAGAAAACCGTTTCCATTAGAAAAAGGTTTGTAAGAGACATCCAAAATTTTAGAAAAAGGAAATTGTCGTTCTGCAGATTGAATAGCGACAAGTGTTAAAGTGAGTTGATGTTGTGTAACGGCATCAGATTTTGACAACTTATCAACTGTGCGACTAACCGTCGTATAGTTTAAAGTATGTTTCAAGATGAACACCTCGAATAAAGCAAGTAAGCTTTATTTATTTTTTTTAGCGAACAATTTTGCAGCTGCAAATAATTGGTCAGCATATGCAGGATCAACATAATTGAATTCATCTATCACTTTACCATTTTGACTGACTAAATAAAAGTTTGTACTATGAATTACTTGATCTGAAGTGTTTGGTTTCAATACAATCGTTCTAAAATTTTTCAAAGCAAAATCTTCAATCGTTTGTTGAGAATAACCAGATAACACATGCCAATTCGAGTCATCATCTGTAAACGTAGAAATATAAGTTTGCAAGTCACTCGGACTATCGATTGCTGGGTCTACAGTAAAAGAAACGAATTCTAAATCAATGCCTTCTTCTTGCGCTCTTTTTTGAAGTTGAGACATTTCGTAAGTCATAGGAGGACATACGGTTGTGCAATTGGTAAAAATAAAATCAGCAACCCAGATTTTGCCTTTTAAATCGGCTGTCCCAAAGGCGTCTTGATGTTGACTTGTAAAAGAAAAATCTTCTATGAGTGGACCTTTTTCTTCAATTTTTTGATTACAGCCCACAAGGAGTACAGAAAAAATAATGAGAATGCCTAATGCTTTTATTTTTGTCCCCATTCCTCCTCCTCCTGTTCTTCTAATGGAAATGTAATTTTTACAACTGTTCCTTTTTCTTCAGAACTCATCATACTAAACTCACCCTCATGCAATCTTACAATTTCTTTTACAATGGATAAACCTAAACCTGTCCCGCCAGTAGTTCTTGTTCTTGCTTTGTCTGTGCGAAAGAATCTTTCGCCAATGCGAACTAAATCTTCAGGTGAAATGATTTCACCTTGATTAATTATTTGGTACACGATGTATCCTTTTTTATAAGCTAAGCTAATTGTCAGTATAGATTGTTCAGAAGCATATTTAATTGCATTATCAATCGTATTATAAAAAACTTGCTGTATACGTTTTTCATCTGCTGAAAAAATAATTTCTTCATCTATTTCGGTCACTAATTGTATTTTTTTTTGCTGTAATTGAATAGTAAATAATTCGATTGTATCGATGAGTACTTGTGCAATAGCGGTAGGTTGCCTTTTTAATCGATACATATCTTCTTGCAAGTGATTCAGTTCTACTAAATCATTCATCAGTTTACTTAGACGTTCTGTTTCTTTTTGAATGATTTGGAGATAGTTTTTAGCTTCTTCAGGTGAACGATAAATATCTGTTTCTAATGCGTGTGCATACCCACCAATATAGGTGAGGGGTGTACGAATTTCATGTACGACATTAGAAGTAAATTCTTTTTTCCTTTGCTCTTGTTCTTCAAGTGAACGACTCATTAAATTGAATGCCTCAGCTAATTCTCCTACTTCATCTTGTTGTTCAACATGAATTCTTCCAGAGAAATCCCCTTTAGAAACATCTTTAGATAATTGTTGAAGTTCTCTAAGAGGTTCAAATAAAGAGACCCAAACTTTATTAATAATAATAAAAAGAACAAGAAAGAAAATCGTTCCAACAAATGAAAGGAGTGGGATACTCTGTTGAAAAACATCTTGAATAGCTGCAAGAGGTACATAGATATAGATGAAACCAAGCAGTTGTTGTTCGCCTAAGATAGGAAAAACAGCTCCTATGATTTCGCGATTGAGTTCTTCAACATATCCATTTTTCATAACATATTGCCCTTTTTCAAGCCGTTCAATATCTGTTGAATCGATTAAATTTTCTGTGTTGATTTTGTAAGGAAAGAAAGTCGTTAATTGTTCCACATTATCTACTGCAATAATTTCATATTCAGAAACAATATTGTACCATTGAATTTTTTCAATAATTTCATCACTTAATTCGCCATAATGATAGTGAGAAGCAGTTCTTTTTCCTTGATAGACAATAGATTCTTCAATACTTTTAATGTACAGTTCAGAATATAAAAAATGAAGGAAAAAGAAAGAGAATAAAATAGTGAATGCAATGCTACTGATGAGTACAAGTAAGATTTTTTTGCTGAAATTCATTTTTCTCATATCTATTAGCCTTCTAACTTGTAGCCGATACCCCAAACTGTCTCAATCATGCTACCTGCACTGCCCAGTTTGAGACGTAGCGTTTTAATATGAGTATCTACAGTTCGTTCACTACTTTGATGATCTTCACCCCACACTAAGTGGAGCAATTGTTCTCTAGAATACACTCTCCCTTTATTTTTAGCTAAAATATTCAATACGCCAAATTCTTTTAAAGTTAAAGTTAATTCTTCACCATCGACCGTTACAGTATGTGCTTCGTGATCAATTACAATAGAACCTACCTTCAATACATTCGTAGAAGGTTTATCATTATAAGAACGTCTCAGCACGGATTCAACACGTGCTAACAGTTCGCCAGGTAAGAAAGGTTTGACAATATAATCATCCCCTCCTAGCTTTAATCCTTGCACTTTATCCCATTCATCTCCTTTAGCAGATAAGAAAATCAAAGGTACATCAGAAATCTTTTTCACCTCACCTGCAAAGGTAAAGCCATCCATATAGGGCATCATCACATCTACAATTAATAGTTGAGGAGAAAATTTTTCCATTAAAGAAAGAGCATGAGTGCCATCTGTTGCCTCAACGACTTCATATCCTTCTTTTTCTAGAAATGTACGAATTAAACTCCGCATTTGTTGTTCGTCATCAATGACCATGATCGTATATTTTCTCAAAGTAGACACCTCGTCCAATGTATTTTTTAATAGTATGTTTGATTTTCACAAAAAGATGTGAAGCAACTGTGAAACAAATGAAGAAATAGATGAAGTATAATTAATAGTATCGTACCATGTTTATAGGAAGAGAAACATCATACTGAATTGGAGGCACAACATTGAATAAATTGAAATGGAGTATAGTAGTTGTCTTTGTTGCTTTATTTTTAACAGCTTGTTCTAGGGAAGATGAGATTTTAGGAGAAGATTATATTCCTTTGATGGTAGATGTAGAATTAAATACCCCAGAACAGGTTGAAGTAGGAGAAGAAGTGAAGATAGATACCTATGTGTCACAAGGTGGGGAAGCGATAGAAGATGCAGAGGAGGTCATCTATGAAGTGTGGGAAGAATCAAAAAAAGTAGAGAGTCAGATGATTCCTGCAACCAACGATGGAAAAGGACATTATTCAATGAAGGAAACCTTTCCGCATGATGGCATTTTTCATGTACAAGTTCATGTAACAGCCCGTAATTTACACGTAATGCCTGTCCAACAAATTCAAGTTGGGGAAGGGGCAGTGTATGAGGAGGAAGTAAAAAGCGATACATCTGCTTATATCCAAACGAATGATGTAGAGAGTGGGAAAGAAGAAACATTAATCGTACACTTAACTCGTAAAGGGGTTCCTTTAAAAGAGGCGCCTGTAGAGTTTTTAATTCATGAGGGAGAGCAGCAACCGATTCCAATCGAAGTGAATGAGAAAGATCGCGGTGAATATCAGGCAGTATATACCTTTAAACAACCAGGTTTTGCGAAGTTAGAAGTACGTGTGAAAGATGAATCGTTGTTTAAAACAATGGAAACAATTAATGTACGATAACGGGGGAATTCAATGTATTATTCTTTTTTCATTTTCTTGCATATTGTATCGGTAATTTTAGCAATCGGTCCCTTATTTATTATTATTCCTGTTATTCGTACGTTGGAAAAAGAAACTGCTGTGACTGAAAGAGAATTTAAACTGCCTATTAAAAAAGCAGTTTGGATTGTTATGCACGGTGGCCATTTATTAGTAACAACAGGTGTATTATTAATTCTGTTCGGTCCTTATCCTTGGCATACCTCTTGGGTTGTCTTAACAGTAGGGGTGATGGTTGCTTTTTCATATTTTTTAGCAACGGGTTATTCGAGACCCCTCAAGAAATATGATGCGAAACTAATGACTAGAAAAAAATTATATAGCAGATTGAAGAGAACTACATTCCTCTATATTACACTTATGTTTGTGATGCTGGCGCTCATGGTATTTAAACCGGTTTTTTGGTGAGAGATGTCCTTCTACAATCTGAAATCAAAAGAAAAGGCATGATGACAAGGAGTTTCCTTGTACTTCATGCCTTTTCTTGATGAATCCTTCAATCGTTTATTTTATTTGTTCATTTCGTTTGTTAAATCAATTAATTGATCAATTAATTCCCCAATGAAAGAGACTGTTTCTTTGAGTGGTTGGTCAGTAGTGATATCCACTTTAGCCATTTGAGCTAATTCAGTCGGATTTTTAGTTCCACCAGCTTTTAATACTTCAAGCCAGTCATTCACTGCAGGTTCACCTTCATTTAAAATACGTTTTGAAACTACTGTAGAAATAGTTAGACCTGCACTGTACGTGTATGGGTAAAGTCCCATATAGTAATGTGGTTGACGCATCCATGTGAGTGCAGCATCATCATTGATATCAATTTCTTCGCCCCAGAACTGCTGTAGTGTTTCTTTTTTCAAACGATTTAAGATGTTAGCATTAACGCTGCCACCTTCATCAACAATTTCATACACTTTACGTTGATAGTGTGCTTCTAATAAGTGAGTCACAAAGTTGTGGTAGTATGTTCTTGCGACGATGGATGAAATTACCCAGCGTTTAAACTGTGGATCATCAGAATTTTTTAGTAAATGATTGGCCATCAGCATTTCATTCATTGTAGAAGGTGCTTCAATGAAATAAAGAGATGGGCGAGCATTGAAATAATTCTGATGTTGATGAGCTGTATAGAAATGACCAGCATGCCCTAATTCATGTGCAAGTACAAATACGTCCTCCATGCTTCCTGTCCAAGAAATAAGGATGAATGGGTGAGAGCCGTATGGACTTGAACAGAATGCTCCTGTCGATTTCCCCACATTTTGAGCGAAATCTGTCCAACGTTCATCATAAGATCGCTGTAACATCTCCGTATAGTCGTCTCCCATAACTGATAAACTATCGAAAATATACTTTTTAGATTCTTCAATTGAAATCTTTGGCTCATAAGTTGGATCTAGAGGGATTTTAAGGTCTGCAAATCCCATCTTGTCAATGCCATGTACCTCTTTTAACAGTTGCGCATACTTACGCATATGCGGAGCTAGTTCTTCCATGATGACGTCGATTTGACGATTATACATGTCACGAGTAACATTTTGGTCAAATAACAAAAAGTCAATGACTGAATCAAAGCCTCTAAGTGTAGCTTCTGTTTTTTCTTGTTGAATATGTGTATCATAGATTTTTGCTGTTGTGTGTTGGTAATCTCTTAATTTAGCTGAGAAAGCTTTAAAGGCTGCACGACGTTTTTCAGTATCCGCATGTGAGTCCCAAGCCCCTTCAAAAGAAACATAACTGAGTGGTAGTTCTTCACCATTTACAGTAAATGGGTCAAATTTCATATCGACTAACTTTGCAGTATTATATAAACCATAAGGTGCATTAAAAGTTGAGCCGAAAGCTTTCAATGTTTTTTCCACTTCAGGATGTAATTGATGTGGAATAAATTGAATAATTTCTTCTAAATAAACGCTTAATGAAGGCTCAAGTTGTTGAGCTTCTTTTAAAACAGCTTCATCAAGTGCACTTAACTCACTTGAAACAAATGATAATTGAGAAGAAAGTTGTGAAGCAAGAGATGAGAATTTACTTGCTCTTAGTTGAGCTTCATCGTTCGTTTCATCAGTGCTTAAAGATAAACTTGTATAGGCACCGATGGGTACAAAGCGTGAAAGTAACTCTTCGTATTCTAAAAGTACATCGACAACTGATTGTGCATCTTTCATCTGCTCTTGTTTAGAAGAAGCAAATGCTGCCACCTTTTCTTTTAAATCAATAATCGCTTGCTGATAAGTCGACTCACTTTCAAATAAATCAGCTAGATTCCATGTTTCTTCAACTGCAACCTCAGAACGAGGGGGTAAACTTTTAACCATTTCAACCACTCCTTATTATTTCGAATTTCGAACTACATTCAGTATACTTACAATTTTCAAAAAAATAAAGAAAAATTGAAACTATTTGCTTGTTTTAACGTAGAATAAGATAAGGAAATACAAATGGAGGAGAGATGAACATGGACAACAAAGGTGAAAGAGTGATTTTACACTTATCTGCATTTATCGTACCGTTTATTGGACCGTTATTTATTTATTTTTTATCACAGGACCCTTTTACAAAAAAAGTATCTTTACAAGCCATGATTTATAATTTTGTTTTAGGAATTTGTTTAGGAATTTCTTGGATATTCACATTTTTAATTATTGGTATCCCATTCTTGCTCTTTTTTGGAGCGGTTTATTTTATCGTCCCTATTTTAGGGATTGTTCGAACTTTAAATGATGAACTTTATCAGTATCCTGTGATTAAACATTTTATTTAAAATTAAAAGAGAGTGGACGAAGAAAATCGTTTCACTCTCTTTTGTATTTAATCATTAGTTTTAAGTCAAACACGTATTTTAAATCGTTCGAAAGGTAGAATTAAAAATAAAGTTGAAGAGTTTATTTGCTTTCTTTTCTTTAGATTTGTCAGTGATTAAAGGCTCTTCTACCAATAAGTCATCGATGGTGACTATCCCAATTAATTGATGAGTGACTGAAACGACAGGTAATAACAATAACTGATGAGAGTTGATTAATTGTAAAGCTGCTTTTCTATGCATATGAGGTTGTAATTGAATCAGCTGCTTTTTCGTGTAATCTTCAAGAGATGCTGTTCCATCTTTTATTTGAAGCAACTCTCTAAGGGATAAAACACCAGTTAGTTGTTCGGCTTCATTGACAGTGAAAATGTAATAAATCGACTCGGCATGACTAGCGAGTTCTCTTATTTTATGCAAGCTGTCATCTACTCTTAGATGACTAGGGAAAGAGACGAATTCTGTTGTCATAAGTGACCCGACTGAATGTTCTGCGTAGGAGAGAAACTCTTCAATCTTCTTCAACTTCTTTTCTTTGACAAGGGAAGCCAATCGTTCTTTGTCATCAGAAGCAACTTCTTCAAATAAGTCGACCAAATCATCTACGCGACAAGCTTTGAATAGTTGCATTACATAGTGATCTTCTAATTCGCTAACAATTAACAATTGTTGCGGAGGAGACAACTTTGAAAAGAGTGAAGAGAACTGAAAAGGATTCACACGTTGGTAAAATAATTGGCGTCTGTCACTCGTTAGTTCTTGGAAAAATTGAACTTGATAATGTACAGGGAGTTGGTCAAAATCATAATCAAATGCAGGTAGATTTTCAGACAAGTAGTGGGTAAGGTAAAAGCTGTATTCTTGCCAATGACGGATCGTTAATTTCATGAATCATCACCTCATTTTAAAGTCGCTCAATTTCAATTCGTTGGACGCCTTCAATCTTTTTGAACATATAGTAAATTTCACTTGTAAATTGAGTGTCCGGAGCAGAGAGTACTAAAGAGATTTGTTGTTCTCCGTTTGCTATGTCTTTAATTTTCATTTTCCTAACAGTGAGTTCTTCTACCATATGACTTGTTAAACTGGTTGTTTTGCCTTCTATGGCAAGTAATAATTCGGTCATTTTAACATGAGGAGCCATAAAAATTTGAATGGCTATTTCTCTTTCTCGTAATTTAGCAGGTCCCCACTTCTTCACACCTAATGGAATGAGATTAACGGCTAAAATAAATAAGGCTACAGCTACTGTTGCTTCAAGATATAATCCAACTCCAACTGCAATACCTACTCCAGAGGCAGACCAAATAAGTGCGGCGCTCGTCAGTCCAGAAATCACATCATTTGTTCTTCTTAAAATAACTCCAGCTCCTAAAAACCCTACTCCACTAATGATTTGAGCAGTTAAACGCATAGGATCCATGTTTCTAAAAGTCGGTGTTGCATATAATAGAAAGGATTGAATGGACACAATGGTAATCAGTGTACTGGCTACGCTAATAATCATTGATGTCTTCATACCTAATGGTTTATGTTTCAATTGTCTATCCATGCCAATAAAAAAACCGAGAATGAGCGCATAAACTAGTTTGAAAAGCATTACACTATGTGTCATCTTATCCCTCCTCTTATTCCGCATAAAGAATGACACTCCTATAAGATAGAAGTGTCATTACATAATCATTTCATCTTATAATGTGAGCACTGCACTAGCAATAGAGAAGTAAATGAGTACTCCAACAATATCTGCAATTGAAGTAATTAACGGTGCACTTGCAGTTGCAGGGTCTAGGTTTAATTTTCTAAAGATAAATGGCAAGCTCATTCCAATTAAACTACCCACAATGACAACAGCGACCATTGTTAATGCAACAACCAAAGCAATTTCAGGTCCACCGCGGAAAATTCCAACACTAGCTACTGCAGCAGCCATCGTCACTCCAAGTAAAATGGAAACTGAAATCTCTTTTGTAAACATTTTCATCCAATCCTTCATCCGGACTTCTCCAATAGCCATTGCTCGAATAACTAATGTAGAAGCTTGTGAACCAGCGTTTCCGCCACTATCAACGAGTAAAGGTAAAAAGAATACTAATGCGAGATTGGCTTCGATGACATCTTCAAAATAAGCAATTCCAGCACCAGAAAATACATTCATAAAGACTAATAAAACTAACCAAACAATTCTTTTACGATAAAGTGTTGTGATTTTTGCTTCAATTAAATTTTCATGCAAAGTAGCAACGGGTGCCATTTTGTGAAAATCTTCTGTTGCTTCTTGTTCCATTACATCTAAAATATCTTCTACATGGACAACACCAACTAATCGATGTTGTGAATTGACAACAGGAACAGTTACAAAGTCTTCGTCTTGAAAGATTTGTGCTGCTTTTTCTTGGTCAAGATCTGTCGGAAATGAAACGACTTTCTTTTGCATAATAGCTTGTACAGGAACTTCTGCTGGAGCAGCTAGAACTTCACGTAAAGAAAGTACACCTTGTAATTGCTTTTCATCGTTTACGATATATAAATAGTGAATATTTGTTTTGTTTTCAACATTATTTCGTACATGTTGGACAGCTT
Organism: Savagea sp.; assembly: GCA_030146155.1. Classification (GTDB taxonomy): domain Bacteria; phylum Bacillota; class Bacilli; order Bacillales_A; family Planococcaceae; genus Savagea. Next base: position 9,509 of record JASLCF010000062.1, read on the forward strand.
GATCTGCTGTGTAGTCAACAGGAATAGCAATGAAATGACGATTCATCAGTACGCCTGTTGTTTCTTTTTTAAATGATTTAGTCATGTGTTTCCCTCCTCAATCGATCTATTCAACACACGACAGGTTGAATGGATCCTGAACAATAATAAGTCCGAATATTCCGATAATATAAAATAAGTGAAACCTACAACTTGGACTATCCATCCAACCACCTCCACCATTCAAATTAAAAAAGCACCCCTCACTCATACGAATGAAGGATGCTGTCTACGTCATGAAATAAAGGTCAACTCAAATAAAGTGAGCAACACAAAAAAGTCATTTGGCAGTATGTCATGCCTCCATCGTAGAGCTTTAGCACTGTATGACATAGTCGAAGAATATTTCTTCTACAGCTACATTAAAAACCACCTTAACTCGATGGTTCCTGCTGACCCGTTGGCGTCTTTGGACGTTTCTGGGCAGTAGCATATCTTCATACAGGAGCCTCACCTAACGAGGAATTCCTATTTTTTT
>JASLCF010000065.1 GCA_030146155.1 Savagea sp.
CATTAAAGAAAGAAGGTGGCTAAGTTGTTAGGAAGAAAGGTATTAGCAGCTTTTTTTACATCTTTACTTGCGATTGCCAGTCTCTTCTTGTATGAAAGAATGGCTTGGGGTCATCCGTTAGCGGAAGGGGAGGGGTTCGGGCTGATTTTAGGCTTGACGATTTATGTCGTGCCGATTATCTTCATTTACGGAACCCTTTGTTCTGTCCTTGCTGAAGTGATGAGTCAGCGGAGAGAGAAGTTGCAGTGGCTTCATTCTCTTCTTTATCACGTACTTTTGGGGATGGCCTTTATTGTACCTTATGCGCTCTTTTTTGAATCGAATCCTTTTCCAACATTTTCATTACTCGCTGTGTTGATGCATCCAGTAACGCTACTGGGAGGATTGTTTGCCCTGATATTTTTGCTCATCGACCGCTTGATTGGGTATGTCGAGCATAAGCAACGAGTGGAAAAAACGGTTTGACTACAGGAATGAAGTTGAAAAGGAGGTAAGCGTATGCCAATCTGTGCGCATTGTTTGAATCGCTGGTCGTGGAAACAAACAATCAGACAATCATTTACATGATCTAATCAAATGATTTGTCCATATTGTGGAGAAATTCAGTATACGACAAGAAAATCAAAGAATCGTTTGTTGTACGCGAATCTCATTATTTTGTTACCTTTGCCGTTATCATTATTATTTGACTTCACTTCTTATTGGTTACTCACTGTCTTCCCTGTGTTATTTATGATTGTTCTTGGGATTTATTCAAGCTTAATCGAACTGAGTAGTGAAGAGGAACATCTCATAGGATAAGCATACGAAAAGTGGACAGAGCCATGGCCTGTCCACTTTTTAAATTGATTTTGTCAGCAGGGTAAATGAATAAGCTTTTTCTGCGATGACTTTCTGTTCTTTCATATAGGCTAATTCTGCTGTCACATCTTGAATGGAAGGTCTTTTTAAAGCATCTCCTAACGCATCACCGACAACAAGTTCAGCGCTCTTTGAAAAGACTTCAATGATAGGGTCTGCTATTGCGCCTCCAAATGGAATAATGCTTGGAGCAAGACCTAGTGTTAAATATTTCGCTACTTTCATAATCGGTTTATGGATGGAAAATTGCTTTTGATAATGTGTAATTGCCTCTAAGCGACTCCAATTTTTTTCTTGTTGTATGCGATTGACTTCGTAAAAAAACGCTTGGATTGATTCCCAAGTAAAGTAATGATCCTCTTTACGAGAGATGAGTAAAATCTCTTCTTTTGTGAGTGGACCGCTTCCTCTTTCGGCATGTTCAATAAGCCCTTGGAAGTGTTGATAAATGCTGAGCGAACAGTCATGACTAGGGAGTGCTGAAGCAACCGACTCATTGTACGAAATGTCAATTAATTGTTTGACAAGTTCTTTAGATTGTTCTGACGCGTCTGCATATTTTTCAAGGAAGTCGTAATAAATTGAGCGTGTATTTGAGAAATGATTACTTTTCAAAATCGAACGACAAAGTAAGTGAACATCTTCATCTAGTTTGGGACTGTCTATGAAAAATTGACATCCTTCTTTTACAAGGCTGTCAAAATCCTTTCGAAAAGGTCCCATAGGCACAAAATTACCGCGTAATTCAAAATCTAAAAGGGATAAGTGATGAACAAAAAGCTGCATATATTCTGATTGCTCTTTCGGTACGCCATCTACATGAAAGTGATAATGGTTATGGGTAATTGCATCGATCATATTTTTTTGAAATGCTTTTCGAACATCATCTTCTAATTCTTGCATAAAATGAAGAGAGGAGTAATGATGAAAACTTTCATCTGCTTTTAAGCCTTTTTGTAAGGTTTGCAAAAAATAATTGGTTAGACTCAGTGTTTTGTTTTCTCTCAAATTAGGATACATGGCTACTTGAATTTGATTGTTACTGATTAAGTCTAGAAAGGCTGCTCGTTGCTTGTCCTCTGATTCCATAATGTTGTGAATGACTCTTGAATCGATAATTTGTGTTTGAGTAAGTGTAGGTTTTCTACCCTCTAGTAGTGTTTTGAGTAGGGTAGTCTCCCCTTGAATACCGTATTGAATACACTTTTCTAAAGAATGTTGGGATTGAGATGTTCTGACAGGATCAATCGCATCAATATACATGTTCATCCTCCTTTTGATGAGCTAACAATTTCATGAGCGCACAAATCGAAAAACCATCTCTAATTCGATTCTGTTGAATCCATTGAATCGCCTCATCTAAAGTAAGTAATTGAGTAGCTTGGATACCTTCCTCAGCTTGTAATTCTCCAATCGTTTCAATTTCACAGAGAAAAATATGGACAGGTCCATTAGTGAGAGCTGAATCACTTACCATTTCACCTAAGTACTGGAGATGTCGAGCTTGTGTGCCAATTTCTTCAAATATTTCTTGAGCTGCATTATCTTCCTTCGTTTGATTTTCTTCAGCAAAACCTCGAGGTAATTCGATTTCAATTTGACGTGTCCCATGTCGAAACTGGCGTAAGAAAACAATGTCTTTGCCCATTTTAGGAATAATAACGACGCCATTTGAGTTCGCTTTGTGAATCATACGTGTATAGGGGAAACGTCTAGAACCCTCTTCTACTAAATCATTGATGACCCAGAAGTACTTGGACTCATAGATTAATCCGAGTTGAAAAACCTTTGCGTATTCTTCTAAAATCGCTCTGTCTAAGATGAGTTTAACGTGCTCATCTTGGTTAAATAGGGCAGGTCGTTGTTCGAATAATTTCAAATAATTGTCAATTGTCTCCATTTTCATTCCTCCATTTTTTAACACTTCACACCTCATCTAAAGTATTGAAGACAATGAGAATGGAAGATTCTAGGGACGAAACGTTTGAGTGACTGTCCCACGTCCATTTTCGGCTTCTACATGAACATATGCTCCATTGATAAAAGTGAGTTGAGGAGGCATATGCCCACAATCGATGTCATATAGAATAGGAATATGAAGTTCTTCAGCCAACTCTTCATAAACCATAGTAGCGGTATAGTTGTCGACTGGCGTGTTTGTTGCACTGCGACCGAATAAAATACCCGCACAGTCATTGAACCAACCTGCGTACTTCATTTGCACGAGTGATCGACGTAAATCAGGAGTTGTCAGTTCACAATTTTCGAGATACCAAACAATGGGTTCACCTGAGAGATGAGTTTGTTTAAATACATCTACTTCTCCAAAAGGTGTCCCAATTAGATGACGGATGGTGTCGATACAACCACCTAGTAGTCTTCCTTCCATTGTGATTTGTTGAGTTGGGATAGCTTTCCACTGCGTCGGCTCTGTCAAATGAAAGACACAAGGAGAGGGGGCATCATGTCGCCATTCTTTTTGGAAATGTGTAGAAGCCACTTGTGTGTTGCTTGCATGCAAGGCAGTCGAACAAACAGTTTCCCACATCGCCGTCGTGTCGTCTATTTCTGTTCCTCTCAAATCAATGAGATTGGTTCCGTGAGCTGTCGCGATACCCGTTTTCAATGTGATCGCGAGAAGGAGTGTGCTCGTATCCGAATAACCAAGCACCCATTTGGGTTGCATCATTTCAAAATCGAGCCATTCCAAACATTCAATGAGTAACTCACCGCCCCACGGAGGAATCATGAGGTCAATGTCAGGATTTTGCATCATGTCGTTGAATCTTTTTGCACGATGCTTGGCTGGTGCTGATTTGGCATTGTTTTGAGTCCAAACTGTATCGTCCGCTTGAATCGCATAGCCTCGTTTCTCCATCGCTGCAAATGCCGAGTGGAGGAGGGGATGTAATTCGTCGGGGACACCTGATGAGGTTGCGGTGACGCCAATGGTCATGCCTTTTGTTAGGGTAGGATATGTAATCAATGGTCTTCATCTCCAATTTCTTGTTGTGTCAGGCGAATAAGGTACCAACGCGAACTGCCTTTTTTCTTGAATATTCCTTTTTGAATCAGTGTCCGAATCCGATAATTTACCCAGCTATCAGTTAGTGAATCTTCAGCATGTCCGAGTACATCACCAATCAAACGGGCGAGTAACAGCCATGGTTCTTGCGGCTGTTCTGCTTGAAGGCGTTTTGCACAGGCCACAATGAAAGCATCATGTGCATCTTCTTGACGGAATTCAAGTTGTTGGTTGGACCAAATTCTTACGGGTTCTGTGCGTTGAAGGATGTCTTCACCTTCTTTGGCAAGTGTTTTTCTTAAGGTGTCGTTCAGTAAATCATGTTCTTGTTGAAAGAGATGTAACAATTGGTCAGGTGAGCATTCACCACTTTGTCGAATACCATGTGAAGCTAAGACATCCGATAGATTCACTACATAAAGTTGAAGAGGCTGTCGTAACAGTGAAAGGTGAAGTCGTAAGCCGGTTTGTTCATTGGCATTATTAGCTGTCCAAAGGATGACTTGTTCGCCTTTTGGGATCGTTTGAAGTTGGGCGACGGCTTGTTTGAATTGTGATTCGTCTTCTTTTTGAAAATCATAGCCTTCTTCAAACCTTTGCCGAAGCCAGTTAAAATAATTCGTTGGTCCGTTAGGTTGAAATAAATCAGTGAGCGGTCCGTGCGCGTAATTGACTGGCATCTCGATGATTGTTTGTTTTTCTTTCCGAAGGGCGTGTTTTAAACTACCAGCTGCCGATGGTCCACAAATGATGTGATACATGTTAACACTCCTTTTTAATCAGTATACAGGATTGCTGTTGGTATTGTGAATGGATTGCATAGAAAAAACAACCGATGTACTCAGTTGTTTTTTCTATTATTTAGGATAAATGATTGTAGCAAATTCCATTTGATCTTCGCCTATGAATTGACGGGGCCCTTTTTGATGGA
>JASLCF010000081.1 GCA_030146155.1 Savagea sp.
GGATAACGACACTAAATCCAAGCCAATAGCACCTGACGAGGAGGCAAAACGAAACGCCCTCAGGAAAGCACAAGTCTGAAACGTAAAGCAACTCATTGATGATACTTTTACTTTTTCACTACATAAAAAGCCAACACAAAGCCAACACACCTATCCCAACAAAAAAAAGACCAGCACCCCAACCAGTGCCAGCCCAAAACTCCAAACCTTCCAAAACAAAAACTACCGCACACCCTCACGAAAAGAAGACAACACCACATCAATATGCAACATCAACTTCTCATAAGCCTCCTCAGGCGTATCCGTCGACCGATTATACAACAAATCCGTCAACATCCCCTTCCACATCATAATCGTCATATAATTCACCTGATCCGCCTCAGCCTCAGTCATCTTCCCAGCCCGCACAACATCCTGCAACATCGACGAACCCCGATTCATAATATTCCGCTTAAACAACACAACCTTCAACTCTTCCGGCACCTCAATCAAATCCGCCGGAAACATCTCATAATACTCCGAAATCAACGCATCCGGATGCTCCCCCAAATCCATAATAAACACCGCATGAAACAACTCCGGCTGCTTCGTAGAAAAACGACAAAAAACATCCCAAGAAATCCGATACTTCTCTAACGCATCCTCTTCATTCGCAATCGACTGACTGACCGCTAGCACATATGGATTCATCAACTTCATGGAAGCAAAAAACTGGAGATGAGAAAGGTCGCCAAAATAGTTATACATCGTCGCACTATTGTAGCCGGCACGTTGAGCCACTTCCCGAATCGTCACTGCTTGGAAGCCCTCTTCTTGAATAATAGAAACCGTCGCATCTATGAAATAACCCCACATCCGACGCTTCTTAATCATTTTATTATCCATAGCAAACTCCTTGATTTTTATTTTAGTATACCTTAAAAAAATAAATTGACAAAATATTTAATCATGATTATATTATATACACGATTAAATATTAAGGGGTGCATTTATGTCAAAGAGTAAAATCGATAAGACCGTTTTTTGGTCATCTATTGTTGTTATTTTATTTGTAACCGTTTTACTAGTCTGGCAACGCGAAAACGCGGAACCAAAACTAGACAGTATCATGACAGGCATTACGTATAACATGGACTGGGCATTTCAATTTTTAACAGTCACACTTTTCATCTTATTAATTTGGTTAGCATTCGGTAAGTATGGAAAAATTCAATTAGGTCAAGGCAAACCAGAATTCTCTACTTTCAGTTGGGGCGCAATGCTCTTCACTGCAGGCATGGGAACAAGCATCATGTTCTGGTCAATGATGGAACCGATCTATTACTATTTAGGACCTCCATTTGGAGTAGAAGGAAAAACAGCGGAAGCTGCAGAGTGGGCAGTCACATATGGCTTATTCCACTGGGGAATTTCTGCGTGGGCACTCTACGCATTCCCAACAGTTGTCATCGCTTATTCGTATTATGTTAAGAAACAACCTTCTTTAAAAATGAGTGTCGCTTTAGGCGGAGCACTTGGTAAGTATTCTGAGGGATGGGTAGCAAAATTAATTGACATCTTAGTCATTTGGAGTTTAGTCGGCGGACTTGGAACTTCTTTAGGTCTCGGTGTTCCAATGGTATCCGCAGTAATCGGGGATATTTTAAACATTCAAGAATCATTAATGTTAAGCGCAACGATTATGATCGTCATTACTATTATTTATTCTGCAAGTGCTTACTTAGGCTTACAAAAAGGAATCAAGCGTCTTGCGGATATTAACGTCTACTTAGCATTAGCATTAGCTGCATTTATTTTCTTAGCAGGACCGACTTTATTCATCTTATCTTACTTCTCGAATAGTTTCGGTTTAATGTTGCAAAACTTTGCCATGATGAGTTTCTATACAGACCCTATTTCTAAAGGTGGCTTCCCACAAGGATGGACGGTCTTCTACTGGGCATGGTTCGCAGCAACTGCACCATTTGTCGGCTTGTTCGTCGCTCGTATTTCAAAAGGGCGTACGATTAAACAACTGATTGTTCATATTATGTTATGGGGTTCACTAGGCGCTTGGATGTACTTCGGCGTACTAGGTGGCTACACAATGGATTTAGAGTTAACAGGAAAAGTCGCTGTATCTGAAATTTTAAATGAAAGTGGCGGACCTGCAGCAGTGGTTAGTATTTTAAAATCACTACCATTATCAGCAATTGTTTTACCATTCTTCGTAGTATTAGGAGTTATTTTCCTATCGACTTCGATGGACTCTGCGACTTACATTTTAGCAGCCATCGCAACGAAAGAATTACCAGTAGGAGAAGATCCTGCGAAATGGCACCGTATGGTTTGGGGCGTATTAATGGCAGCGATTGCGATTGCCTTATTACTTGTCGGCGGTTTACGTGTCGTACAAACGTCAGCTGTACTTGTCGCCATCCCAATTTTCTTTATCTACTTATTATTGATCGTTTCACTACTTCGCTGGTTGAAACAAGATTATGGCAATAAGCCGTTACAATAGGAGGAATAGGCAATGGTTTTTAACGTCAGAGAGTCGGACCGTATCGTTCGCACAGATTTACCAAGAGAAATTGAAGAAATCAACAATATTTGGATTCCAATGAAAGATGGTACGCGTTTATCCGCAAAAATGTGGATTCCAAAAGACGCAAAAGAAAATCCAGTACCCGCTATCTTAGAATATATTCCTTATCGTAAAAATGAGTTCACAGCTTTACGTGACTCTTTACGTCATCCTTATTTTGCAGGACATGGCTATGCAAGTATTCGTGTAGACATTC
>JASLCF010000090.1 GCA_030146155.1 Savagea sp.
GAACAGGTGCTACTTCATCTTCACAACATTTATAAGCCAACACCTTGCTTGGAGTGAAGGCATCGACTCAGGCAGGATGAAGCGGATCAGGCGATGCCCCGCAGACAACTAAACTTAGTCATAACCAACACAAACCTGTCGAGGAGAATTGCCGTCCGCCCTGCTGAACGCGAAGACGTGAACGGAAAGCAACTTCCAAACCCACGCTGAACTTGCCAATTGATTTTCAAGAAACAAAAAGCCGCTGCTGACTCCTCAGCAACGACTCCCCTAACGCTTCCTATGATACGTCCCCTGACCATCCGCATTAAACGCCTCACGCAACTCCTCCGCCGCCTGAATCTGATTCAACTCACTCTCAATCTCAGACTTACAACGATCACACAACTTACCCGTCTGCGTCAACGCCCCACAACGATCACAAGGATACCCTAAATTCGGAAATTGTGCCGGCTGCAACCGCCCCTTACGCACCCACTTCTGAATCAAATCTTTCTGTACACCAATCTGTTCTTCAATCTGCTCCATCGTCGCTGCACGATTCTCTCGACGACGCATAAAACGATACACTTCTTCAAATTGTTTCTCTTCTTTTTGATAACAATTTGCACATACATCGCGTAAGCCATTGTAATTAAAAATCTGACCACAACTTGGACATTCTTGAATTTCTGCCAATTCCATTCTCTCCCTCCTCATTTCGTACGACACAACACAAACGCTTCAACCGACGCCACACCTTGACGTAACAACGCTTCAGCCCCAAATTGAAGAGTTGTACCCGTCGTCACAATATCATCAACTAACGTAACAAACGGATGCTCTACATTGCCGACCACTTCCAACCATCTTCGTTGCTGCAACCGTTCCTTTCGATTCAACTGACTCATTTGAACCGTTTGATTTTTCCGAAGTGCATAAAGATAAGGCATATGCGCTTCAATTAACAATTGCTCAGTGTGACAAAATCCATTATTCAGTTGCCTATCCACATGTGTAGGAATAGGTACAATCAACCGTTTTGTCTGCTGCAATTGCCGAACATCCTCTGCAAAAAGACGTGCAATTGCGACATGTCCGAGCCCTTTATACAAGTATATCACGTCTTTCATGAAGGAATTATAACAATAAATTGTCGTCACTTTTTCAATCAGAGGGAGAGACGTCTCCATCAATTGACGCGAAGCCGCCCACCCTTGTTGACAACTTGTGCATAACAACTGTTCGTCCTGCCCAAAGACGTATTTCCAAGAAGGCACGGCAGGCAAATCAGTCTGACAGAGGATACAATGCATCGGCTTCTCTCCTTTTTTGATAAGTAGTTGTCGTCATGGCCCGTTCATTCAATTGCTTAATTTCACGAGAACAAGCTAACATCGCTTCCGTTCGTCCCGCGTGAAATAAAATAAAATCACCTGCTGGATACTCACTATTTCTTCCCACTCGTCCACCAATTTGAACCAGTGCTTCTTTCGTAAAAATGGCTTGATCTGCTCCTAATACAGCCACTTGAATATTCTTCAAAGTTACCCCTCTTTCTAAAATCGTTGTCGTCGCCAAGCCCACGCGTTTGCCTTCCCTTAATTGTTGAACCAACTCTTTGCGTTCATCAGACGCAGCATGCACAATCCGAATCGACTCATGCAATGCTTGAAGAGCTGGTTCAATTTTCTTCATCGCAGCGATGGAATAGACAAATAATAAAAAAGGTTGCCTAGCTTTTATTTTTTCCACAATCCAACGTTCAACGACTGGAGGGAGTTGACCTTTCGCAATCTTTTTCTCATACGACCAAATGGCTTGAAAACGAGGAGTAGGTAATAAATAACCGTGATAGCGTATAGCAATAACTGAACGAGAGGCATACGTTTGGAGTAATTGACGATTTGGAGTAGCCGTAATGGCATGAACAGGGGCATTCGGCTTCACTGCTTGTTGAACAGCTTGCTGCAATGTTTTGTCAAAATGATAGGGAAAAGCATCCGCTTCATCAACAAAAATAGCATCAAAAGCATGTTTAAATTTGAATAATTGATGGGTAGTGGTCAGCGTAATGCCATGTGAGAAAGGTTGATCACGGTCTGCTGAACCGCCATATAAAACTTGCATGGGAATATGTTGAAAAACCTGTTGAAAACGAGGGGCGAGTTCTAAAATAACATCTGTTCTTGGAGAAGCGACAGCGACTTGTTGATGGTTTTGAAGGTAAGCATGAATTCCGGCAAACATCATTTCTGTTTTTCCCGAACCACAAACCGCATGAATTAAATGAGGCGTATTGTGTTGAATAGCATGCAGCAGCTCGTCTACAGCCTGTTGTTGCTCATCAGAATATTGACCTTGCCAATCATAAAAGTAATGAGAAGGAGTTTGAAAAGGAAGTGGGGGTAAATGGTAAAGTTGTCCACATGTGGATACCCGTTTCATCTGAATACAATTCACACAATACGTACACAGTTGTTGACAAGTTTTACACTGAAAGGAATGGAAATGATGGGGATGACTCGTGTAACATCGATTACAAGTGAAGCGTTGTCCACCAAAGCGTGTGGATGATGTGGAAATTCCGGGGATAGCTTGGATAGCAGGAATCGTAGGTAATAGCTTTCGTTGTTCTTTTGAGAGATGTCGATCAAACAATTGCCTCCCAGCTAATAAGGGGATGAGTGATTTCAAATGCATGCTCCTTTTTTAAAAAGATGCCTACTGTTACTCAATAGACATCTTTCGTTTTTATTTTGTTTGTGTACGTGATTTTGACCAACCCAGTCCCATAGACCCCTCACCTAAATGAGTACCTATCACTGGACCGAAGTGACTGATTGTAAAATGGACATTTGGTAAGCGTTGTTCGAGTTCAGCTTTCCATTCTTCTGCTTCTTTTAACTGGTTGGCATGAATAATCGAAGCATCTAAGTCATAAAGTTCAGCATCTGCTGCAAGTAAATCTGCGATACGCTTCATCGCTTTTTTACGTGTTCGAATTTTTTCAAAAGGCACAATGACTTTATTTTCAAAATGAAGGATTGGCTTCACTTGCAATAAACTTCCAATTAACGCTTGAGCTCCTGATAAACGGCCGCCTCGTTGTAAATGCGCAAGATCGTCTACCATAAAATAAGCACGAACTGTTTCTTTCAATTGATTTAATTCTTCAATAATGAGCTCAGGTGCTAGACCTTCTTTCGCAAGTTCAGCCGCACGAATCACATAAAATCCTTGAACATAGGCTGAGATTTCAGAATCAAATGGATACACATCCAATCCTTCCACCATTTCACCTGCTTGAACAGCCCCTGCATAGGTGCCGCTAATCCCACTAGACAAGTGAATCGAGATGACTGCATCATACGTTTGTTTTAATTCTTCAAATAATTCCACAAAACGTCCAACAGGAGGCTGACTCGTTTTAGGAAGCGGACCATTGCCGCGTACGAGATCATAAAAGGCTTCTGTTGTAATATCCACTCCTTCGTCATAACTTTGTCCATCAATCGTTACAGCGAGAGGAATGGTGAATATGTCAAATGCTTCGAGCGTGGCTTGAGGCAAATAAGATGTACTATCTGTCAGTATTGCAGTTTTCATTAATTATCAGCTCCTGTTCTTATATTTTACCTAATTTCATAGAAATGTGAAGCGATAATATGACATTTGTCACTTTTATTTTTTCTGCATTCTGTTATTAGTATGCCAAGATAATATTAAGCAAACAAAAAGAGGTGTTATCAACAAGAATTAAAAATTTAATTTTTCTTGTTTTTCATCATTTTTGTGTATAATAGAGATAATATTCTGTCGAAGAGGTGGTTATAATCGTACATAACGCAATGGAATCCGTGGTAGAACAGTTATACAAGCAACATCACCATTTACTAAACATGCGTTGTAATTGTAAAAAATGCGAAGCTGATGTATTTGCGATGGTATTGAATGAAATTCCACCAAGATATATTACAAATGATGATTTTGCGCCCTATATAAAAGTGGCATTTGAAGGCGACCCCCAACAACTAACAAAGCTGTTAGCTATTGTAACAAGAGCCGCAAAACACGTCTCCGATCACCCTCGTTGTCAAAGTGAATACCAATAAAACACTACTACTGTAGAAGAAAAACGCTAGCCATCTAGCGTTTTTTTACGAAATTAAATAAATAATTTCAACCCCTCACGGAAATCAACTTCTAAACCTACGTTGAACTTGAGAACTGATTTTCGAGATTAGCTTATGGAATATATTAGCTGAATAGAATGGCTAGGCACCTTTTAAGGGCAGATTCATTTAATCGAATTAAATGAATATACCTTTAACAAGAATACACAATGTAAGTGTGCCAGGCATGCTTTGGCGGTGTGAATGGATGGAATGGTGTTGCATGCTCGTAAGTCTTTCCTTCAAGAGATTGAAAAGAGCGTATTACTTTTCATATTATTCCATCAACTAAACTGTCGAGGAGGATTGCCGTCCGCCCTGCTGAACGCGTATGCCGAAACG
>JASLCF010000111.1 GCA_030146155.1 Savagea sp.
AAACTTAATTATATTTTGAAGAGTTTTACCTGGATCAAATAATCACCCACAAAAACTTGACTCAATCCATCTGAAAGCATGCAGGGATTATTACTGAAAAACATGGTATACTTATGGATATAATGAGGTGAAAAATGTGGCCCAGTTAATCAAATTATCCGATTATATCTCGAGATATGAACAAGGATTATCCCACTATACAACACAGTTTTTACGGTTAAAAAAATATCAGTGGGACCGGCTTCGAATTCAATGGGAAAATAACAGTTTTGATCCTATAGAAGAAGTAGAACAAGCTATAGAAAAGAAACCAACATTTCTACAATCTATTACTAAGAAATTTCAAAAACAAGAAGAGGAAGAAGCAGAGCAAATTGATGAGGAAATTGCTCAACAATTTCAGCCTGTGCTCAATTACCGTCCGACTACCGTTCAGCAACTCAAGAAGGTATATGAGGAGCAACTTTATCAATTTCAAATGAAGTGGGCGAGTTCTACTTTATTAGCATCTTCAACAATTGGCCAACATTATAAAAGAGATGTGTTTTTGAAAGATATTGTTCAGCAATTACCTGATCATTATCTAATTCTTTATGAACCAATTTTACAAATAAAAAAAGCGCCTCTGGATGTTAATATATTAATTTTGACACCATTAGCTTGTTATTCTATTACAGTGTTGAATCAAGAAGATGCAGCTGTCTATGTTGGAAGTGGCGATCGTTTCTGGACTAAAAAATATAAAACATATGAATATCGAATGTTGAGTCCAATGATTGAATTGAATCGAACTGCTAAAATACTCCAGCAGCTATTTTTAGAACAGGATATTCATCTACCGATTAAAAAAGTAGTACTGACTAAAAATGGCTATATTGATTTTCCATCTGCATCCTATGATGTAGAGGTAGTCGATCGAAAAAACTATGAAGAATATATGCAAGAGTTAATCGCAAATAGTTCACCTATGAAGTCCGCTCAATTCCGTGCAGCTAATTATTTATTGTCTATTGCACAGACGACGGTTCGTTCTGAATTATTTGCACAACCAGAAAGTGAGGAACAAGATGAGATTAAGAAATAAACCTTGGGCAATCGATTATTTAACGGAACATGCTTCGTTCGTTTCTCTTCAACCTGAAACGAATAAAGGAAAGTGGCAATCGTTCTTTAAAAAAGAGCAACCCTTACATATTGAAGTAGGAACAGGTAAGGGCCAATTTGTTGTCGGAATGGCCTTACAAAATCCACATATTAATTATATTGGAATTGAACATTTTGATAATGTGATTGTATCGGCAGTAGAAAAGGCAGTTGAAGTAGGGTGCCCTCCTAACTTAGCTTTTATTCGTGGAAATGGAGAAGATTTGGAAGACATGTTTGAGGAAAATGAAGTCGATTTACTTTATTTAAATTTTTCAGACCCGTGGCCGAAGTCACGCCATGCCAAGCGTCGATTAACTTATCCTTCATTTTTAAAGCGGTATGAACATATCTTAAAAGAAGAAGGACAAATTCATTTTAAAACAGACAATCGCGGTCTTTTTGAATATTCTCTCGTCTCGATGAGTACGTATGGGATGCGATTGTTGGACGTACAGCTTGATTTACATGCAGCAATGCCAGATTATAATATAATGACTGAATATGAAGAGAAATTTTCAACTAAAGGCTTCCCTATTTATCGTGTAGAAGCTCAATTTGTCAAGTAATTAAAAAGGAGGCTAAAATGAACAATTTACATTTTAGCCTCCTTTTTATATTAGCCATGAATCATGGACTTATTTTTCGTTTAAATAGAAAACAAGTGAAGCTCCCTGTAGAATTAAAGTCGACGAAAACCAGCGTCTAGGAAGGAATTCACTTGTCAATTACTAATGTTGTGAGAATGCTCGTTGCTATTGAAGATTCAAATTTTATTTCCGAACATGTTTTTTAGTTAGATTTAATTTTTCGGTACATCTTAGTTGCTTGGAGAGCAAGATGCCGACTCCTTGAGGATTTTAGCGTTACTTGTGGGCACTGGACAGAGCGAAGGAAGCGGCTCACTGAACGCACCCTGGAACGCGTCCATCTGGAACGGAAAGTAACGGGATATTGGGATAACCCTTAAAAAAGAACTCGTCAAAAAATCAGTTATACTGACTTCTTGCCGAGTCCTCTAGTCAACCTCTATTCATCGACTAAAATTCTTCACCAACGTTATTTGATAAAAAACCTTATTTTTCAATCACTTCAATAATCGTACCTGTATTCGCGTCTGCTACAAATTCAAATTGTTGCAATTGTCCATTTTGCAGTCTAGAAATACCTCCACGATAAACTTCCATTGTAATGACACTGTTTTGATAAGGTTCAGGTTGCATAACAATCCAAGAACCTTCAATCGGCCCTTCTTGTAAAAACGCTTTCTTCACTTCTTTTAATACACCATCTGCAGGAGCATATTTTACGAGCTGATTCATCGCTTGTTGGACTGCAAAAGTAGCTGCAACTCCCGTTACTACTCCAAGTAAGTAATCTTTCAATTTCATTGTTAAAAAACCTCCTCATGATATTCACTAACTTTATTTTACCATAATGGTTCCAAAAAGTAGAATAATGCGTGTTTAATCTTTCGCTTACCGAAAGATAGCATTGGCATTGTGGATAGTCTTGGCTTACAATAGAGTAGAAAATAAACAATTTGAGGGGGCAATAAAATGAAAGAAGAAACGTTAAAGATGTTTAAAACGCTTACTGAATTACCTGGTGCACCTGGTAATGAGTACCTTGTGAGAGAATATATGAGAGAACAAATGACACCTTATGCGGATGAAATTATTCAAGATGGTTTAGGTAGCATTTTTGGTGTACGTCATGGGGAAGAAAATAGTCCGAAAATTATGGTAGCGGGTCATATGGATGAAGTTGGCTTCATGGTTACAGCAATTACAGACAATGGCATGATTAAGTTCCAAACACTTGGTGGATGGTGGAGTCAAGTATTATTAGCACAACGTGTTCAAATTGTGACTGAAAAAGAAGTTATTACAGGTGTAATAGGATCAATCCCACCTCATTTATTAAGCGATGAAGTACGAAATAAACCAATGGATATTAAAAATATGTTAATAGACGTAGGTGCAGATGATAAGAAAGATGCTGTGGAAAATATGGGGATTCGACCAGGTCAAATGATTGTACCTATTTGTCCGTTTACACCTATGGCTAATCCTAAAAAAATTATGGCCAAGGCTTGGGACAATCGTTATGGATGTGGACTTGCGTTAGAGTTATTAAAAGAAGTAAAGGACGATAAATTACCAAATACTTTGTATGCTGGTGCAAATGTAATGGAAGAAGTCGGCTTAAGAGGAGCTCAGACTGCAGCAAATATGATTAACCCTGACTTATTTTTTGCTTTAGATGCGAGTCCAGCTAACGATGCTTCAGGAGACAAGAATCAATTTGGACAATTAGGACAAGGGACTTTACTTAGAATTTTTGACCGAACGATGGTAACACATAGAGGCTTAAGAGAGTTTATTTTAGATACGGCAGAGACTAATCACATCCCTTATCAATACTTTATCTCTCCAGGTGGAACGGATGCTGGACAAGTTCATATTTCAAATGAAGGCGTCCCAAGTGCTGTCATCGGCATTTGTTCGCGTTATATCCATACACATGCTTCCATTATTCATACAGATGATTATGCTGCAGCTAAGGAATTGATTGTTAAATTAGTACGATCATTAGATGCAACAACTGTACAAACAATTAAAGAAAACGTTTAATCTTAATCAGACACAGAAGATAGTGATGTAGTGAAAAGGTAGTTTTTTCTGCATTCCTATTTTTTGTGTTTTTTCTTTCAATCAGAACTTTTGAATTTTATACGTATCCTGTATAAAATGAAACAGGAGTCGAAAGCAAGATGGAGGGAAGTTATGCGTCACTTAAAGTTATTAATTTTCGGTGCCCTTGCCTTATTCTATTTAGCAGGTTGCCAGATGAAGACTGAAGAAGTTGTAGAACAGACGTTTGAAGCAATAGAGAAGTCGAGAGAATCTGAAGTAAAAGAACGAAATATTACTTTAAAAGAATTATCTTTTTATTTACCTGAACAGATGAAAGTTGCTGAAGAAATTGATGATTATAATATTTTATTAACACAGGGGAAGCAACAATTTTTGCTTTTTGTTAATCCAAATGAAACGCCTAAAAGTTCAATGGCTTTTGAAAACTCGCTTGTCATTGCGAGCGACAAGGTGATTCATGAAATCGAACAAACCGAGGATACTTTTTATTTTTCATTAATAGACCCTGTAGATGAGTATAATTCAGAATTAATTATAGGCCGCGGCGGAACGAAATTAACAACAGTTGCAAAAAATAAAGAACTTGAACAATTCGCACAAACGATGGAGGAAATTGTCCGTTCTGTCAAGAAAAATAGTAAATTAAAGGAGGAAAGTAAAAACAATTGAAACCACTAGAGATTATTGCTTATTTAAAGGAACATATTGTATTCAATGACCAATTGATTTGGGATTATAACCGGAAAGAAGAACGTCTAAAAGTTACACATAAAGAATGGAAAAAAGGATTGACGATTGGAATATCAGAATTAAGTGCTAAATTTCAAACGAAAGGTGAGGCAGCTTTAACAGAAGTTTTATATATTATTAATCAAACTTTCGTTGCAATGGAAAAAGAGAGAGAAGAAGGGTGGAGCGGAGAACAGAAAATTTTACCTATTATTCGTTCGACTTCGTTTCCACAAAAAAATGCAGATGGTGTTCAATTTATTACTGAACCGCACACAGCAGAAACGCGTATATTTTATGCGTTAGATTTAGGTACAACGTATCGAATTATAGATGAGGATTTGTTAAAAGAATTAAAAATTACTGCAAATGAGATGAAAGAACGTGCTTTGTTTTTAGCTCAATCTTTACCAATCAAAGTGAAAAAAGACGTCGTAGATGACAATGTGTTCTATTTTTTTAATACGAATGATGGTTATGATGCCAGCCGAATTTTAAATCGTTCGTTGTTAAAAGAATATAGTGAAAAAGTTGAGGGTCATATGACAGTCGCTGTTCCCCATCAAGATGTATTAATTATCGGAGATGTTCGCAATAATGTGGGATATGATGTATTAGCTCAAATGGCAATGCACTTCTTTACTGTAGGAACTGTACCCATTACATCATTGCCGTTTATCTATGAAAATGGTAAACTCGAACCGATATTTATTTTAGCTAAAAATAGAAGAGTAGAAGAAGGGGAAGAATAATAATGTATGCATTTTATAATTTAAAGCACGTGGGCGACGTATTGATGATTCAATTAGACCCTACTGTTACACAAGTACCAACCGTCGAAAAGAAGGGCAATGTCGCTTTACTTTCAGTAGATGACAAAGTCGTTGGACTCAATCTATTTGAAGCGAGTCAATATTTCTATGATTTAGAAGAAGGTTCAAATGAATTAAATGCTGAGCGAGTTGAGGAAATAAATAAAGTCATTCAACAAGCAGGTTTGAATCACGTGATTACAGGAGATTTTAGCCCGAAATTTGTGGTGGGATACGTTTCTTCAAGAGAAAAACATCCGAACGCTGATAAATTAAGTGTTTGTCAAGTTGAAGTAGGCGAAGAAACCTTACAAATTGTTTGTGGTGCAGCGAATGTTGATGCGGGACAAAAAGTCGTTGTTGCAAAAGTCGGTGCTGTGATGCCTTCTGGTCTCGTCATCAAAGATGCTGAACTGAGAGGTGTTCCTTCATCAGGAATGATTTGTTCAGCCAAAGAACTGGGATTAGAACAGACTGAACCTGGGATTCTTGTTCTTGATGAATCAATCGCAGTAGGAACTGCATTTAAAGCATAAAAAACAAGGACTATCGGTTGATACCGTATAGTCTTTTTTTGTGTCATTTGAGCTAACTCTCTATAAGCTGTAGCAACGTTTGTTTTTCTGGCATTTACTTGTTAAAATATAGTGATGACACTTTGAAAGTAGTGAATAGAATGACAAATAAAAACAAAACGATTGATTTTCCAATTATATCTGATCAAGAGAGGTTTGGAAAAACGTTTGAGGAAGAAAGACCAGTAGATGAATCCGGGTTTGACAATCTATTATGCTCAGACAGTGACCCTGATTATCAACCTTTACCGATTCATCAAAATCCACTTTGGCCACCCAATCGTGGAAAGAAAACTCAACAAGTAAGTAAAAGTCATGGAACTGACCCTTCTCATATAAAAAATGAGCGTCCAATGAATGCTTCAACATCTAAAAAAGAAGAGATAAAGGAAGCAAGGAAACCAATCCCAAGCAGACCCTTCCGTCCTTCAGAGATCATTTCTCCTATATTCGGGAAAGATTTTCATAATAAACATCCTTTAAGTAAGCCGACAGAAAATGAAAAAACGCTTGATTTTATTCAAGAGCGTTTGGAGCAGTCAAAAGAGTTAAAAGAGTCCCCAACCATTGAAAGGGTTGAGAAAGAAATAACGATTCATCAACAGCCAATTTTATTGGAACATCTTTCATTGATAGAGACGGATGAAGAAAAAGAGAAAACACAGCTCAATGAAGAGGTTTTGCCTGAGGAAGGAACTCAAGAAAAATCTTTAGAAAGTTTCGATGAGGAAAAGGGGTCAGAAGCTGACTTACTTCTAGAGAAAGAAGTTTCTTTATCGACAGTAGATGAACAAATAGAATCGGAACAAGAACAATCCAATCAGTTGGTTGCAATAGCAGACGATGTGATTCAACTAGAACAAGTGAATGAACAGCAAGTAGAAGAAGTAGAAGAAAACGTGACCACTGACTCTATTATAGAAACAACTGAAAAGGAAAAAATTGTACCGTTTAACGTATTAATGTTGGCTTCTGATAAGAAGAAGTTAGCAGCTAAACAAGAATTGGCACCTGTTCAGCAACAAGATGAATTACCCGTTGTTGAAGAATCAACGGAAGAGTTAGTACAAATTGAACCGAGCATCTTGTCACAACCTGAGAAGCCTTATGAACTGCCTCCTTTATCATACTTGGATGAACCTATTCATTTTGAACGTGATGAAGTTTGGATTCATGAAAAAACATTGGCTTTGGAAGAAGCTTTATTTAACTTTTCGATTCAAGCAAAAGTGCAACAGGCTGTTCAAGGACCATCTGTCACACGATTTGAAGTGACCGTTGAAAAAGGAACGAAAGTAAGCAAAATTAGAAATTTATCCGATGATTTAAAGTTAGCACTTGCTGCAAAAGATATTCGAATTGAGGCACCGATTCCAGGAACGAGTTTTATTGGAATTGAAATACCGAATGATAGTCCTCGTCCAGTACAAATTTCTGAAATTGTCCTTCAACCGGCGTTCCAAGAGTCAGCATCTCCACTTGAAGCTGTTTTAGGGTTAGATATTACTGGGGAAGCTGCTACGATAGATTTAAGAAAAATGCCTCACGGACTCATTGCAGGGGCTACTGGTTCAGGGAAGTCTGTAGCTATTAATTGTTTACTTACAAGTATTCTTTATAAGGCAACTCCTGATGAAGTTAATTTATTGTTAATCGATCCTAAAATGGTTGAACTAGCTCCATATAATGGCATCCCTCATTTAATTAGCCCGGTAATTACAGATGTAAAAGCAGCTACACTTGCACTTAAATGGGCAGTAAATGAAATGGAAGAACGCTATACTTTATTTGCAAAAAGTAAAGTTCGTAACATTGAGAAATACAATGAAGAAGTAGAAAAGTATCAAACAGGTAAAAAGTTACCGTATTTATTAATTGTGATTGATGAATTGGCTGATTTGATGATGATGGCTCCTCAAGATGTAGAAGTATCGATTAGTCGAATTGCTCAAAAAGCTAGAGCTGCAGGGATTCATTTACTGATTGCAACACAAAGACCGTCTGTTGATGTAATCACCGGAATTATTAAAGCGAATGTTCCCACACGAATCGCATTTGCTGTTTCCTCTCAAGTGGATTCAAGAACGATTGTGGATCAAGGAGGAGCAGAAAAACTCTTGGGTAGAGGAGATATGTTGTATTTAGGGAATGGTGAATCTAGCCCTGTCCGCTTGCAAGGTGCTTATATTTCTGATGAAGAAATGGAGAAAGTGATTGCGCATGTAAGCCAAGAACGCCAACCGAAGTATTTGTTTGGCGAAGAAGATTTATTGAAAATTGAACTAGAGCATGAACAAGACCCTTTATTTATAGAGGCATGTGAATTTATTGTTGAACAACAGGGAGCAAGTACTTCTTCCATTCAACGTAAATTTAATATCGGTTACAATCGAGCAGCACGCATCATCGATCAAATGGAAGACATGAAGTTAATTTCTGAGCAGAATGGAAGTAAGCCTCGAGATGTCTTCATTACATTAGAGCAATTGGCTGATTTATAATTCATTTCCGTTCATGGTATACTAAATGAAATTGATTGAAAGCAGGAGGCACAACTATGACATTTTTCCATTTTACTGGAATCAAAGGTTCAGGTATGAGTGCATTAGCACAAATTTTACACGATGCAGGTCATACAGTTACAGGATCTGATGTAGACCAATACTTTTTTACAGAAGAACCACTACGCAGAAGAGAAATGACGATTCATTCGTTTAATAAAAATAATATACAAAAAGGGCAGACAGTGATTGCGGGCAATGCATTCCCTGATACGCATCCTGAACTTTTACAAGCAAAAGAATTAGATATCCCTGTGATTCGTTACCACGAATTTTTGGGCAACTATATGGAAGAATACACATCAATCAGTGTAACAGGAACACATGGGAAAACATCTACGACAGGTTTGTTATCTCATGTCCTCACACAAGCAGCCCCGACATCTTATTTGATTGGAGATGGAACGGGAAAAGGAACACCAGAGTCTAACTATTTTGTATTTGAAGCATGTGAATATAAGAGGCACTTTTTAGCCTATCATCCAGATTATACAATTATCACAAATATAGATTTTGATCATCCGGATTACTTTAAAGATTTAGATGATGTACTAGATGCTTTTAATACGATGGCTTCACAAGTAAAAAAAGGAATTATTGCATGTGGCGATGATGTAAATTTGCAGAAATTACAGGCTAACGTTCCTATTGTTTACTATGGTTTTGATCAATTGAATGACTTCACAGTAAAAAACGTCGATAAAAATCAGCATGGCTCTTCATTTGACGTGTTTATACGCAATGAATTCTATGCTTCATTTTCGATTAAACAACCAGGTGACCATGCCATTTTAAATGCACTAGGGGTCATTGCCTTATCTCAATATGAGGATATCGCTCCATCTATCGTTCAACAAGGCTTTGATTCATTTGGCGGTGTAAAGCGTCGTTTCTCAGTGAAAAAGATTAAAGAATATACATTAATTGACGACTATGCACATCATCCTACAGAAATTAAAGTCACTCTCGATTCTGCTCATCAAAAATATCCTGACAAAAGGATAGTTGCTATTTTTCAGCCGCATACGTTTTCGAGAACAGAAGCATTGTTAGAAGAATTTGCTGAAGCGTTAAGTTTGGCAGATGCAGTTTACCTTTGTGATATTTTCTCTTCAGCAAGAGAACAAAAAGGCAAGTTGACAATTGATGATTTAATAGCGAAAGTCCCAAATAGTAAACATTTAGAACTGGAAAAAATCAGTACATTACTCGAAGAAGAGAGTGCGATTTATTTATTTATGGGAGCGGGAGATGTTCCTAAATATGCCAAAGCATTGACAAATGTGATTGAATCAAATTAATTCATTTATTTCTACCTAAAATATAGTAGAATGAGTGTAAGAAGTTTACCATTCGAATTAATGGGTAATCATCAGTATAGGATGAATGGTAATCAAAATGAAGGAGGAAGAAAATGGAAAATTTACTTTACGTCGCTGCAATTGTTGCGGCAGTTGCATTTTTGATTTTATGTATCAGCCTTGCAATTACATTGATTTCACTTAAGGATACGGTGAAAGTTGCTACCAAAACATTAGACGATATCTCAGGACAAATGGAAGGTATCACTACAGAAACGACTGCGCTATTACATAAAACAAATGCGCTAGCAGAAGATATTCAACAAAAATCAGAGAAATTGAATACAGTTGTCGATGCAGTAAGAGGAGTAGGTACATCTGTCAGCAATTTAAATCAATCAGTTAGCCGTGTATCCAACTCGGTTGTACTTGAAGCAGAAAAAAACAGTGACAAAATTGCATCAGCAGTTCAATGGGGCAATGTTGTGATTGAATTAATTAATAAAACGAAACAAGGTAAGCCTGTTCAATCAAAAGGCTGGAAAAAATACAACTAATTTTTAAAAAAATGAGGAGGAAATTCCATGTCAAAACACGAAAATCACTTACCATCAAATTACGATCACCGTCCAAAAGTAGAGAGTTATTCCCAAGAAGAATCACAAGTAGGTAGCTTTTTACTTGGAGCGACTGTAGGGGCTTTAGTTGGAGCTGCAACAGCTTTACTATTGGCACCAAAATCAGGACGTGAAATGAGAGAAGATATTAGTACACAGGCAGTAGAAATTAAAAATAAAAGCATTGAGTTAAGTACAGTTGCGAAAGATAAAGCAGTAGAAATGACTCAAACTGCAAAAGAAAAAACTACCGAATTAACAGAAGCGGCGAAAGCTAAAACTGCGGAGCTTACAGAAGCAGCAAAAGAAAAAACTGCAGAAATGACTGAAGCTGTTAAAGAAAAAACGGATGAGGTTTCTGCAAAAGTAAAAGAGCAAAAAGAGAAGTTAATGAATAAGTCTGAAGAAGTACAACAAGCTACAAAAGAAAAAGTAGCAGAGGTCGCAGAAGATGTAGCAGATCAAGCAGGAGATGTTGCTGACACTGTAAATAAAAAAGCAGATCAAGCAGCAGACAAAACGAAAGAAGTTGCTGAAGCAGCGAAAGATAAAGCAGATGCTACTAAGAAGTCGGTAAAAGAAACGACTGAATCGGCAAAAGATAAAGTAGAAGATAAAGCAAAAGAAGTAAAAAAAGAAGCTAAAAAATAAGACAACACCGTCTCGAACTTGACTGTTCAACGAAGAGACGGTGTTTTTTTATTGCTCCTTTTATTGATTCTATCATTGAAAACGTTAATGATAGAAAATCAGATCATCCTGGTGGAATAAAATTTTTAACCTATTTTGTTTAATGTAGAACCTTTATTTAGGAATAAAATTAATTTGAAGGTGATCTCCATCTACAATTGAATCGGTGAACTGAGCAGGAATCCCATTCTTTAGAACTTCATATTGTAAAAAAGGACTTTCAGGTATTTCAAAATCTGTTTGCTGAAAGACATCTCCATAAACAAAGGGTTGCACTTGTTTTTTTAGAAATTCTATCTTCTGTTGTCGATGGATGGGTTGATCGATGGATTGCATGGGTTGACCATCTATCAAGATAGTATAAGCCAATTTTTCTAATTGGATGGACTGCTCGTTAAAAAGAATTTGAATTGATTCTTTATAAAAAAGTTGAAGATGATCGATTAATTCAATTAAACTAGGTTTTCTTTTTTCTTCAAATGTGAGTACCATTCCTTCAATCAGTGGTTGATTTCTTGCTTGTGGTTTTCTGTCAATGAGCAAATTAAGAGGACGTTTAACTTTGTGCTTTTCCCCATCAATAATCACAGTATACATATCAACCATTCTCTCAGCATCTATCTTTTGTTGAAGGAGGAAATCATTCACTGTTTGAATCAGAACAATATCTAATTGATCTCTATCCTTTAATGGCGTTGAGCGAGAAGCAGGTGAACCATTTACTTTTAAAAGAGGCTCAACGACTACAGGTTTACCTTGCCAAAGAATCGAAAGAGAAGGGGTATCGTCCATTAAATCTCCAACAGTTGCTTGTGCAGGAAGTCCAGGTTGACCGACAATGACTTCAATTTCGTCTTGGTTATAAATTTTTTCTTTAATCGAAGCGATTTCCCCATTTTTTTTGAAAACAGAAGGCTTTCCGTATTGACCCGGAACAGTAATAAACTGTCCATTGACTGTTAGAGTCATACCTTGTCCTATTTGTCCAAATAAATCTTCCGTTGATAGATGTGCAGCGATAATTGCATCGCTTAAAGTCAGTGCCGTGAATTCGAAAAGTCGAATCGGTTTTCCATTGACGGTGACATTTACGTATGTAATAGGTGATATCTCTGCGGCTATTGCAATACCAATAGGAGTAACAAGTGCAGGAGTCTGTTCAAAATGGTCAGGAATAGTCACGGAACGAATTGCTGATTGGTCACGGATGGCTACTCTTTGTTTTGGCATTTCTAGTAACTGACTCAGTCGCTCTCCTAATTGAGGAGTTAAACTTCCACCGCCAATTAAAATTACAGCTTGTGGTGTTTGCTCGCCATTTAATTGGTATATCTCATTGGCAATTTGCTTGGCCAATTCAAGAATAGGCGTGTCCACCACTTGTAATAATTCATCCCGATCAATTTCTTGTTCAAAACCTAAAATATCTGAGAAAGTGATGACTTCTTCTGATATTAATTGTCTTTTCACTTGTTCTGCATCTTGAAAATCAAGCAAGTAGTGTGAGCTAATGGTCTCGGTAATTTGATCACCAGCGCTAGGTACCATACCATATGCTGAAATCGTGTTATCTTTAGTGATTGCAATGTCACTTGTACCCGCGCCAATGTCAACTAGTGCAACATTCAGTTTACGCATGGATTGGGGGATTAATACTTGTATAGCTGCAATCGGTTCTAAAGTTAATCCTGACATTTTTAAATCAGCACGTTGGAGAGAGTGGATTAAAGATTCAATGACTACTTTAGGTAGAAAGGTTGCAATCACTTTGGCAGTGGCTTCCTGTCCATTTTGATCAATTAAACTACCAATGGTTTCTCCATCCAACTCATACTTTAAAACGGAGTAGCCTACACAATAATAATTCGCATTTTTCCCTTGTTCTTGTATTAAGTGTTGATGAGCTTCTTGAACAGCCGCTAATTCTAGGTGTTGAATACTTTCTTGTTCTATGAGTAATTGTTCAGTTAATTGTATACTGGCTTGTCCCTCTAACGTAATTAATGAGCGACCAGCAGCAGCAACACTCACTTCTTTTAAAGGACCATATTTTTGTTCGAATTGTGTTTTTATTTCTTGAATGACTTTTGCTACACTGATTACATCGTGAATTTGTCCGTCAATCATCGTTCGCTCTTTATGTTCGATTTGTAAGAGATTAATTAAAGTATAGGCGTCTCTCTTTTTTTCAATCATTGTTCCCACAACCGAACGAGTACCAATATCTAAAGAAAATAATAAGTGATTCACAATTTTTCGTCTTTTCGTAAATATTGTGTAAAAAATCAAAGTTTTCAATTAATTGCGTGACATTTTGAAAAGAGTTCATTATAATAAAGTCTATTATACCAAAATGTAACATACATTGACTTTCTCTGAAAGGATTATTGTATGTGCGGGAAGGAGAATTACAGATGAGTGGTAAAGATTTAGAGCAGTTAAGACAATCTGTTGATGATTTGAACGTTGAAATCTTAAACTTAATTAACGAGAGAACTCGTTTAGTCAAAGAAATCGGCAGAGTAAAAGAAAAGCAAGGTGTCAACAGATATGATCCTGTCCGCGAAAGAAAAATGTTAAACTTTTTAAAAGAAACGAACGAGGGGCCATTACCAAATGGTATTCTTGAGGAGATTTTCAAAGGGATTTTCATGTCAGCACTTGAAATTCAAAAAGATGAAGAGAACAATGCATTACTCGTTTCTCGTAAAAAGAAATCAGAAGATACAATCGTTACAGTAAATGGTACAGCAATTGGAAATGGCAAACCGTCCTTCGTGTTTGGTCCATGTGCTGTTGAATCATATGAGCAAGTAAAAGCAGTTGCACAGTCTATTCAAGCAAAAGGATTGAAGATGATTCGTGGAGGCGCATATAAACCGCGTACCTCACCTTATGATTTCCAAGGATTAGGACTTGAAGGCTTGAAAATATTAAAGCAAGTCGCTGATGAAGAGGGCTTAGCAGTAGTAACGGAAATTGTAACACCTGCACACTTAGAGGAAGCATTAGATTATATTGATGTGATTCAAATTGGTGCACGTAATATGCAGAACTTCGAACTATTAAAAGAAGCAGGTAAAGTGAATAAACCCGTGTTATTAAAACGCGGAATGGCTGCAACGATTGATGAATTTATCAAAGCAGCAGAATATATCATTTCAAAAGGAAACGATCAAATCATTCTTTGTGAGAGAGGGATTCGTACATACGAAACAGCAACAAGAAATACTTTAGATATTTCTGCTGTACCTATCTTAAAACAAGAAACGCATTTACCAGTATACGTCGATGTGACGCATTCAACAGGACGTAAGGATTTATTATTACCGACAGCTCGCGCAGCAATTGCAGTTGGAGCAGATGGGGTAATGGCTGAAGTGCATCCTGATCCAGCAGTTGCTTTATCTGATGCTCAGCAACAAATGAATATTCCAGAGTTTGACGCATTTTATGATGAAATTCAAAAGTTTTTACAACAATATACAATGAGTTAAAAAAACGCCGGAAATGCTCATAAAATGAGCATCCGGCATTTTTTATATGGTATTATAGAAGTATCAAAGGAGGGACGATAAATGGCAGTTACAATTTATAATGTGGCAGATGAAGCAAACGTTTCTATGGCCACAGTATCTCGGGTAGTGAATGGTAACCCTAACGTAAAACCTGAAACAAGAAAGAAAGTATTAGCAGTGATTGAAAGACTAGGCTATCGTCCAAACGCAGTTGCGCGTGGGTTAGCTAGTAAAAAGACAACGACAATAGGAGTTATCGTTCCTGACGCATCGAAAACTTTCTATGCAGAGTTGTCACGTGGAATCGCAGATATTGCGACGATGTATGATTACAATATTATTTTGTCGAACTCAGACAAAAGTTCAGACCGAGAAGTTGAATTGATAGAGGAAAATTTGGGAAAACAAGTAGATGGTATCATTCTAATGAGTGATTCTATTACACCAGATATTCGAAAAAAGTTAAACTCAGCTAATGTACCTATCGTACTTGCAGGGACATTAGATGCTGAATCAGAATTTCCAACAGTGAATATGGAATATGAAGAAGCCGCATATTTAGCAACTAAGAAGCTTTTAGAAAATGGTCACAGTGACATTGCGTTTGTTTCTGGGCCGCTTACGCGTGATATTAATCGCTTGTGTAAGCTAGTGGGCTATAGAAAAGCACATGAAGAATTTAAAGTGGCTGTTAAAGACGAACTCATTATCGAGACCGAAAATACGTACGATGATGCATACGAACAATTTCAAGCTCGTTTAAAAGAAGAACATGCACCTACTGCTATTTTAGCAACTAATGATGAACTAGGAGTCGGTGTACTGAATGCAATCCGAGATTTAGATTACACTGTACCCCAAGATTTTGAGTTGATTTGTTTTGAACACTCCCTATTATCTAGAGTAGTACGTCCACAATTATCTTCGGTCGTTATTCCGCTTTACGATTTAGGAGCTGTTTCTATGCGGTTACTCACTAAATTAATGAGTAAGGAAGAAGTAGAAGAAGACAAGGTAATTATCCCTTATCATGTAGAAGAACGAGGCTCTACTCATTAATCGAATTAAAAGCACTGCCCTTCATTTGAGGAGCAGTGCTTTTTAGATCGAATGAAATATAGATAAGGCTCTCGTTAAATTATGTTGATTAAATTGTTCAATCTCAACTTTTCTTTCAATCGTGGGAAAAGTGGATACATCGTCTTGCCAATAGAGCTCATCAGTGTTCGTAAACTTACTCAGTTGTTTCAAAAAGTTAGGCGGCATTTTGCCAGTAGGAGCTTCCATATCATTCATGGTAAGCCAAATCTGTGCCCATGCCCTTGTAACCGCTTTCCAATCATAGCCTCCTCCGCCCACGGCAAGCCATCTTCCCTGACAATATTGATCAGCAAGACGTTTAGCAATGCGCGGAATTTGTTCATATAAATAACTAGAGCCGTTTAAATGGGTGAGGGGATCGAAGTAATGAGCATCTGCACCGTTTTGGCTAAGAATAATATCAGGTTGGAAATGTTCACAAATCGAACTAAAGGCTTGTTCATAAACGGTTAAAAATGAATCATCTCCCGTGAAAGCATCTAGTGGAATATTAAAACAATATCCATAACCTTTACCCGTTCCTCTTTCACTCACATCTCCTGTACCTGGAAACAAGTAACGTCCTGTTTCATGAAGAGATAGTGTACACACTTGTGGGTCATTATAAAAAGACCATTGTACGCCGTCTCCATGATGTGCATCTGTATCAATGTACAGTACTTTCAATCCATAATTTTTAGTAATATGTTTGATAGCGACACTACAGTCATTGTAAATGCAAAATCCACTGGCCTTATTTGAAAAGCCATGATGCAGCCCACCACTTAAATTAATGCCATACTTTATACGCCCTTGACAAATTTCATCAGCGAGTTGGATTGTCCCCCCAACAATTCGAGCAGTCGCTTCGTGCATATTTTTAAAAATAGGGGTATCGGTTGTTCCTACTCCATATTGTTGTGCTTCTTCCAGAGAACCTTTATTTTCACTAGCTCTTTTAATGAAATCAATGTATTTTGGTTCATGGACTAAAAAAAGTTCTTCATCTGAAGCTATTCGAGGTGGGATGATTTGATTTTCTTTTAAGAGATTTAATTCTTTTAGTAACGAATAAGTAAGTTGCATTCGATGTTGATTAAAAGGGTGTTCGTTTGAAAAATGATAGTCTAATAAATCTGGCGAATAAACGAATTTGCTAACCATGCTTCACTCATCCTTTATCTATTTGAAAACGGATCATTGGTTTTCATTTCATATTTTCTCGAGAATCTGAGTTGATCAAACTGTTCAATCGCTTGCTGCGGCACTCTTTCTCCAATTCGAACCATTAAACAATTTGCTGGATGCGAACAAATTTCAGGATCATCTGTTGGCATATAAACAAGTCCGCCATGATTCATCATTTTTTCCATGACCTTCCGGTAGTCCCAAATTGACAAGCCAGTTCCTTTTAAGTCCCAATGCCAGTAGTATTCAGTAGTGATAATAATATAATCTTCTACTGCATCATCCATCATCGTTACTTGCAATAATTTTTTCCCAATTCCAAAACTTCTATAAGGTTCAGCAACTTCAATCGCACCTAGTTCAATCAATTGTTCAATTTTACCTTCAGCCCAACGTTCTAGCGGGTGAGGATAGGAGTATGCAGCGTAACCTACAACTTCATTGCCACATCTTGCTACGATTATTCGTGCCTCTGGCTGTTCAGCAACTTTAATTAACGAGAGGTGCTGTTCATTTGCTTGTCTAAATGCTACAAGTCCCTCGTGGAAAGTATAGGTTGCTAAAGTAGAGCTCGAGACAGGACCCTCAATTATAATTGTTTGTTCGTCTGTTGTTATTTCTAATTGATGAAATTCTTTGAAATGCTCCAATTCATCACCGCCTCACTTTCTCTTTCATTCAGTATACATGTTTTAAATAAAAATTAAATATTCATATAAAATCCCCTTACCAAAAAGATGGTAGGGGGTAGTGAGAAAAAATTATTTATTGCTTGTCCTGATCTTCAGGAGCGCTTGGTGGTTTTACTGCTTCATCTGGTACTTCAGGAGTTTCATTTTCCTCAGGTTCTTTTTCTTCCACTTCATTTTCAGGTTCTTTTTCTTCTTCCACTTCATTTTCAGGTTGTTTAGGTTCCTCAGCTTCAATAATAAGCTCTGAAGAAGAAGTTTGTAAGCCTGTAATATCTACTGCAATGATAGCGTAGCGTCCTGGCGAATTCGCAGCAATAGACAATGCTTGTCCATCACGAATTGTAGCGATGCGTACACCATCTTTTAGCACATAGTAGCCTATTACATCGTTTGACGATGAGGCTTGCCAACTAATTGTTGTCCCACTTAATTGTGGTGAAACAGCTGCAGGTGCAACATCGTCTGGTGAAAATACATTTCCAGCAACGATATTACCTGAAAAAAGAGAACCAGATGGAAATAGTTTAGAAGCATCGCCTCCAAGAGGAGACATAATTCTTCGAATAAATTGAGCGTTCACTCCAGTTCCACCAGACTTAATAAATTCAGCGGGTGTGGATGGAAGTGCAAGATATGGTGTTCCCTTGACTGAAACGTATGAAGAAGAAATGATACTATCATCTGTTCCAGAAGGAACCATTACCTTCGCATTAAATAAATCAGAAACGACTAGCCCGGCATTAGAACATGTTTTTGAAGGGGCTAGTCCAGAAATCCCACAGAATGATCGTGAAACTACATTTGCTGGTCTTTCAAATTTTGACTGTGCACCGATTAATTCTGGGTTAGCACTATTGGCAGCATTCATTAATTTTCCAAACAACATGCTCGCACGTGTCGTTGGATGGAGACTTTCATTTTTGCTTCTTAGTTTTCTTTTCGTTCCATCTGCGAGAATACGATCTTTATAGCCGAGCCAAACACCCAATGTAATATTAGGATTGTAGCCCATTAACCAAGAATCACCGTAATCATTCGTAGTTCCTGTTTTAGCTGCTAAATCAATTTTAAAGTTTAAGTAAGAAGGTAACTGACCAGCAGTTCCACCAGATTTCGTTACTCCTTTTAACATATCTGTCACGATGTAAGCTGTCTCAGGTGAATAAACAGGAGTCGGCGCAAGTTCATGTTCATAGATGACGTTGCCTTGTTTATCTGTAATTTTTTCAATCATGTAAGATTCATTGAACACCCCTTGGTTTGCCAGTGTTGCGAAAGCTTTGGTGTTTTCTTCGACTGTCACTCCATGTGTTAATGCTCCAAAAGAAGCTGTAGGGTTTTGTTCTTCTGCTGGTGAAACTTTAGATAAATTCATTTTTTCTAAAAATTGGAATGGATGCTTGGGCATAATATCCATATAGAGTCGCATAGTAGAAATATTTAATGATTTTGCTAAGGCATCCCGTGCAGGAACAATTCCATATTCTTTAGTTGCTTCATAATTGGACGGTGTGTAAGAAGAACCATGATCATTTAATGTGAATTTAACGTCAACGAGAGGGCTTCCCGCACCAATTCTCCCAAATTCAATAGCAGGAGCATAGACTAGCAATGGTTTGATTGAAGAGCCATTTTGACGATATGCTTGGGTTGCGTGATTCGTTTCAATTAAATCAAAATCTCTGCCACCTACAAAAGAAATAATCTTGCCGGTTCGGTTATCCATCATGACCGCTCCGACTTGTACAGGATCAGGGACAGTTTCAATTTCACCTGTTTCTTTATTTTTGACTTTTCTAGAATAAGTAAAGCCATACTGCTTAAAATTCTGTGCTTCTTCATTCATTTTTTTGAAGATATCTTTATCAATTGTTGAATAAATTTGATAGCCACCAGTTTGCATGTCACGTCTTGCAAGGATGGCATATTTTTCACTTTGTTCTTCAAATTCTTTCATTTTACTTTTGTCATGATCAAAGATTTCTTTCGCTTCAAGCTCTAAGGCATCTAAATCAATTCCGTCTTTTTTAGCAAGTACTTTCTTCAAAATATCTACTGTACGGTTTTGAATTTCTTGTGCCAAGTAAGGTTCTTCAACATTTGCACGTACATAAGGTTCTCTGAAGTCTTGTGTAATATCATAGGCAATCGCTTTTTTATACTCCTCTTCAGAAATGTAACCTGTTTCTTTCATTCGGAAAAGAACAGTTTTCATTCGTGCAATGCCGCGTTCTAATTGTTTAGGTTCTTTAACGCCACCACCACTAGAAGCACTTTTAAAAGGTGTGTGTGCGAAAGGTGCTTGTGGGATACCAGCGATAAATGCTGCTTGTGGCAAATTGAGTTCATCTGCATTCAGTGCGAAAATCCCTTGTGCTGCAGTTTGTACACCTGCAATATTTTGTCCAATAACGTTTCTACCATAAGGGATGACATTTAAATATGCCTCCAGTATTTCTTCTTTGTTCATGGCTTTTTCTAAACGCATAGCCAATAGAATTTCTTTCGCTTTTCTTTCATAAGAAACTTCATTTGTTAAAATTTGATTTTTCACTAATTGTTGAGTGAGAGTAGACCCGCCAGTTTGACTGCTTGCATTGGACACGTCTTGCAGCAAACCACGTAAGATTGCTTTAGGAACAATCCCATTATGCTCAAAGAAATACTCATCTTCAGTTGCTAAAACGGCATCAATGACATGTTGCGAAACGTGATCTAAGCTAGTTTCTTCTCTTTCGATATCAGCGTTAATTTTCCCGAAATAAATGTTGTTTGCATAATATATTTCGGAAGTTTCTTCGTAGTTAAATACGGCATTTCTCATTTCTTCATAAGGACGTAAAGGTTCTTTAGAAACAAGATAAGCGAAATAACCTGCTCCAACAGATGCTCCAAAAATAGCTAGGGCTGTTAGTGCAATTAAAAAGAGTAATATAAGATTCCATGCAATGCCTGAACCGATTCTTGCAATTCTAGCGGCCTTTGTTTGCTGTATTTTTTTATATTGATCTTCTATTGTTTGTTGCTTAGTTTGTTCATGTTGTGGCACAATTTCCCCTCCTAAAAAATCTAATTCATTATATCATAGATTGAAATAGAGACGATATGAATTTGACAAATGATTCTTAACGAATTATACTTAAAAATATTATACGATGAATAAACCGAAGTAGAAAGTAGATTCTTTTAGGCAGAGAGGCAACGGGTGGTGGAAGTTGCTAAAGAGCTATCTTTTGAATTACAGTTTAGGAGTATACGTGCATACTGCGTTAAAGTGTGCAATGAGAAGTAGTGGAATACGCACTACTAAATTTGGGTGGTACCACGTGTCTAGAACAACGTCCCTGTATGATGAGCAATCATCATGCAGGGCTTTTTTTATTTTAATTTATTTTTAGGAGGAATTGAAAGATGTCAAATGAATTAATGGATGATTTACGATGGAGAGGTTTATTGTACCAACAAACAGATGAGCAAGGACTTGAATCTTTATTAAATGAGCAAAAAGTTAAATTATATTGTGGAGTAGATCCAACAGCAGATTCAATGCATATTGGGCATATTGTTCCTTTACTTACTTTGCGCAGATTTCAGATGCATGGTCATACGCCTACTTTATTAATCGGTGGGGCGACAGGAATGATTGGTGATCCTTCTGGTCGCTCAGAAGAACGTCAACTTCAAACCCCTGAACAAGTGGATCAAAATGTTCAAGGGATAAAAAAGCAACTAGAAATGATTTTTGATTTTAATTCAAATGCAGGAAATACAGCACAACTGGTTAATAATAAGGATTGGATTGGTGAGTTAACATTAATCGATTTCTTACGTGATTATGGAAAATTATTAACCGTTAATTACATGTTAGCTAAAGACAATGTAGCATCACGATTAGCAGAAGGAATTTCATACACTGAATTTTCTTATATGTTAATGCAAGCAGCAGACTTTGATCACTTGTATCGTGAACATAATGTACGCGTTCAAATCGGTGGCTCAGATCAATGGGGAAATATTACAACTGGTTTGGAAGTCTTAAGAAAAACACATGAAGAAGAAGTAAAAGCATTTGGTTTTACAATTCCATTAGTTACAAAAGCAGATGGTACGAAATTCGGAAAAACAGCAGGTGGGGCAGTGTGGTTAGATGCGAAGAAAACATCACCTTATGAATTTTATCAATTTTGGATTAATACAGCAGATTCTGATGTTGTAAAATATTTAAAGATATTTACTTTCTTAAGTCGTGAGGAAATTGAAGCGTTAGAAGTAGCGGTTCAAGAGGAGCCACATCTCCGTCAAGCTCAAAAAACCTTAGCAGAAGAAATGACAAAGCTTGTCCATGGCGAAGATGCATTGGATCAAGCGATTCGTATTACTGAAGCTTTATTTAAAGGAGATTTAAAAGCATTAACTGTCAACGAAATGAAAGATGCTTTTAAAGATGTTCCAACTGTTGAATTGAAAAAAGAAGATATCAATATTGTAGACTTCTTAGTCGAGGCTAAAGTTTCCTCTTCTAAACGCCAAGCAAGAGAAGATATAACCAACGGTGCAATCTCATTAAACGGCGATAAAGTGCAAGATCTATCTTTCTTAGTAGACAGTGCAGTTCGTTTAGATGAGCAATTCACGATTGTTCGTCGTGGGAAGAAAAAATATGCAATGGTTAAATATGTATAAATCAGCTTATTAAACAAAGAGAAAGTCCGTGAAGAAGAGGGAGACTCAACTTCACGGACTTTTTTTACATCGTTTGATTTTAGGCTTGTTTTTGTTTGCGTCGATGTTTCCACATCTGATACTGGTAACGTACTGTGCAGCCTAAGCAGAAATCAAAAAATAATGCTAGTGCAGTAGCAATAGTAACCATTGCCACAGCTACATAGCCTGCCACTGTCCAGTCTAAGTAAAAGAAAGCTAGGGCTAACCCAAAACAAATCGTAGCAATCCATTGATTGAAAATTTGTTGTGCTTTTTCTTCAGGTATGTAAGAAGATGCTGGTTTCTTTAAAAATGGTTTACCAACTGCGATTACAGGATTAAATTTAGTAATGACAGTGATGAGTCCCATAGCGAAAGGAATCCATAATAATTGAATATTCACCACTACCGACAGAATAATCAAAGTTAAGATGAATGTTTGATTCCAACGAACGAGTGGCTTAGGAATACTTTCCGGTATAGTCACATGCATTGCCTCCTTTGAATAAAAGTTCAATCTTTAAGATAGCATATCATTGCTGAAAAGGCCATGAAAAATAGGGGTACAGGTATAAGTATTTCAAAAGTGTGTAAATTATGTTAAGTTTACATCAAAAGGAGGGAGAATTTGTATCGTTTAAGTTTGATTTTCACAACTCTTCTATCAGTTGGTATGCTCTATGCCTTCTATCGTTGGAGTCCAGCTTCTCCCACTACCGATCTAACAAATTTCGGTGGGAATGGAAATCCGCTATTATTTTTTATTTTTTTAAGTTTGCCATTTGTTCTTTATAGTTTAGTTGGTGTTTATTATCTTTCTAAAGAATGGCTCTTCTTGCATGTACAATCGATTCGATTCGTTTTATGGATTGCAGCAGTGATTAGTGTAGGTGGAATCGTGCTCTTTATTTATGAGTTTAGTCTGCTCTATCATCAGTTAACGATTCTTGATCCAATGAATGAGTGGAATAAGGGCCCTTATTATAATCGTGTGTTTATCAATATCTTTACAGCAATTACAGTCATTTCAAGTGTGGTGACATTAGCTAGTATCTGTGTTAAAAAAAGAAAACTTTCAAATCTTATTTCTTTGTCAAATAACGTTGGTGAAGAGTAATAGTCGATGAATAGAGGTTGGTTAGAGGACTCGTCAAGAAGTCAGTGCATCTGATTTTTTGGCGGGTTTTTTTTTATAATGGTTATCCAAATAACTAGTCGTTTTCTGCTCCAGATGGCCGCGTTCCTGAAGGCGTTCGGTGAAACGCTTCCTTCGCTTCGCTCTGTACAGGGCTCATCTGAAGCGCTATGAGGTGATATGCTCTTTTTATAGTTTAATTTTCGATTGGTAAACTTGCATTTTTTTATTAAAAATTCCTGGCTGTCAACACTCTTCTTCAAAAATAACGTTCACGTCTTGAATAACCATCAGCATTCTCGACTTATTAGTAAGTGAAAAGTGAGTACCTTCCTGAATTTGGTTTTCTTAGACTTTAATTCTACAGGGAGCTTCATTTGTTTTCTATTTAAAATAAAAAAAACGTTAGTGAAATTCCATCACCTTCTCCAAAATCAGGAGAAGGTGATTTTCTTTCACCAACGTAATGATAGAACCCAAATCTTACTTCTCATTAATAAATTGAAGAGTGAGTGAGATTTGAAGATTTTTTATTGAAAACTAAACGTTAATGGGTTGTCGAATAACAGGAATTGAATAATAAACAATCTCATTCCCTAGAATATATTCTGGTTTAGCTCGATCGCCACTATGTGCCTTTTTGAACGATTCGCTATTCATCCAAGCTTTAAAAGCATTGTCATCTTCCCAACGTGTACTAATTACAATTTCATCGTTGTCTTTTAGACGTTCTCTTACCATTACTTCCATGCCGAGAAAACCAGGCATTTTTTCAATCTCACCCGTTTTATTAAAGCGTTCAACTAACAAATGACCTTGGCCTTTTTCTATTGTTGTTCGATTTTCTACAATAATCATTGCATTTCCCCATCTCTTTTTATAGTTATAATGAAATTGATAATCATTCTCATTACTTAACTTAAGAATATGAAAGAATGATGAAAATGTCAATAGTAATTTGTAAATAAAAATTAAAAAGAAAAAACCAACTTCCTGTAAGGGGGAAGTTGGTTTTTGAATAATTATCTTGAGTAGAACTCAACGATTAACGCTTCGTTAATTTCAGCTGATAATTCGCTACGTTCTG
>JASLCF010000101.1 GCA_030146155.1 Savagea sp.
GATTTTAGACAAGATAAATTGTCGAGGAGGATTGCCGTCCGCCCTGCTGAACGCGAAGACGTGAACGGAAAGCAAATTCATCGACAACATTCCAAACAAACAAAAAAAGTCGCAGTAACCTGCATCTGCAGATTACTACAACTCCCTCAACTAACGATGCAACGCCGCACCAATAAATTCTTTCACCAAAGGCTGCGGACGAGTCGGACGTGAAGTAAACTCCGGATGGAACTGAGTACCCACGAAAAATGGATGCTCCGCAAACTCCACAATCTCCACATGATCTCCCTCAACACTTCTTCCCGTAACCGCAAGACCCGCTTCCGCCAATTGCTCAACATACGCCTCTGAAATTTCAAAACGATGACGATGACGCTCACTCGCCTCTAACTTCCCGTACGCTTTCTCCGACAAAGAACCCGCCGCAATTTCAAATGGAATCTCACCCAAACGCAATGAACTCGCCGGACTCAACTCACAATCCTTATGCAAAACAACAACCGGATGATTAGTTTCCGCATTAAATTCTACAGAATGCGCATCTTTTAATCCCGCTAAATTCCTAGCCACTTCTACAGCCTGCAACTGCATGCCTAAACCAATCCCTAGTAATGGAAGTTCATGCTCACGTGCATAATGAATCGTTTCAATCATCCCATCAATCGCACGATCTCCAAAACCACCTGGCACCACTACGCCATCTAAACCAGCTAAATGTTCAGCCACATTTTCTGCCGTTACTTCGCCTGAATCAATCCATTTCACATCTACTTCCGCATGGTAAGCATAACCTGCGTGACTTAGCGCCTCTACCACTGAAATATAAGCATCAGGTAATTCCACATACTTCCCAACTAAACCAATCGTTACTTTCTTATTCAATGTCGTCACTAACTCTACAAGTTCTTTGATTTCTGTTAAATCAGGTTCTTGTGTGGTAAGACCTAAATAATCACAAACGATTTGATCCATGTTTTGTTCATGCAAACGAAGGGGTACTTCATACAACGTTTCAGCATCTAATGCCTCAATGACTTCTGTTGGACGAATGCTACAGAATAAAGCAATCTTATCTTTCATATCCTGAGGAACAGGGTGTTCGCTTCGGACAACGATCATATTCGGTTGAATACCTAAACTACGCAATTCCTTCACACTATGCTGTGTAGGTTTTGATTTCATTTCACCCGCTGCACTGAGGTAAGGGATTAACGTGTTATGAATATACATGACATCATTATGACCTAAATCTGTTTTCATTTGACGCAATGCTTCCAAGTAAGGTAAAGATTCGATATCCCCTACACTTCCGCCAATTTCTGTAATAACAACATCTGCATTCATTTCTTTGCCCGCACGTTGAATTAATTCTTTAATCTCATTCGTAACATGTGGGATAACTTGCACCGTTGCACCATTATATTCGCCATTACGCTCTTTTTGTAACACTAAAGAATATACTTTCCCCAT
The DNA here is from genome assembly GCA_030146155.1 of Savagea sp. Lineage (GTDB taxonomy): Bacteria > Bacillota > Bacilli > Bacillales_A > Planococcaceae > Savagea. The sequence continues at coordinate 1,471 of JASLCF010000101.1, forward strand.
CGTTACGTTTGAATATTTATTTAAATCAATATCAATGAAACGCTCATAGTGACCTAAATCTAAATCTGTTTCCGCACCGTCTTGCGTCACAAATACTTCACCATGTTGGTATGGACTCATCGTTCCTGGGTCAATGTTAATGTACGGATCAAACTTTTGAATCGTTACATTTAATCCACGATTTTTTAATAAACGTCCGAGTGATGCGGCATTAATCCCTTTCCCTAATGAGGATACTACTCCACCAGTTACAAAAATATATTTTGTCATTTTTCTTCCTCCGTTCATTTTTTAGCCTGACCTGTGTGCAATAGAAAAAGCGCTCCACGGCTTGCAATACGACAAGCGGGAGCGCTGTTACACATTTTCGTTCAAGTGTCCTTCTTAAAAGGAGCCCAATAAAATCTTAAAAGAAAAGCAAGTTGAAGTCAAGTTATTTTCTTCTTAGACTTCCTCTTCTTCCTCTTCTTCCTCTTCATCATCATCTAGCTCTAGATCTTCATCAATTAACTCAAGACCTTCTGCATCGAGTAAATCGTCTTCTTCCTCTTCTTCTACTTCATCAAGGTCAATCAACAATTCTTCTCCCTCAACCTCTTCCTCGTCATCCTCTTCCTCTTCCTCTTCATCTAAATCTTCTTCGCCTAACTCTTCATAATCTTCTTCGAATACTTCATCCAAAATGTCGTCATCCTCGTAATCATCTTTCTTTTTCTTCTTACGTGTTTTAACAACAGGTGCAGTTTCTTCTTCGATTTGATCAACCGGATACCATTCACGGAGTCCCCATAAACCGTCATTTAACGCTAAGAAACGTCCATCAATGTTCATATCTGTATAAAACTGTGGCATTTTTGCATCCATTTCTTTCACAGTAATCCCTGTCATTTTGCGAATATCATCCATAAGCGTTTGTAACGTTTGCGTTTCTTTTGATTGTGTTAATAAGTGGTAGGCTAAATCAATTAATGACTCTTCTTTTAATTGTTTTTTTGTCATGTCTTCAAAGTTCATTTCGAGCACGTCCTTTCTTTTCCAAACAAATTGTACACCATATCCTTACATTTGTCTGTTGAAAAAGCAACTTCTATTTGAAACAATTTGTCATTCGAGTGAATCGTCTTTTTTTTCATCTTTTAAGCGTTTTATTTCTCTAAAGGTCCAATACCCAAAATACAGTGTTGCCAAAGCAAATGGAATCGCCCCTAACCCCTTATTATAAAGAAAATAAGTCAATACGAGAAGAGTAAGAATCACGACGCCATGAACCCATTTATTCATAATGCTCCTCCGAAAAGTCAGACTTAGATTGTACAGTTTTAATAGGCCGCAATCGATCCGTCCGTTCGCGACTCTGTTCCTCCTTGATAAACACCGTGTTCATCTTTCCATATGATTTGCCCTCTTCCAAAAGGGCCTCCATCCTTGGTTACTTCTATGTCATGTCCCCAAGCTGTTAACCGGGCAATGACAGCTGGATCCATCGTTGCTTCAATCATGATTTTTTTATTTTCCATCCACTGCCAACGCGGTGCATCCAAAGCAGCTTGTGGGTTTAACTGTTGATAGATTGTACGCAATACGACTTGAAAATGACCTTGTGGTTGCATGTAACCTCCCATGACACCAAACGGACCTACGGGTTTCCCTTGCTTCGTCAAAAAGCCTGGAATAATCGTGTGGTACGTTTTTTTACCAGGTACTACAACATTAGCTGCCTTTGGATCAAGAGAGAAATCACACCCTCTGTTCTGTAACGCAATGCCTGTTCCTTCGACTACAATTCCTGAGCCAAAGCCCTGGTAGTTCGATTGAATAAATGAAACCATATTGCCTTCGTCATCAGCAGTTGCTAAATAAACGGTTCCTTTTTGCTCAAATTTAAAAGGAGTAGGTTGTGCTGCTTTTTTGACAATTACTTGTGCACGGGCTGTTGCATATGCTTCTGAGAGAAGTTGTTCGACGGTTACCGGCATATGTTCAAGGTCTGTAAGATAAGCTTTTGCATCTGCAAAGGCTAATTTCATACTTTCGATTTGATAATGAATCGCTTCTGCTGATTCAATCGAAGTGGATGGATCATATAATTGTTTGAAGATATTGAGTGCCATCAAGGTAACAATCCCATGCCCGTTCGGTGGTAATTCCCATACTTCATATTCTTCCACCTGGGCTTGAATAGGTTCTGTCCATTCTACTTGATAGTTCGCTAAATCTTCCGCTTCGATTAACCCGTCGTACTTCTCCATTGTACGAATGATTGCTTCTGCAAGTTCCCCTTTGTAAAAACTTTCTGCATTGGTTTCTCCAATGGATCGAAGGGTTTGAGCCATTTCAGGACTTTTCCACACTTCGCCAATTTCCGGTGCTCTTCCTTGAGGTGCAAATGTGTGAAACCAGTTTTCAAAGGAAGGGTCTGTCCAATTGTCTTTATATTTTTCATACGCACTTTTCCAATACTTCCCTAAGATTGGTGTGAGTGGGTACCCTTTTTCTGCATAGTCAATGGCGGGTTGGAGTACTTCAGCTAGTGTTAAGTTGCCGAATCGTTCGACTAGGGCTGCCCATGATGCAGGTGCTCCTGGTATGGTGACAGGAAGAATGCCATGGGTAGGGATTTGTTCGAGTTTTCTTTGTTTGAATTCATCGAGTGTCATTCGTCTTGGTGCAGGTCCGGATGCGTTGAGTCCGTAGAGTTTGTTGTTGAAGGATACGATTGCAAATGCGTCTCCGCCAATGCCGTTTGAAGTGGGTTCTACGACTGTTAATGCAGCGGCTGTGGCGATTGCTGCGTCGATTGCGTTGCCTCCAGAGCGTAAGATATGTAATCCGGCTTGTGCGGCTAGTGGTTGTGATGTTGCGACCATTCCTTGTTGTGCGAAGATGGTGTGTCGTTTTGAAGTGTATGGGTGGTGTAGAAAGTCCAATGGTGTTCCCCCTTTTGTTTGTTTCGTTTTGTTTTATTATACGCTCTTTGGTGTAGATATTCACTGTTCTTGTGGATTCTTTTTATTCTTTGGTTAGGGCGCTTTAATTTGCTTTTGTATGTGGTGAAAATAAAATGTGGTGGCTTTTTAATGTTGTAAAATAGTTATAGCGGCGATTTAGAAGTTGCTTTCCGTTCACGTCTTCGCGTTCAGCAGGGCGGACGGCAATCCTCCTCGACAGGTGAGTGTTGGCTATGACTAAGTATTGTCGTCTGCGGGGTATCGCCTGATCCGCTAAACCCTGCTTGAGTCGATGCCTGCACTTTAAGCAAGGTATTAGCTTTTTAATGTTGTGAAAATGAAGCGTATCCTGTTCAGTTAATGAAATAATATGAATCACAATAAAATCTTTTCAATTTCTTGAAAGAAAGAAATACGAGCACACAACATCATTCCATCTATTCACACCGCTAGAGCGTGCCTGGCCACTCTGTATCACTAGTAGAACATTGAACCTTATCTCGAAAGTCAATGTACAAGTTCAGCGTGGGTTTGGAAGTTGCTTTCCGTTCCGGCATACGCGTTCAGCAGGGCGAATGGCAATCCTCCTCGACAGGTGAGTGTTGGCTATGACTAAGCATTGTCGTCTGCGGGGTATCGCCTGATCCGCTAATCCTGCCTGAGTCGATGCCTGCACTTCAAGCAAAGTATTGGCTTTTAAAATTTGTGAAGATGGAGCAGCAACTATACTTATTCATGCAGTCATCCAAAAATTCACTATTTCTTTTTAATCAATTGAGGGAAAGATATACAAGCATGCAACACCATTCCATCTATTCACACCGCCAGAGCGTGATTGGCCACTTTATTTCACTGGTAGATTCTAGAAAATTTCTAGAAAATCAGTTCACAAGTTCGGGGTAGTTTTTTAACTTGCTTTTGCTTTTCAGTCGGCAAAATAAATAGACCTTGCAGTTGGGGGGCAAGGTCTATTGCATGCGGTTTACTTGGTTAGTCCTCTTGAAATGACGAGGCGTTGTATTTCTTGGGTGCCCTCGTAAATTTGAGTGATTTTTGCATCTCGCATGAAGCGTTCTACTGGGTAATCTTTTGTGTAGCCGTACCCGCCAAATACTTGTACCGCTTCTGTCGTGACTGCCATGGCTGTGTCTCCTGCTAGTAATTTTGCCATAGCAGAGGCTTGGCTATAAGGCTTGCCTTCTGTTTCAAAAACAGCTGCTTGATAGGTTAAGAGTCGGCTCGCTTCAATTTGTGTGGCCATGTCTGCTAGTTTGAAACTCACACCTTGTTGGTCTGCGATTGGACGGCCGAATTGCACACGTTCTTTCGCATAGTCCACAGCTGCTTCCATTGCGCCTTGTGCAATACCGACTGCTTGGGCAGCGATTCCGTTACGTCCCCCATCTAATGTTTGCATTGCAATTTTAAAGCCTTGACCGATTTCTCCTAATACGTTTTCTTTTGGCACACGGCAATTTTCAAAAATGATTTCTGTTGTGGGTGAAGAACGAATGCCCATCTTTTGCTCTTTCTTTCCTACAGAGAAGCCTTCAAAGTCTTTTTCAACGATGAATGCGGTCGTTTCAGGACGTTTCCCTGATGCATCTGTGACAGCAAATACAACATACACATCAGCAATTCCGCCGTTTGTGATGAACATTTTTGAACCATTTAATACGTAAGTATCGCCGTCTAGTTTGGCAGAAGTTTTCATACTGCCTGCATCTGACCCAGCACGTGTTTCTGTTAATCCGTAAGCTCCGATTTTTTCACCTGTCGCTAATGCACGAAGGTAAGTTTGCTTTTGTTCTTCCGTTCCAAATTTATAAATCGGCCAGCTCGCAAGTGAGGTATGTGCAGATAAGACGACCGCAGTTGATCCACAGACACGAGCTAGTTCCTCTACCGCGATTACGTAAGCTAAGTAATCCATGCCTGCCCCGCCGTATTTTTCTGGCCACGGGATTCCTGCCAAACCTAGTCCCGCCATCTTTTGAAATAATTCAACTGGAAATGTTTCTGTTTCATCTCGTTCAGCAGCAGTTGGTGCTACCTCAGATTCTGCGAAATCACGCACCATTGTCCGTAACATGCTATGTTCTTCTGATAAAGTAAAATTCATCCTACTCTTCCTCTCTATTGTTTCGGTACTTCGATTAAAATGGCATCCCCTTGTCCGCCACCTGAACAAATCGCAGCAATCCCTTTTCCACCGCCTTGTTTTTTCAAGGCGTAGGCGAGTGTTAAAATAATTCTTGCACCGCTTGCGCCAATGGGGTGACCTAATGCAACGGCTCCTCCGTTCACATTGATTTTGTCATGTGGAATCGCCGCAATATCTGCTGAGACGAGAGAGACTAGGGCAAATGCTTCGTTAATTTCGAATAAATCGATATCCTCTACCGTAAGTTGTTGTTGCTCTAGTAATTGTAAAATAGCGTGGCCTGGCGTTTCTGGGAAGTCTTTTGGTTCTGCTGCAAATCCCACATGGCCAAGGATTGTCGCCAATGGTTTGAATTGATGTTCTGCTGCATACGTATCACTTGCGACGACTAAAGCGGCTGCACCGTCGTTGACACCTGGTGCGTTACCTGCTGTGACTGTTCCCCCTTTAACAAAAGCCGGACGCAATGTTGCTAATTTTTCTAGCGTCGTATCTTTGCGTGGGGCTTCATCGTGTTGAACGACCGTTTCACCTTTGCGATGCGTAATTGTTACGGGAACAATTTCTTCCGCAAATGTCCCGTCCTCTATCGCTTGTAGTGCGCGTTCGTGGCTTCGATAAGACCATTCATCTTGTGCTTCACGTGAAAGGTTAAACTTACTTGCAGTTCCGTCTCCAAATACCCCCATATGCGTTTCGCCTTCTGAAAAAGCATCTGTTAATCCGTCATAAACCATGCTATCTTTCATCGTAACGTCACCCATTTTTGAGCCAAAACGGGCTGATTTCATAATATACGGAGCATTGGACATGGATTCCATCCCACCTGCTACCGCGACGTCAATTTCTCCTAATCGAATCAATTGATCTGCTAAAGTAACGGCACGCATACCTGATGCACAGACTTTATTAATGGTTTCTGTTGGAACATGGAATGGGATGCCGCCTTTTGTCGCCGCCTGTCTGGATGGAATTTGCCCTTGTCCTGCTGTTAAAACGGTACCCATAATCACTTCGTCCACTGCTTCTGGAGCTATTTTTGCTTTCGTCAATGCTCCTTTAATCGCAATGCCCCCTAATTCACTTGCAGTTACACTACTTAATCCCCCACCTAAACGACCAAATGGTGTACGTGCTCCGTCTAAGATAACTGTTTTTACCACATGAACTCCCCCTTTTATTCATAAAAAAAGTCAGTAAAAGTGCTCACAAGACGGGTGTTGGCTTTCACTTGTGCACTCCTTCTTTTAGATTGAACACTTCTACTGACTGCTTCATCTTATTGGATTTCTTCTTCTACTTCAGGTACTTCTTCTACCACTTCTTCAATGACAGGTTGCTGTGCGCCTTCTCCAAAAATGGAGCGTTCTAATAATTCGGCAATATCGTATGTGCCTACTTCATCTTCTACTTCAATCGCTTTCGTTCCATCAGAAAGCATTGTTAAACAGAATGGGCAACCTGATGAGATGATACCCGGATTGACTTCTAGCGCTTGTTCTGTACGTGCTACGTTGATACGGTGACCTGTGTCTTCTTCCATCCACATGAGACCGCCTCCTGCTCCACAGCACATACCGTCTTGACGTGAGCGTTCCATTTCCACTAAATTCACACCTGGGATTTGTTTTAAAATCTCACGTGGTGGATCATACACGTCATTATAACGACCTAAGTAACAAGAGTCGTGGAATGTAATCGTCTCGTTAATCGGATATTTTGGCTCAAGTACGCCTGAACGAACTAAATCATAAAGCAATTCAGTATGGTGAACGACTTGAATATTCAACCCGAAATCTGGGTATTCATTTTTGAAAATATTAAAGGCATGTGGGTCAATCGTGACTAATTTTTTGGCGCCTGACTTTTCAATTTCCTTCACGTTACCCTCTGCTAACTCTTGGAATAAAAACTCATTTCCTAAACGACGTGGTGTATCACCCGAGTTCTTTTCTTTGTTACCAAGAATAGCGAACTTCACTCCAGCTTCATTCAATAAATGAGCGAAAGAAAGTGCGATTTTTTGTGAACGGTTATCGAATGAACCCATTGCGCCGACCCAGAATAAATAGTCGAAGTCTTCGCCACGTTTTTTCATTTCTTTAACTGTTGGAATATCTAAATCTGGACGTGCATCTCTCCAGTTTTCTTTTTCTTTACGGTTAATTCCCCATGGGTTACCTTGACGTTCAATATTTGTCATTGCACGTTGAGCATCTGCATCCATTTTTCCTTCTGTCATCACGAGGTAACGACGGAGGTCAATAATTTTATCAACGTGTTCGTTCATAACTGGGCACTGATCTTCACAGTTACGACAAGTCGTACATGCCCAAATTTCCTCTTCTGTAATCACATCTCCAATTAAACTTGGGTTATAAATATCTTCTAATGTTGCGCCACCTGCTGCTTGCAACGCTAATTGATTGTCTTGTGAACCACCAAAAATAAAGGAAGGTACCCAAGGCTTTTGTTTCGTGACGATACCACCTGTTGTCGTTAAATGATCACGTAACTTTGTAATTAAATCCATTGGAGAGAGCATTTTGCCTGTGCCTGTTGCCGGACACATATTTGTACAACGTCCACATTCAACACAAGCATAAAAATCAATCATTTGAGTTTGTGAGAAGTCTTGAATCTTACCTACCCCTAAGGTTGGCATCTCATCGTCTTCTCCCATTTCCTCTAATGCTGAGAAGTCAATCGGCTGTAGGACTCCCACTTTATCTTCTTCATGGAAGAACGTGTTGACAGGTCCTGCGATTAAATGAGCATGTTTCGATTGAGGAACATACACTAAGAATGTGAGTAAGATTAATAAGTGAACCCACCATGCAACGAAAAAGACGACTGCAGCTGCTGTTGGACTCATGAAACCAAACACTAGAGATAAAGTTGAAGCAATCGGTTCAGTCCATGAAGTGGCTGCACCGTGCCATACCATATTAGCTCCGTTTGCAATTAACGTGGAAAGCATTAATCCACCGATAAAGATGAGGACTAGTCCACTCTTCCAACCGCGTTTTAAACGTGTTAGCTTTTCTACATAACGACGGTGGAATGCCCATACAACAGCAACTAAAATTACCGTCACAACGATTTCTTGGAAGAAAGTGAAGTAAGGATACACTGGACCAAATGGTAAGTGTGAACCTGGCTTTAACCCTTTCCAAATTAAATCAATCGCTCCAAATTGGACTAAAATAAATCCATAGAAAAACATCACGTGGATAGCTCCTGATTTTTTATCTTTTAATAACTTCTTTTGGCCAAATACATTGACCTTAATTTGTTCCCAACGTTGCCTCAAATTCGAATCGAATTCTTCTTTTCGACCGAGACGAATGAATTGTGTTCTTGTTTTAATTAAATAGCCGAATAATGTAAGCGCATACGTTAAAACGACTAGAAAAAGAACCCAGTTTGTAATTAATAAACCATTCATGAATGACTCCTCCTTTATCTATTTCCGTTAAATAAATCGCTTTCATACTCCTATAGTAAAATATGAATGGTCATTCAGTCAAATGTTTCTTGCATTTATTTGTGATTTCTTTTCTTTTTTGTTCTGTTTACTTGTGCGCTCTAACAAAAACAAACGCTTAAAGAGTGATGAACAAGCGCTTTGAAGTCGTTTATCCTCTTTGCTACTCGATTTACTTTTTATTTTATTAAAATAATAAAAAAGAAGACGTTTTACAAAAAGACCCTACTCGTTATTCAAGAGAATGACGAATAGGGTAAGAAATAAGTGCGTTCATCCTTTTCTTTACGAACGGGACTTAATCGTGTTTGAAAAAGTTCTTCGAGCGTCGATTGATTCATAATTTCCATTGTCGGTCCTTGTGTGATGAGTTCACCCTCTTTTAATGCGACTACTTGATCAGCATAGCGAATCGTATCATTGATATCATGAGACACCCAAAGAATGGTTTTACCCGCAGCACGCATTTCTACCATCCACTCGTAAAAGTGCGTACGGTAATGCACATCTAAGAAGGTGGTCGGTTCATCTAGTAAGAGTAAGTCTGCTTGTTGGGCTTCTATTTTCGCCATGTAGACTCGCTGCCATTCCCCACCCGACAACTGGTGAATGGAACGTTTACGATAAGGCCATAAATGATGGCGTTCTAAACTAGCAGCTACGGTTTGTTGTTGTTGCTCTGTTGACCATTCTTTCGCATAACTTAACACACCCAACGTTACAAACTCTTCAACAGTAAAAGGCAGTGGATGCGGTTTACTTTGGGATAATAAGGTCATTTGTTGCGCTCGTTCAATGGAAGTGTACGACTGGATAGATTGACCTTTCCAAGAAACTTCCCCTTGATGAATCGGTTGTAACCCAATCAGTGCTTTTAACAAGGTAGATTTCCCCGCACCATTCGGTCCAATAATTGAGGTAATCGTCCCTTCTAAGCCATTCAAGGATACATTTTTTAATACTTCTTTCTTTTGAAGGTGAACCGTTAATTCACGGATGGTTAACACAGATGTTCACGTTCCTTTCTTCGGATGTGCCAAAATAAATAAGCAAATAAAGGCGCACCTAGTAAAGAAGTTAATACGCCTAATGGTAATTCAGAAGGAGCGATTAACATACGAGCGACCCAATCCACTAAGATTAAAAAAATAGCTCCGAATAAAAATGAAAAAGGTAGCACATAACGATGATTCGCTCCAACTACTAAACGAGTCATATGTGGAATCACGAGACCGACAAAACCAATCACTCCAGAAAATGCAACGGCTCCTCCAACTAAAATAGAAGAAGCGATCATCAGTTGGATTTTGAGTTTTTTCGTGTCTACCCCTACAATATGTGCTTCTGCTTCTCCAAAAGAAAAAGCATTAAGGGCAGATGCTTTCGGCAGAATCATCCAACCAGCAAGAAGGACGAAAGGGATAAAGATACCTAACGTTTCCCATCCCTTCATCGAGACACTGCCAAACAACCAATGCACAATCGCTCTTAATTGTTCATTCGTTAAAGCAATGAGCAGTGAAAGGAGAGCCGATAAAAAGGAGCTCACCATAATTCCAATTAACAGGACAGTTTCCATCCTCATTTGCACATCAATGATTTTAGCAAAAAATAACACAAATAAAAGCGTCAGAAAAGCGCCGACTATGGCGAATATAGATAACGTCCAGCTCCCGAATAGGCTAATGGAAAAAAACAAAGTCAATACTGCACCTAATGAAGCACCTGACGACACACCAATGGTAAAAGGGTCAGCCAAAGGATTTTGTAATAACGCTTGAAAGACAACTCCAGCAAGGGCTAAACTCCCTCCAATACAACCGGCTAACAGTACACGAGGCATCCGAATATCCCAAAGAATTGTCGCATACGGCCCAGCTTCTGTCTGCCGAAGAAAAGCACTGAATGGAATTTGAACGGCACCTGTTGTGGTTGCTAGCACAATACTAAGAAGGAGCGCCACAATTGTGACACTCCATAACCAGACGAGACGTCTCGCACTCATTTCATTTGCTCCGGATGAATCGCTTCTGCTAATAGACGTAATCCTTCTACTAAACGCGGTCCTTGACGACTTAATAAGTTTTCATCTACTTGAATCACTTGATCCTGTTGAACAGCCGTCACTTGATCAAAACCAGGGCGTTTTTTAATTTCTTCTATTGCTTCTGGAATGTAATCATACATGACGATAATGACTTCAGGATTTTGTTCTACGATCTTTTCTGGGCTGTACAGGACAAAACTTTCTTCTTGTACAATATTTTCTGCTTGAACGAGCGTTAACATCTCATCTATAAACGTATGACTACCTGGCGAATAAATATCCGGTGCTCCACTCGTTTCTACAAAAACAGTTTTCTTATCTGCTTTTTCAACTAATTGCTGAATGTTTTTTATTTCTTCTTTCATTTGATGAATGATTTGTTGCGCTTGTGATTGTGTATTCGTTATTTCTCCAAGTTGTTCAATCGTTTGATAAGTACCCTCAAAATGATTGGCATTTTGGATATAAACCACTGGGATTCCTGCCGCTTTCAATTGATCGATGCCCTCTTTCGATCCGAAATTCAATTCATGAGCAACAACTAAATCTGGTTGTGCTTCGATGATTTTCTCAATATTCGGCTGAAAATCACCAAATGTTTCAAGCTCTTTCACTTCTTCTGGATAGTCATCATTGGTTGTCACACCAATCATGGCATCTTGAAGTCCAAGGGCATACAAAATCTCTGTATTACTTGGCATGAGAGAAATGATTTGTTTGGGTTGCTCTTCTAATGTAACCTCTTCTCCACTCGCATCTTTAATCGTTAGTGGATAGGTAGTTTGTGTAGCTTCTGTTTGTTCTGTTCCTACTGTTTTTGGTTGTTCATCGACTGCTGGTTGACAGGCAGTGAGTGCAAAAAGGGCAACGATGGCCAACAACCATTGATTGATTTTTTTCATGCTTTTCCTCCTAAGATTTACTGTTCCCATCACACGAAAAGAGGACTTCTTTTCACTTACACCTCGTCAGTTAGTGACAACTTTAGGCAGGTTTCCTGGCTCTGTGGTCTGCATCCGTTGACGCCTTCCCAAGTGGGCAACTCAGTGGCTTTTGTCAATGACTCTCACATAACAGTGGCGGGTCCGCTCATGATTTTCACATGATTCTCTTTTACCTTTCTACTAGAAAGCACCTAACGCTTGGAACGATGAACGCTCACGAAAGATCGTTCGCCTTTATTATAACGGAAATCAAAGCGAGCTACGAGTTAAAAAAGCGAGCGAGCAAAAGGAGGGCACTGAAAAAGTCCTTAGACATGTGATAGAGTTTGAAAACGAGATTTCGTTTCCAGACTCTCTTTTTCTCCGATGCCGTTGATTGCCATTCCGGCGGACGCGTTTCGCGG
>JASLCF010000012.1 GCA_030146155.1 Savagea sp.
ACAATCTTATACTTTTCTAGTCCTTTATCTTCCAACTTTTCTTGTAAATCGGTCATATTGGCCATCATCGGTAAACAAACTGTCGTACAATTCGTAAATACAAATTGTGCCAACCACACTTCACCCTTCAAATCTTCTAACGACAGGGTTTCGTTTCGATGCGTCGTATACTCAAAATCTTTTACCTTATACTTATGATCAGGTTTAAATCCACCAGGTGTACATGCGGAAAGTAGTAAAACCGTAGCCATAAGCAAGACGCCTAACGCTTTTTTCATCCGTTCTCTCACCAACCTGTAAAATCTTTTCTATAAACTTTTCCTTCACTTATCATAAGGGATGTATAGACTTGAAACAAGAGGAAAGCCTCACTTCACAAGAACTACACACTTTGATCGTCTGTAAACTTTGCCATCGCAAGCAAGGCTAAATGAATGGCATCTAATTTTGATTCCACACGATGCAATAAATAAAATGAAATGACAATCGGAAAACCAATGTTTTGAATGACTGTTACCATCTGATCCACTTTCCCACCTCCTTTTTGATGTAAAAAAAGCGAGTGACCGTCAATGACGAACCACTCGCTTTCCATTACGCTGATTTAAAAATAGATTGAACATCTCGACTGACAATACGCGCTTCTTTCATTCCGACAACCGCTTCCCCTTTAGGCACAAACAATCCAGCCGCAATGACTTTAGACATTTCTGCTTTCACTTCTTCTTCCGTAATATTTTCTCTAGGGTGCTCAAGAGAAATCATGCTCGTTTTACCATTCGCTAATACAAATGTAAGTTGTAATGTTTTCATAGGTTCACCTCCTTTCTTTCATTACTCGTAGACTTAGGCGATTTCAAAAGTCACTGTTTTTTCAAGAACAGACACTTCTTTTTGCGTTAAGCTAAAAAGTCCTGTCACACTCTCTTGAATTTGGGCAGCTGTCACATTTTCTCCAACTTGTTGAAATGTTTTCGACTTCATGATTGGGCTACCGTCTTCTTTTAATCCATCCTCGTACAAACAACGAACTTGTGTCCCTACATAATGCTCTTGACTCATGTACTTCACCTCCTTTCATAAAGCAAGTTAATTTTTTTCAAGAAAAAGAGACATTCAGCATGAATTATTTTTAAAAAGCGGTTATAATGAAAAGCAATGAAGTTGAGGTGAACACAATTGGGTGGTATGGATAATTTATTTTTAGGATTTATTGTATTTTGGGGTTTTGTCCTCATTGGTCTTTTTGCAATTGGCGGATTCTTTATGTTCCGTAAATTTCTAAAAGTGTTTCCGAAGGCTGATGGCAAGTCGACATTGGACTGGGAAGAACACTACGTCAATGAATCATTACATCTTTGGACTCCTGAAATGAAAGAGTTATTAGAAGAATTTGTTAGCCCTGTACCTGAGTTGTTTCGACCTGTGGCTAAACAAAAAATCGCCAGTAAAATCGGCGAAGTTGCTTTAGCAGATGGTGCTAAGGAAATCGAATTTAAACATATGCTTGAAGGGTATATCACAGCAACCCCGAAAAGAGACCATAAATTTTTACGCAAACGTCTCACACAACTCGGCATTGAATTTAAACAATACGAATACTTATTTGAATTATCTCCAAAATAATACAAAACCCCTTCTTTTCATTTGAAAAGAAGGGGTTTTGTATCGTTCAACTAGGATTCATTCGCTAAGTGACTTAAAACATGGAGTATGTTCGTAGTAATTGTATGCCAATGATAAGTGGCTTGTCCATGTACCGCTGCATTAAATGCCATTTGTTTCTTAAAATCTTTATCTTCAATATAGCGGTTAATTTGGCGTAACAAATCATTACTATTCCTGTTTTCAAAATGTAATCCCGTTCGTTCATGCTCAATAATCTCTCCCAATCCGCCCACTTTTGAAGCCACGATCGCACATCCGCAAGATTGGGCTTCAGCAGCTACTAAACCAAATGACTCGTAAAGAGATGGAATAACAACCATACCTGCTCTCTGATAAGTTTTCGCTAACTGTTGAGGTTGTTGTGAACCTAAAAAAGTAATCGGGATATCCACATTTTTTAAAGTCTTAATAAGATAATCACTACGTGGATAATAGTCTAAGCCGTCGTAAATTAAATCCTGGTCATCTCCCCCAGCTACTACCAACCGAAATTCTTGCTTTTTAACTTCATCTAATTTCTGAAAGGCCTCAACTAGAATATGAAAACCTTTCTCATACGTTAACCTACCTACATATAAAATAGATTGTTCATCTGATTCACTTTGAGGTTTAAAACAACAAGATACACCAATCGGAAAAACACTAATAGGCGTCTGATTCGATATGAAATATTCAATACATTTTTTCTCTTGTACTGTAGAAGCAATAAGTAAAGAGGAAGATTCTGTGACGTCTCTTTCTACACTTTCTCGAAATGCATTGGGACTTAGTGCAGCTTGCTGCTTTACAACTTCTAAAGAATGATGTGTATGCACCCAAGGTAAATTGTACACTTCTTTTATCTTCAAGCCGAGCATACCAGACAACCAGTAATTGGTGTAAATCACGGAGTAACTAGAAAGATTTACTCTTTTTGAAAGTGCGAGAAAGAATTGCTCCATTTGTTGAGAAATTTTTGCGGGATTGGCAGTTAGATAGTCCAACTTTTCTAAACGAATGACCTTAACAGTAGGACTCATTTGTTCAATGAGAGGTTGATTGATTGTTAAACGACAAGTGATAATATCCACTTCACAGTCTTTTTCACCCATAGATAAAGACAGTTCTTTTACAAAAGTGTTTTGCCCGCCTGCGCTTGCACCCCCTAATTGAGCAAGAGGGTCACCATGTAAAGAAATCATTAATATTTTCATCAATTTAACCTCTTTTCCAATTCTCTATTGCTTGATTCTACAAATCTCATTTAATTAGTATCAACATTCCTATCATAAAAAATGCAACAGACCTTCTGATCAGTTGCTAAAACGAGTAGTATTTATATTCCTGCGTATCCGTTACTAGTAATTATATAATCTTCTATTAAATTACCCTCACTCTCAATATGTAAACCTTTTCAAAAAAAGAGACATTCGAATGAATATCTCTTTTCTCATGATTTGGTTCTATCATTTATAACATTAGTGAAAGAAGATCAGCTTAACTTGAACCTAGGAGAAGCTGATGGAATTTCACTAACTTTATTTTTGAAGAAGATTTTTGACAGCCAGAACTTTTAAAGACAAGTTAGGCAAGGTTATCAATGGAAAAACTCAACGATAAAAATGACACACCAACGATTAAGCCGACAGAAGCGCACTCTATCAAGTTGACAAAAAACGAATGATCGTACACTTTATGCTAAAACCTACAAAAACTACCTCTCAACAAAGTCCATCGATATCAAAGGCGGTATGATTTTGTGTAGCTAGTTTAGATTGAATTGATTACTAGATGTCAGTTGCTTGAAGTGCAAGATCGCAACTCTTTGGAGATAGCGTTACAGGTGAAACCCTGAACAGAGCGAAGCGAAGGAAGCGGTTCACTGAACGCTCCCAGGAACGGAAAGCAACGGGTGATTTGCTTATAATCCCTATAAAAAGAACTCCTCAAAAAATCAGTGACACTGACTTCTTGACGAGTCCTCTATTCATCGATTATTCTTCACCAATGTGATTGGACAAAGAACCTATGATTTATTCTGCAATTACTTTCACTTGAACTTCTTTTTGCAAACTTAATAAAACCGGTGATTTTTCTAATGCAATCGCAGCGATTTCCTCTAACTTCTCTTGCGTTGTATCAGCTTTCATACGCAAAGTAATCGTAGGATTCAAGATACCACCGTCTCCTTCTTTTAAGCCTAAGAATACAGCAGCATTCAAATCGGCATCAATCGTAGATTCTACTCCTTCAAGCGTAATACCCATCTCACTTGCAACAACTTCTGTTGTAATCGTGAAACAACCGAGTGCAGCTCCGATTAACAATTCAACAGGGTTCGCACCTGTATCTGTCCCGCCTAAAACAGCTGGCTCATCGACTGTAATTGGATCGAAATCACGAATCTTTAATTCGTTTTTTACACCATTTTCCCATTTCATCGACGCTTGCCATGGACGCATATGTAAGCTTTCATCTTGTTGCATCGCTTGAGCTGTTTGTTGTACTGCTTCAAAATTAATCCCATTCATTGTCAACACTC
>JASLCF010000138.1 GCA_030146155.1 Savagea sp.
ACTTGCTTTCCATTTAAAATAAAAATAACGTAAGTGAAATGCTATCATCTTCTCCTATGTTCAAGAGAAGGTGGTTTTCTTTCACCAACGTTATCAATTATAAAACCTCTTTTGCGTTGTTTCGATTTATATTCCTAGTTCTTTTCGTCCTTTCTTGTCTATGCCAAGTTGAGAAGACAAATAGGGTGGGAATCGTGTGCACTTCTTAAAACAAAGGATTGTCTTCAATATATTGATAAATGGCTTTCACGAGTTCTTCAGAAGTATCGGCCTCAACAATATCACCATTGACCAGTGCATATAAAGATTCGGAACACTTTGTACAATAGCTTAAGCAACCATATTCTAAAACATCTAAACTCGGATCGCGTTCAAGTTGTTCGAATGCCTCTTGTGCACCATTTGCTAAATTACTAATACAAAATTCAATAATCGGATTCACAGGTTTCACCTCACACTAAAATGTACTCTTTTTTTAGAATCACGTCAATTGAATTGTATTATTGTGAAACTTTGCACAAACTGTTATAATTAAACTTAGTTAAGTTCGGAAAATATAACAAAGTAGGTGTATCAAGTGAGAAAATTAGTACTACTTGGTGCGGGTTATGGTAATATGCGTATTTTGCTACGTCTACTCAATAAAGAGTTACCAGAGCATATTGATATTACATTAATAGACCGTACGCCATTTCATAGTTTAAAAACTGAGTTTTATGCAATTGCTGCAGGGACTGTTCCTGATTCTGCCGTTCGTGTATCCCTTCCTGATGATGTGCGTTTAACATTTATTGAGGGGGAAGTCGATAAAATCGAAACAGAGCAGCAGATTGTTCAATTAGCTGACGGACAAGAAGTGTCATACGACGAGTTAGTGATTGGACTAGGTTGTGAAGATAATTATCATAATGTTCCTGGAGCTGCTGAACATACGTATAGTATTCAAACTATCGGTGATTCACGTGCTACTTATCAAACATTACTTGGTTTAAAAGGTGGCTCAACGGTAGGAATCGTCGGAGCTGGTTTAAGTGGGATTGAGTTAGCGAGTGAACTTCGAGAAAGTCGTCCTGACCTTAACATTAAACTTTTTGACAGAGGTCCTAGAATTCTTAGAGATTTTCCAGAACGCTTGAGTAATTACGTCAAAGGCTGGTTTGATGAGCATGATGTAGATGTTATTGCAGAATCAAACATTACAAAAGTAGAGCCAACGATGTTATATAATCATGACCAAACGATTCCTGTAGACGCAGTCGTATGGACAGCAGGTGTCCAACCAGTTAAGCCTGTTCATGAATTAGAGGTAGAAAAAGGAACGGGCAGTCGAGTCGTTTTGAATCAATACCATCAAATTCCTACAAAAGAAAATATTTATGTAGTGGGTGATTGTGCGGCACTAGAGCATGCACCAAGTGCTCAGTTAGCTGAAGTACAGGCAGAACAAATCGTAACGATTTTGAGAAAAGTTTGGGCTGATGAAAAGCTTCCAGAGACCATGCCAGAATTAAAATTAAAAGGGTTTATGGGTTCATTAGGTAAGAAAAAAGGGTTTGCCTATGTGGCAGATCGAACAGTAACTGGACGAATTGCACGTTTAATGAAATCAGGTCTATTATGGTTCTATAAATGGCATAATAACTAATAAAAAAGCAAGGCCTAGATAAAATAGGCACTTGCTTTTTTATGTGGGATAGAGATAGAGGTATTAAGCAGAAACAAAGCCTTTTTTCTCTAGTTCGCGATAAACAGGTTTTAATTGAATATGTCCTTCGCCAACCATTTCTCCATCAATCAAGACGAGTGGATAAAAATATTCATCGTTTTGCACCTGTTCAGCAATTTCTGCTTCACGGGGATCTGTTAATACGTCATTGATATCAATATACTTCATTTCAAATGCTTGTCCTGGATACTTTCTTGAGATTGCTGCATCTAACCATTCGTACGTATCTTTAGAAGTTGGAGCATTTACACAACTTGCACAAACGACTTCTGCACCAAAGACTTCAATCAACACTTTATTTCCCATGAATAATTCCTCCCTTTAGATAAAAACAATTCTTATTAACTAATTGTAAGTAGTATACCATAGGTTTATAAAACAGCCTACTTAGGGGATTAGAACTTGAAAATTAAGCGTAATCATTCTCAATTACAAATTTTCATGCTATAATTAAAAAAATGAGTATTAGAACAGGAACAAATCTATTCTAAACTCAATTAGATTGATGTGAAAGGAGCCAAATCAATGTCACAACATTTAATGGAACCCGTTCAAGAGGTTTTAGATAAGTTACGTCCGTTTTTAATTCGTGATGGTGGAGACTGTGAGCTTGTCGATGTAGAAGACGGAATTGTAAAACTTCGTCTGTTAGGTGCTTGCGGTACTTGTCCAAGTTCTACAATTACACTTAAAGCAGGAATTGAAAGAGCGCTTCTAGAAGAAGTACCAGGAGTAGTTGAAGTAGAACAAGTATTCTAGTCAAATGATGCATAAAAAAGCCTAACAGATTTTACCTGTTAGGCTTTCATTGATTCATGCTTCATTTTCTCTAATTTCTCTCCAACGTTCTTTAGCTAGCTCTACAACTTGAGGATCAGTCGAATTTTTCTGTGATTCAATCACACGACTAAAGTTTCGAACTGCGGCGTCGCGGTCTCCTATGCGGTAAGATAGTTCACCTATTAAATAGATAACACGTGTCTCGCTCATCATGGTGCCTTTTTGTTCATCAGTAGAATAGGCATCCGTGTAAGCATCTCGTGCAACTTCTAAAAAGCGGTGTTCATTAGCTTCATCTTTGAGATCACGATATATCCAAGCTAAGCGTAACGCTAAACCAGCGATGGGAAGATTTTTTTCTTCTTTCAACCTTGCGCTGAGTAAAGCAAGTTTATACGTTTCAATGGCTTCTTCCACAGAACGTTCATCCCCAAAGGAACGATGCTTCCAATTCGCTTGAATTGTTGAGGCAATACGCTCACGAATGTGAGGAGCAAAGAAAGGTAAAAAATCTTCTGTAAAGGCAAAGCCACAAGAAGGACAAACAGCTACATTGTAATACATGGGATTCACTGCTTCGGCATTTTTATAAATTGGTTTAAAATCACTATCATGTCCCATCACACGAACAAATCTAGAGCGGACCTTTGATGTACTAAAAGGATGTTCACAAAACATACATTTTGTTTTTGCTTGGTAGATTGGTAAAATATCCATTATTCATTCTCCTTTTCGTTCGATAGTACTAGTATAACGAAGAAAATGAAAAAATAAGAGAAAAAGGTGATTCAAATGACAAATATTATAGAATTAACAGAAGCTGCAGCAACTCAAGTTAAAACAATGAAAGAACATAATAATGAGCTAGATGCTTGGTTACGCGTCGGTGTTAATGGCGGCGGTTGTAGCGGACTTACTTATGGTTTAAGTTTTGAAAAAAATGCGACAGAAAAAGATATTCAATTTACAATGCATGATGTAAAAATTGTCGTATCCAAAGAAGATGCAGGGATTCTTGAAGGAACAGTTGTTGATTTTAAACAATCCCTAATGGGCGGTGGCTTCACGATTGAGAACCCGAACGCAATTGCCTCTTGTGGATGCGGAACATCTTTCAGAACAGCTAAAAAGGAAGGGACACCAGAAGTTTGTGAATAGTGTGACAAGAATGACGTCTCGTTGTTTTTATCTGGTAAAACGTGTTGAAATCAAGCTGTAAAAGGTCTATTATTAAATGAGACATACAGTATTTTGAGAAAAATATTGATTACAATTAAAAGGTGGTACGATTGCTGTGAAAAGACCTACAATAGTAGTACTAGGTGCAGGATACGGTGGGCTTTCGACTGTTGTATCTTTGCAAAAAAAGATTGGCATCAACGAAGCAAACATTGTATTGATTAACAAAAATGATTACCATTACGAATCCACATGGTTACATGAGGCTGCTGCAGGTACGATGACACCAGAACAAGTACGATATGATATCGATGCGGTCATCAATAAATCAAAAGTTGATTTTATTCAAGCAGAAGTGACTAAGATCGATGTTGAAAACCGTGTAGTGACATCCACTGCTGGTGAACAAACTTACGATTATCTCGTCATTGGTTTAGGCTTTGAAGGAGAAACTTTCGGAATCCCTGGATTAGAAGAACACGCGTTGTCAATTGCTAACGTTGAAGCAGCTCGTGAGATTCGTGATCACATCCAATATCAATTCGCAACATGGTCAACGGATGAAGTAAAAGATGACAGCAAGTTAACAATTGTTGTTGGGGGAGCAGGATTTACAGGAATCGAATTTTTAGGAGAGTTAGGAAATCAAGTTCCTGTTTGGTGTGACGAGTATGATGTCCCACAAGAAAAGGTTCGTGTTCTTTGTGTAGAGGCTGCACCGATGGTTTTACCTGGTTTCGACCCTGAGTTAGTAGACTATGCAGTGAACCAATTAGAAGCTAAAGGAATTGAATTCTCTATCGGGACACCTTTAGTAGAAGCAACAGAAGAAGGCGTTAAGATAAAAACAGGTGAAGGCGATAGTGAAGAAGATTTCACATTCATTAAAGCTGGAACGGTTGTATGGGCAGCGGGCGTTCGTGGAAATCGTTTAATCGAAGAAACAGCAATCGAGAGTGCTCGTGCAAGAGTTCGTGTTGAACCTGACATGCGTGCACCAGGATTTGATGATGTGTTTATCGTTGGTGACTGTGCATTTATGATTAATGAAGAAGTGAATCGTCCATATCCTCCAACTGCTCAGATTGCCATGCAACAAGGAGAGCATATTGGTAGAAATATTGCTGCATTAATCGCAGGAGAACGTACGACACCATTCAAGCCAGACTTAAAAGGTAGTGTTTGTTCATTAGGTGATGATGATGCAATCGGTGTTGTATTTGGCAAAAAAGTGACAGGTACGAAAGCGTCATTTATGAAAAAGATGGTTGATAACCGTGCACTCTATATGATTGGCGGATTAGGTCTAACCATGAAAAAAGGAAAGTTCAATTTATTGAAATAAATGAATGTGTAAACGTCAGAGAGAATCTATCATTCTTTTTGACGTTTTTTTAGGAGTGAAAATAGTGCGTATTCAAAAAGGCGTATGGTTAGGAGCATCTGCCATTGTAAAAAATGAGAAGGATGAATTATTAGTCGTAGAGAAAGCATATGGTGGCCTAAAAGGGTTATGGAGCTTCCCCGCAGGTTTTGCAGAGCAAGGAGAAACATTAGATGAAACAGCAGCTCGTGAAGTATTAGAAGAAACAGGGGTTCAAGTTCAAATTACACACTGCCTGGGCATTCGTACAGGAATTTTGAGCAATGATATTAGCGACCACTTGGTGATGTTTTATGGCTGTGTACAAGGTGTACCAAGGGCAATTCCTGCAGCAGGTGAAATTGTTCAAGTGAAATGGTTACCGATTGAACAATTGGTGCATTCGAAAAAGAGTTCATTAATGGTGAGAGAGTTAAGTGGCGCATTGCAACAAAGAATGCTTGAAAAGAAAGAAGATTTTGATCCAGGTCGACAATTTGGTTACAAATCTTATCATTTGTTTCTTTAAAAAGGAACTGTGAGTTGATAGACTCTTCTTTGTGGGGTAAAATATGAAGCATAGTAGGGGGTTTTTTGCGTGAATGAACTGACAATTGTCGAACTTTTTCTATCGGCACTTTTATTCTTAGTCATTTTCTTTGGTATTGGTTTCTTAGTCAATATGTTATTACGTATGACATGGTTTACGGCGATTATTTATCCTATCATTGTTATATTCATCATCGATGAGGTTAAATTTTACGAATATATTACCAATGCAAAAGAGGCATTTTCTTTGTTAGGAACAAAAATTTCTAACTTACATACTGCGGATATTATTATTTTATCAAGCGGTTTTGTAGGCACAATCATCGCTGGCATTGTAATGAAAATATTACGTAAACAAGGTTATCAAATGTTTTAAAAAATATCACTTGCATGATGCAGGTGATATTTTTGTTTCTTTATTCAATAAGGTTAGTGAAGCATTCTAGTCCATTTAAATGAAGTAATTGTGAGTCTGTTGAGCAGGTCAGCAAATTGGCTGTTCTAGACAGGCTTTTTTATGTTGTAAAGCTTTTTTCTATTTTAAAATGAGAATAACATTTGCGAAATGTCATTGCCTTCTTCTTTATTCCAGAGAAGGTGATGTTCTTTCATCCACGCTATAAATGATAGAAAAACGAAAATAAATAAGCGATCATCCCGCCTGTTAATGCTCCGAAGAAGACTTCGCTCGGCTTATGTCCTAATAATGTTTTTAATTCATCTCTTTTTTCAGGCTCATCTTTTTCTGCCCATTCCATCGAAACCGTTACAAATTGTTGAAAATCATGTCGCATTTGATTAATAATCGCTGCATGTTGTCCTGCTTGATAACGAATACCTGTTGCATCGAACATTACAATTACTGCAAAAATAGCACTGATTGCAAAAAGAGAGGAGCTGAAACCCTCTTGAATACCGACAGCAATAGTTAATCCAGTTACAGCGGCAGAATGAGAGCTTGGCATACTTCCAGTGGAAGTGAATAGTGACCAATCTACTTTTTTAGTGACCAAAAATTGAAGAGGTACCTTAATCAATTGGGCAAAAATAATCGCACTTAGTGCAACCATGAGTGGGTAATTATCAAACAATACCATACGTAAACACATCCTTTTTGCATCTTGAATTAAGTATACACGAAAAAGATTATCATTTATGTAAATGTTTGATACAATTAGTTCGTAACTCGAAATGAAAAAGGGAAAGAGGGCTTAGGATGAAATTAATAACTACTCAACAATCTTTTACAAAAGTAACTGCACCACTTTGTCTAGTAGGTGTTCACCAATCTACTGTACAAGAAGAAATGAGCCAACTAGTTAAAGAGGAATTACAAGTAGATCTAATCACTTTATTAAAACGTAATCATCTACTCACACAAACCAAGTTCATGCAAAGTATTCCTTTGTTTCAGGAGCATGCAATCGAAGAATTACTAACAGTGGGGTTAGGAGATAAATCAGACTATTCCGCAGAAACAGTTCGACAAATTTTTGCGAAGATTGGGAAAAAACTTGTCAGTGAAAAGAAATCTAAAGTTGCAATACACCTCCCATCGTTTACTTATGGCCAATTCTCTGAAGAAGAAGTCGCTAATTTGGCAATCGAAGGAATTTTATTAGGACATTATCAAGTAGAACATTATAAATTTTCTTCGAACGAAGAGCAAGCTGTTATGGAGTCCATCGAATGGCTGACGACTGAAGATGAAATTGACGCAACATTAGGTCAAGTGAAGGCAGAAGCTGTAAATCATGCTAGAAAATTAGTGAATATGCCGCCTAACTTGTTAACGGCAACTCACTTAGCAGAAGATGCATTAGCATTGGCCAAACAATATGGATTTGAAATTGAAGTGCTAGGTAAAGAAGAGCTCGAAGAAATAGGTGCAGGAGCGATTCTAGCAGTCAATCAGGGTTCTGTAGAGCCTCCAAGATTAATCGTGATGAAATATCAAGGACAAGAAGAATGGACCGATGTTGTCGGTTTAGTTGGGAAAGGAATAACCTTTGATACAGGAGGGTACACCTTAAAAATCAACGGCGGCATGATCGGTATGAAAGTAGATATGGGTGGTGCGGCAGCAGTCTTAGGAGCCATGAAAATAATAGGAGAACGTCGACCGAAAAAGAATGTGATTGCTGTAATTGCAGCAACGGATAATATGATTAGTGGAAATGCTATTCGTCCTGATGATGTGATTACTTCACTCAGTGGTAAAACGATTGAAATCGTAAGTACAGATGCTGAAGGTCGTTTAGTGTTAGCAGATGCAATGACTTATGCGATTCAAGAAGGGGCAGATCAATTGATTGATATCGCAACCTTAACGGGCGGCGTAATTGTTGCATTAGGAAATGACAAAACGGGAGCACTCACTAATAACGAAGAATTTTTTGAAGAATTTATGGCTTCTGCATTAGCAGAAGACGAGTTCGTATGGCGTCTACCTTTAACTAAAGGGGATATCAAACGATTACGTACCAGCCAAGTTGCTGATTTAAACAACTCGCCAGGAAGAGATGGTCATATGATTTTTGGTGGCGGATTTGTCGGTGAATTTGCGGATGGTAAGCCTTGGATTCATTTAGATATCGCAGGGACTGGTTCGGCATCCAATGAAGGAGACTTAGGACCTAAGGGTGGTACAGGTGTAATGGTAAGAACACTTGCACATTATATTACAAAAGAATAATTCTTAAAAAGCTATATCCTTTAAGGATATAGCTTTTTATCTAGTTAAAATGAGATGTATGACGAGCCTTTAGGATTATAAAATAATAAAAAAATGTTTTTTTAACTAAAAATTATTGAAATTACCCTAATTAGTGATAGAATAGTACTAATTTTAAAAAGAAAGACTATGGGGGGATCACTTGAAGAAAATTCAAAATAAACTCATTCTTTTATTTATTGTATTGCTTGTTGTCACCGTCAGTACAACAGAAGTATTAGTTTCTAGAGGAATCGCTAAAAAGATTACACAAGAAATAGAGGAAACCGGCCAGTCGGAAGCACATAAATTATCAAAGATGATTGAGTTGCAGTTGACTCAATTTGGTCGAGATGTTAAACGACTTTCAGAGGATCCCTATTTGATTCATGTATTTTCAGAATCACCTGACCGTTTACCAAAAGAAGTTGAACAAGTGTTTTCTTCGTACATGAACAGTAAACCAGAAGTAACTTCCGTTTTTTATTTAGCGCGAGATGGAAGTGCTTACAATTCATCGGGTATCGAGCAAGTGACGGATCCAATGCAACATGAATGGTATAAAGAATCAGTGAATTTAAGCGCTACAGTGCAATATTCTGAATTGATTCATGATGAAGAAGTAGCAGAACCGTATGTAATGGTTTCAAAAGCAGTGATGAAAGATAATGATTTACTTGGTGTTGTTGCGGTTATGCTATCCATCAGTAGTTTAGAAGAAGTCACAGAAAAAATGACATTTGAAAAAGAAGGTCATCCTCTCTTGGTTGACTCTAATCAACAAATTATTGTTCACCCGCTACATGCAGGGAAATCTATCGAAGAGACTCCTCCATTATTACCTATCTATGATGATTTTTCAGGAAATTTCTCTTTTAAAGATTCCTCCAATGTTGCCAAACGAATCTTTTATGAAGAAATATTAGGAATGAGAGTAGGCGTAATCTACGAAGAGGATAAGTTATACCAAGCAGTTCAAGAAGTGAGAACTACCATATTATTCATTTCTGCAATCGCTATCTTATTTGCAATTGTTATTATTTATTTTACTGCGAAACGAATTGTAGCTCCTTTACGCGCATTGAATAAGAGTGTGCAACAAGTTGCCGCAGGAGATTTCAGAAATGATGTAAAAGTAACTACTCAGGATGAGATTGGTCAAGTCAGTCGAAACTTTAATCAAACACTTGAAAGTATTCGTACGATGATTCAGCAGGTACAAAATTCAGGTGCTTCTGTCGATTCTTCATCGAGTCATCTATCAGATGTTGCTAAAGACAGTGTGATTACTTCTGAACAAATTGCTTATTCTGTAGATGATGTGGCACGCCAATCAGCAGAGCAGTCTAATCGATTAGAAGATATGGAGAAACTAATTGCTGATTTGACTGAGGGCTTATTGGATGCTAGCAAACAAGTAGAAGAGATTCAACATTTAGGGGAACAATCTGCTGTAGCTAGTGATGATGGAATGAAAATCTTGCATCATTTATCAGAACAATCGAGTCAATCGAATGAACAAATGACCACCGCCAATCAAATTATTCAAGAGTTAGTTGAAGAAATTACGTTAACAAGGGAAATATTGACTGCGATTAATGAAATTGCAAATCAAACGAATCTGTTAGCACTTAATGCCTCTATCGAAGCGGCACATGCAGGGGAAGCAGGTGCAGGATTTGCAGTGGTAGCAAATGAAGTTCGAAAACTGGCAGAACAGTCTGCATCATCAGCTACTCTTATTAATCAAAAGATGTCTATGATTATTGAAAAAGCCGAAGAAGCTACCTGTGCAATGAAAAATAGTCAGCAAGTTGTGGCGTCTCAACATGATTCTGTTCAACAAACGGAATTATCATTTGAAACGATTTCGACTTCTTCCCATCAATTATTTAAAGCAATTGACGCACTTCAGCAACAATTTACAGTGATTGATCAGTCCAATGGGTTAGTGACTCATCATATTCAGTCACTCTTTACTCTTGCCGAGCAGTCGGCTGCCTCTGCTCAAGAAGTGAGCTCTTCATCAGAAGAACAACTGGCATCAATGGAGCATGTTGCACAAACAGCTTTACAATTAAAAGAATTGAGCGAAGATTTACAACGTCAAATTCAACGTTTCCATATTTAAAACTATTTATACTGATTGTCGTAATGAAGCACATTTTCCTGTTTGTAATGAAACAGGAAAATGTGCTTTTTGATTAGCGTAAATCCTATGTTCCATTGGGCGAGAAATGAAAAAAGCTGTGCTTCCTCTATTTTTAGAGAAACACAGCTTGTTGGATTAAGGTCTTGGCCTTGCATTTCGTTTTGCTTCAGCAACAACTTCTTCGAGTTCATCCCCAACAGTTAAACTAGTTTTCTTCACACCTGATATATAAGCAGCACGTCCCATGAGATGTCCTCCTATAGGCGACGTGATGAATAAAAAGACGATGGCTAACAGCAATTGAATGCTGAATAGTCCTTCTTTCAACCAATAGTGTAGGAATACTCCTAGTAATACACTTAAGACACCGAAAGTGGTACTTTTAGAAGCGGCATGTGCACGAGTATATACGTCAGGTAAACGAATAATACCAATCATTGTAACGAGAGTGAAAAGAACACCAACAGAGATTGTAATAATAATCAGCGTATTAGCGATCACGGTCATATTCGATGATCTCTCCTTTTTCAATGAATTTAGAAAATGAAACTGTTCCAATGAATGACATAATCGCAACAAGTAAAATTACCTCTATAAAGAATTCGGTATCAAAGATAATAGATAAAATCGCTGTTGCAGAAATAATCATAATCCCAATTCCATCTAATGCAATTAAACGGTCAGGAATGGATGGTCCTTTAAATACGCGGTACATGAGACCTAGCATTGAAACTAAAATTAAGATGAGGGAAACCCACATAAATGTCATCATGCGCGACTCACCTCCATAATTGCTTTTTCAAACGTATTTTTAATGGAATGGATGGCTTCATCTACATCATCAACGTCAATAGCATGGACATAGAGTGTACTTGAATCCTCTGATACATAAAGTACAACTGTTCCAGGCGTAAGAGTGATGAGGCTAGAGAGTAATGTAATTTCCCAATCATGTTCTAATTCAGTAGGTAAAGCAAAAATCATGGGTTGTATTTCTCTCAAATTTGGTTTTAAGACAACTTTTAAAACAGATATATTCGACATCGTTAATTCCTTTAAGAAAATAAGGAAGAGTTTTGTAGCTGCCCATAAACGCCACACATATAGTCGATCTTTGAAAAATCGTCTTAATAAAATGATGAGTAATAACCCGATGATGTAACCGATAATGAAAGTAGTAGCGGTTACGGAAGAACTGATAAACATCCAGATGAACCCAATGAATACGTTCAGTAAAATTTGAAACGCCATTGTAATCTACTCCTTCATTACCGCATCGATGTAAAGCGATGGGTTTAATAATACTTCAGCCGCGTCAGTGATATACGGCATAAACGCTTCCGTCCCTACTCCGTATACGATGGAAAGGACAACCAGTAAGCTTGCTGGAATCATCATTTTCATGTATTTCATCTTTTGAATAGAGGTGTGAATTGGTTTTTCTTCGCCCCAAAACGCATAAATAAAAATGCGGATGACTGATAAGAGCACTGCTAAACTAGAAAGCAAAATAGCAACGGCTCCAATCCAATGGCCTGCGTTAAATGCCCCTTTCACAATTAAGAACTTACCAATGAAACCACTCAGTGGCGGAATACCAGCTAATCCAAAAGCAGCAATTAAGAATGTCCAACCTAATAGTGGAAAACGTTTCATCAAGCCGCCCATTTCCCGAAGATTGGAAGTACCCGTCACATAAATAATAATCCCTATCAGTAAGAAGAGAGCTGCTTTAATTAACATATCATGAACGATATAGTAAATGCTTCCTTGCATTGCGAACTCGTCCATTAAAGAGACACCGAACAAAATAACACCTACAGCGATGACGATATTATAAATGATGATTTGTTTCAAATCAAAATACGCAAGAGCTCCTATGATTCCCACAACGATAGTTAGAAGGGACAGCCCCATTAATATCATATGTGTGAATCCGATGTCATGAACGAAAAATAGTGTGTACGTACGAGTAATCGAGTAAATCCCTACTTTTGTTAATAATGCCCCAAATAGGGTGAGTACTGGAATAGGTGGCGCAGCATATGCACTCGGTAGCCAAAAATAAAGAGGGAAGATTGCCCCTTTAATTCCAAATACAATTAAAAACAAAACACCAATGACTGTGATAATGCCCGGTTGATCAAATTGAGCAATTTTAACCGAGATATCGGCCATATTGAGTGTGCCTACAATCGAATAAAGATAAGCGACTGTTATGACAAAGAGCGCCGAGGAGACAACATTGACGAGCATGTATTTAATAGATTCACGTAACTGTCTTTTTTCTCCACCTAGGACAATCAATACATAAGATGCCATTAATAACACTTCAAAGAAAACGAACATGTTAAAGATGTCACCAGTTGTAAATGCCCCATTAATTCCAGTAATCATAAACAAAATGGAAGCATAGTAAAAGTTTCTCTCTCGACCGATATCAATCGTATAGAAACTGTAAATCACTACAAAGAAAGTAACAATTAAAGTAGTTGTCACAAGGAGTGCAGAAAATAAATCGGATACCATAGAGATTCCAAATGGAGCAGGCCAACTTCCTAATGTGACTGTCTGAATCCCTTCTGTTTGGACGATATAAGTGAGGAAAACTGCACTTATCGTTGCTAAAACAAGTCCTAATGAGACTAAAATACGCTGCATTAAGATATTTTCTTTGAAAAAGAGCAGCAAGATTGCAAATAAAAATGGAATGAGGATAGGAAACAATAATAAGTTAGTCATGTTCATCATTTCCTCTCAGTACATTCATATTGTCAGTTTTATGGACGGCATAAAGACGATAAGACAACACGAGCATAAATGCTGTCACTCCAAAGCTAATGACGATAGCTGTTAAGATTAAAGCTTGTGGCAAAGGATCTGCAAACTCGGTCACACCTTCTGCAATAACAGGCGGTTTTTCTCCACCTAATCCGCCCATCGTTAAGATAAGTAAATGGGCTCCGTGACTAAGTAAACCAGTTCCTAAAATTATTTTTAATAGAGAACGCGATAATATTAAATAAACCGCGGCAGTGAACAGGATACCTACAACGATGGCCATTAAAAGTTCCATTAATTATCGCCTCCAATCGTTTGAATCATGGTCATTGCAGCACCAACGACGACTAAGTATACGCCAAGGTCAAATAACATAGCCGTATGCAACGAAGATTCACCAAATAAAGGGAGATTAAAATCATCGAATGCATGTGTAAAGAATGGTTTATCAACTAAAATGGGCCAACTAGCCGTGAGGAATGCGAGTAGTAAACCATACGCAATCACTCGAATAAAATTAAAAGGCAGTGCTTTTCTGACCGTCTTTAAGTCAAAGGCCAGGAGCAGGAGAATAAGAGCTCCTGTCGTCAGTAACCCACCGACAAAACCTCCACCTGGTGTATAGTGACCAGCAAAGAAAATATGAATAGAGAAGATGAAGATAATAAAAAATACTACCTTAGTTGTCGTTTGTAAAATGACATCATTCGTTTTCATCCGCTTCATCTCCTTTAATCTTTAATTTAATCATTGTGAATACACCTAAAGCAGCAATCGAAAGGACTGCGATTTCAAAGAGTGTATCAAATCCACGGTAGTCAACTAAGATGACGTTAACGATATTTCCGCCTCCAGCTAATGTATAAACAGTTTCTTTATAGTATTCTGAAATTGAATCAACGAGTTTATTTGAGTGAGAAGCAAGCGCAATGAGAGTAACGGTTACACCTACTCCAACTGCAATGATTGCGTTCATCACTTTATTGTTTTTTGTCTCGCCATGTGTATTCAGTTCAGGTAATCGCTGATAAGCAAGTAAAAACAGAGAAACAGAAACCGTTTCAATAACTAATTGGGTTAAAGCAAGGTCAGGCGCCTTAAACATCACAAAGAACAAAGCGACTGAATAACCACTTGCACCAAGAGCTATAAAAGCTGCTAATCTCGTTTTAGCTAACAAGACAAAACTAATCGCTAACACTAAAATAA
>JASLCF010000068.1 GCA_030146155.1 Savagea sp.
GACTCAACGTATCGTGTCTTGACATGAATCGTAGACATCGCTACAATTAAAAGTGTATTACTTCATACTACAATGAATATTTGAATAGGCAGTATGTTGCACTTTAATATACGAGCCGACATGACAAGAAAATAGCATAGAGGAGGTGGCCAGAATGTTAGCTGAAATTATCATCTCCGCATTGCTTAGTTTTATCGTCGGTGCATTTGTTGTTTATTCCTACAATAAAAAAGTGAACGAATCAAAAGTGACTGGTGCAAATTACCAAGCAGCTCAAATCGTTGAAGAAGCGAAGCGAGAAGCGGAGGCAATGAAAAAAGAAGCACTACTGGAAGCAAAAGATGAAAATCACAAGTTAAGAATTGAAACAGAAGCTGAAATTCGTGAAAGAAGAGCCGAAATTGCAAAGCAAGAAAACCGTTTAATGCAACGTGAGGAACTTTTGGATCGAAAAGATGATAGTCTTAACAGAAAAGAAGAAATGTTAGATCAATTCGAAGCAGAATTGACTAAAAAACAACAGCATATTGAACAGATGGAACGCAAGGCGGAAGAACTACTTGCTCAACACGAAACAGAGTTAGAACGTATTTCTGCCCTGACACGCTCAGAGGCAAAAGAAGTCATTCTATCTGAAGTTGAAAAAGAGTTGGCAATTGACATTGCAGTCATGACAAAAGAGTCAGAGGAAAAGGCAAAAGAAGAGGCCGATAAAAAATCTCGTGAGATTTTATCACTTGCAATGCAACGATTTGCTGCGGACCATGTAGCTGAAACGACTGTATCTGTTGTTAATTTACCAAATGATGAAATGAAAGGTCGCATCATTGGGCGAGAAGGACGAAATATTCGTACGATCGAAACATTAACAGGAATCGATTTAATTATTGACGATACACCTGAAGCTGTAATTTTATCTGGATTTGACCCTGTAAGACGTGAAACTGCACGATTGGCACTAGAAAAACTAGTACAAGACGGCCGAATTCACCCTGCACGTATTGAAGAAATGGTTGATAAGTCAAGAAGAGAAGTAGATGAACTCATTCGTGAAAAGGGTGAGGAAACTACATTCGAATTAGGTATTCACAACCTACACCCAGACTTAATTAAAATATTAGGTCGACTTCATTTCCGTACAAGCTATGGTCAAAATGTATTGAAACATTCGATTGAAGTAGCATATCTCACAGGATTACTTGCTGCTGAAGTTGGTATCGAAGACATCACCCTAGCAAGACGAGCAGGATTACTTCACGATATTGGGAAAGCAATTGACCATGAAGTAGAAGGTAGTCACGTACAAATCGGTAAGGAATTAGCGATTAAGTACAAGGAGCATCCAGTCGTAATTAATAGTATTGCTTCTCACCATGGCGATGAAGAAGCGACATCAACTATTGCAGTACTTGTAGCTGCAGCAGATGCATTATCTGCCGCTCGACCAGGTGCGCGTAGCGAAACACTTGAAAATTACATTAAACGTCTAGAACGTTTAGAAGAAATTGCTGAATCTTATGAAGGTGTGGAAAAATCATTTGCGATTCAAGCAGGGCGTGAAGTACGCATCATTGTTCGACCAGATCAAATCGATGATATTACTTCACATCGTTTAGCACGAGACATTCGTAAGCAAATTGAAGAAGAATTGAATTATCCAGGACATATTAAAGTGACAGTGATTCGTGAAACACGCGCTGTCGAATATGCAAAATAAGACAACAAAGGGGGTTTCGTGTAAACGAAACCCTTTTATTATGGAAAGAAGGAAAAAGAATTGAATATTTTATTTATTGGAGATATTGTAGGTTCTATGGGAAGAGACATGGTAGAACAATACGTTTCTCGTTTGAAGAAAAAACATGATGTATCTTTAGTCATTGCCAATGGAGAGAACGCAGCTGCTGGAAGAGGCATCACAGAATCGATTTATAGAGACTTGCTACATGCAGGCGTGGATGTTGTTACAATGGGAAATCACACATGGGATAATAAGGATATCTTTAATTTTATAGATGATGCAGATTACCTCATTCGACCAGCGAATTTTTCAGATGAAGCACCTGGACAAGGGTATACGATTATAGAAAAACAAGGCTTACGTATTGCAGTTATTAATTTGCACGGTCGCACATTCTTACCTCCGCATGAAGACCCTTTTGCAAAAGCAGACGAGTTATTTGAACAATTAAAGGATGAAGCGGATTTATTTTTTGTTGACTTACATGCTGAAGCAACTAGCGAAAAAATTGCGATGGGTTGGCATTTAGATGGTAGAGCCACAGTAGTAGTAGGCACTCATACACATGTACAAACTGCTGATCATCGTATTCTTCCGAGAGGTACAGCTTACTTAACGGATGCAGGAATGACAGGCCCTTATGACGAGATTTTAGGGATGATCAAAGAAGATGTCTTACATCGTTTTAAGACCAATATGCCGACACGCTTCCAAGTACCGAAAAAAGGCCGCGCACAATTAAATGGCTTGCTTGTAACGGTAGACCCTGTAACGAAAAAAGCAACACATACTGAATTAATACGCATAAATGATGACCATCCCTTTCAATATAATGCCTAATGTGTGACAATCTACCGAAAAAAGGGCAAGAACTTGTCATTTCAAGGTGTATTTCAGTATAATACAAGTTGGATTCGTATAAGGAAGTTTTGAATAGAAAGGGGAATTGCTATGAATGAAGAGCAACGCCACCAAATGAATCAAGTGAAACAACAACCTAAACAAGTTGAAAAAGATTATAGTCAATATTTCGATACAGTGTATCAACCACCCTCATTAAAAGATGCGAAACGTCGTGGGAAAGAACAAGTGAAATACCATGATGACTTTATGATTGAAGATCAATTCAGACAAATGGGGCAAGGTAAAACCTTCTTTATCCAAACGTTTGGATGTCAAATGAACGAACATGATACAGAAGTGATGGCCGGTATTTTTATGGATTTAGGTTATCAACCGACTGAAAATCGTTCTGAGGCAGATGTGATTTTATTTAATACGTGTGCGATTCGTGAAAATGCAGAAGACCGTGTATTTGGAGAGTTAGGTCATTTGAAAGCATTAAAGCGTGAACGCCCAGATCTTTTAGTAGGTGTTTGTGGCTGTATGTCACAAGAAGAAGCAGTTGTTGCTAGAATATTAAAGCAACACCAACATGTAGATATGATTTTTGGAACACATAATATCCATCGTTTACCTCATATTTTAAAAGAAGCTTATTTATCTAAAGAAATGATTGTCGAAGTTTGGTCTAAAGAAGGAGACATTATTGAAAACCTTCCTAAAGTAAGAACGGGGCAAATTAAAGCTTGGGTTAACATTATGTATGGTTGCGATAAATTTTGTACGTACTGTATTGTGCCTTATACTCGAGGGAAAGAACGTAGTCGACGTCCAGAAGATATTATTCAAGAAGTCCGTGAATTAGCAGCAGCGGGTTATCAAGAAATCACATTACTAGGACAAAATGTGAATGCTTATGGGAAAGACTTAGAGGATATAGATTATACATTAGGAGACTTAATGGATGATTTACGACTGATTGATATCCCTCGAATTCGATTTACAACCAGTCACCCAAGAGATTTTGATGATCGTTTGATTGAAGTACTAGCGAAAGGTGGCAATCTCGTAGACCATATTCACCTTCCTGTACAATCAGGTTCAAGTGAAATATTAAAATTAATGTCACGTAAATATACGAGAGAGCAATTTTTAACGTTAGTGGATAAAATTAAGCAAGCTATTCCAAACGTAACCTTAACAACCGATATCATTGTAGGATTCCCAAATGAAACAGATGAGCAGTTTGAAGAAACGATGTCTTTATTTAAAGAAGTTGGTTTTGATACCGCTTATACTTACATTTACTCTCCAAGAGAGGGAACGCCAGCTGCTAAAATGAAAGACAATGTGTCAATGGAAGTTAAAAAAGAAAGGTTACAACGTCTCAATGCTTTAGTGAATGAAACATCTGCACGAGCGATGGCACAATATGCTGGTAAAACGGTGCAAGTACTCGTTGAAGGAGAAAGTAAAAAAGATCCTGATGTATTATCTGGTTACACAGAGAAAAATAAATTAGTGAACTTTAGAGCTCCAAAAGAAGTAGTAGGTCAAATCGTAGAAGTAAAAATTACAGAAGCGAAAACATGGTCACTAGATGGCGAATACATCGGCCTTGTGAAGAAAAAGGAGACAGTACAATGACGAAGAAAATGTATACACGTACAGAAATTATTGATATGGCAAACAAATTAGGAGAAATGATTGCTTCGACAGAACAGGTAGAATTTTTCAAACAAGCTGAGGCAAAAATTAATGAAAATCAAAAAGTGCGTGAAAGTATCTCAAGCTTAAAAGTATTACAACAACAGGCTGTCAACTATCGTCAATATGATAAGAAACGTGCATTGGAAATTGTAGAAGAAAAAATTGCAAAGATTGAAGCAGAAATTGATGCGATTCCAATTGTTCCTGAATTCAAACAATCTCAAGTTGAGGTGAATGAATTATTACAACAAGTTACAGCAGCTATTTCACACACAGTGACAAAGGAAATTATTGAATCTACTGGTGGAGACGTGTTGTCTGGAGAGACAGGTTCTTACGTACGTAATGCAGGACCTAAAACATGTAGTTCTCAAGAATAAAAAAACTGAAAGAGTCGATTCGGCTCTTTCAGTTTTTTTATGGATAAATGATGCTGCATTCGAATAAATAGTTTGTAGATAAAAGAAGAAATAACTAGCATTAAAAACAATATGTTTTGGCGTTCAGATGAAGGAATGAGCAATAGACATTCTTAAATTTTTTTCTTGTACAAATCATAATCAGGAAAATGAGACGCAGTGTCTTTAAGGTATGAGTAAAATGTTTGTGGGGATAAATAAAAAATCTATAATATACCATTGATTTCCGCTCCACCTTTTTATGCTTTCCGCGGGCACATCTCCAAAATCCTCGTCGCAAAGAACGCTCCTGTGGGTTTTTCCGATGGTGCTGTTCCCGCTGGAGTCAAAAAAGCTTCCGCTACAATCAATTGGAGATTTCTTTGAAGAAGGAGAAATGTTATATAGATATTTTTAAATGAAAAAAGGGCTCTCTTCTTGTATAGTAAAGTTTGCGAAAACCACTAAAGGAGAGAGCCCTTATGATTAAAAATAACACAAAGATACCGACATTGAAAGAAATTGAAACTGATTGATTTAGAACACTTCAAAAAACATATTCAGAAGCACTAAGCCAGCTCTTAACAGAGCTAGATTAACTAGTAACAGAACACCGTGACACGACACGTTTTCAACTAAAAGATAAACGTCCTATTACGCTGGATTCTTTATTTGGTTCAGTTCAAGTAAATAGAAATTATTACTATGATCGTGAATGTAAGAAATACGTCAGTCTGTTAGACCAACACTTACAATTTGAAGGTGCAAAAGGGTTAAGTCTGCTGGTTCAAGAGATGCCAATGGAACTAGCTGTAGAAGGGAAATCATATAGAAACGCTTCACAAACACTTGAAAAGTTACTAGGTTATTCTGTCCTGAGCCATGAAACAATTCATTAATATCTTCTAGAAACAGAAGTGATCAATCGTCCCTCTGAAACGCCTACAAGACCTGTTTTATTTGTGGAAGTGGATGGACTTTATATTAAAAGACAAAAACAAAGAATTAAAGGACCAGAAGATAAAATAGCAGCTGTGCATGAGGGGTGGATTATGAACGGTAAACGTCCAGAATTGAAGCGTAAACGGCATTACGTTCATCAAGGGAAAGAACCTTTTTGGGAAGGTTTTGAAACTTTGAGAGGATTACAAGGATTTTAAGCTAGTTGATAAGTTGAGTTTTAACTGACTTTTTAGTTGGTTAATTTAAGTGTGGATTTTTATTTAGTTTTTGTTTTAAAAGGAGAGGTTATATAATAATTTTTTATAAGAATTCTCTATGAAAAACGAATACTTAGTTGATTGGAGTGCAAGGCGGCAACTCCCGCGGGAATAGCATGCGCGGAAAAACCCGGAAGAGCGCG
>JASLCF010000115.1 GCA_030146155.1 Savagea sp.
AGAAGAACGGGTTGTTTTTTTATTTCGTTTGTTCCATCCAATGAGGTTGTCCAATCAATTTATGCTGTGTCGCTAGACTTCCTACAACAAAAGCAATCAATGAGAATAGGACAGGTAGGGTAACTGAGTGCATTCCGAATACATTCGGGAACCAAATATTAATAATAATATAAGATGTGATTCCGATAAACATGGAACCAATTGCACCGTATTTATTTGCTTTATCCCAATACAAACCGAAAACAACAGACCAAACGAATGCTGCTTCTAGTCCACCAAAAGCGAATAAATTGAGCCATACAATTAAACTTGGTGGATTCATTGCAAAAATAACTACAGCAATCCCAATAAGAGATGTCGTTGCGAAACTTACTTTTTTAATCTGAGTTTCGGAAGCTTGCGGTTTCATATAGTTTAAATAAATGTCTTTCACTACCGTTGAACTCACTAAAATTAATAAAGCATTGACAGTGGACATTGTCGCCGCCATTGGTGCAGCTAATACGAAGCCAGCCACATAAGGTGGGAGAACTTTAAGTGACAACAAAGGCATCACTTGATCGCCAATTTCAACACCAGGCATTACTGGACGAGCAAATACACCGATTAAATGCATACCAAACATAATTGTTCCAATACCAATCGTTCCAATCATGATGGCACGATGCATACTTTTAGAATCTTTGTAACTCATGGCACGGACAGCAATTTGTGGAAGACCTACAACTCCAATTCCGATTAAAATCCAGAAGGTTGAAACATATAAAGGTGTCAGTTCGCCTTCAGCACCAAAAGGCGTAATAAGATTAGGATTTTCTTCTACTAAACTTGCCATAATGGCTTCAATTCCACCGCCTGCAATAACAGTTGCGACGAGTAAAATCACAGTTCCGATAATCATAATCGATCCTTGAACTGCATCTGTTAAAGCAACCGCGCGGAATCCACCAATAATGACATAAATTAATACAGACGCCGCAAAAATAAAGAGGGCAGTCGTGTATTGTAAGCCGGTCAATGACTCAATTAATCGAGCCCCTCCGACCCACTGTGCGGTCATGGATGAAAATAAGAAGATAATAATTGCAATTGCCGATAAAATAACAATTGCATCACTTTTGTAACGGATTTTTAGAAAATCAATCAATGTGATCGTTTGAAACTTTCGTGCAATGATGGCGAATTTTTTACCAAGAACCATTAATACGAAGTAACCAGCTGGTAGTTGGGCCATCGCTAGAAGTACCCACCCCAAACCTTTCGTATAAGCAACACCTGGTCCACCAATAAAACTACTTGCACTTCCATATGTGGCAATCATCGTCATCGCAAGGATGAAGCCGCCCATTTCACGTCCACCTAAAAAGTATTCAGATAGAAATGAATCAGACGTACGAATTTTTTGATTTGCCCATATGCCGATCATAAAGATCACGAGAAGAAAGAAAACAAGAGGCACAATAGCTTGCCAATGAATCATTTGTCGTCATCCCCCTCGTCGTCAAATGGTACATCTTTGAAAAATAGCTTTAAAATGATCCCGAGTGTGACAATCATAAACACGGTGCCAGCCATTGTACTATAAAAAAACCATGCTGGAAATCCGAGGATATATGAGTAATCACTGTAGTCAGCGCTCCCTAAACCATAAGCAAAACCAAACCAAATGGCAAAGTTCACGAGGACAAGCGCAATGCCGATACAAGCTTCTCGGTTTGCGATGGAAAATCGTGGATCTTTCATACTTTTTCACTCCTTTATTCAATTATGGTTCTTATTGTACTGAACTCCCTCCGAAAAAGATAGAGCGAATTCTTTTTGCTGTGTTCTTGTCCATGCTATATTGAAAGGAGGAGGGATAGAGATGTCAAAAGTTGAACAACAAAAAGAATTTTGGAATGCGAGAGCTGCCCAATTTGCAAGTAATCAAAAAGTGAATGAAGAGCCTATTCCGAATGCTGTTGCTCATTGGTTAGAGGAGCAAGGAGCACTCAGTGAGCAGCATGAATGGTTAGAGATTGGTGCAGGAGCTGGGCGATACACTATTCCATTTGCATTAAGAACGAAGCACGTTACGGCAACGGATATTTCGAGTGAAATGCTTAAACATTTAACAACTTTCGCAGAACAATTTGAAATTTCAACAATCACAACTGTTGAAACAGGTTGGCCACCGACAGTAGCAATCTCCCCACATGACTATACATTCGCAGCGATGGTACCTGTGATTGGGTCTTTTGAATCGCTACAACAAATGGATGATTTTTCGAGAAAAGGTGTTTATATTGCTCGTTTTCATAGAACGTCGGATCAATTCATTGATGGATTACCGGTGGAAGCTCAAATTCAAGTATTTGAAGGGGATCCGCATAATGATGTAGCATGCATAGAATCTATCGTAGATACAGCAACTACTTTACTCGGACGAACGGTGCAAACCAAAACATTCGAATCCATTACGACGGATGAATTGACGGAAGAACAAGCCATTGTTCGTTATGCGAAGTTGAAAGAACGGTTACCAGAAGTCTATGCGCAATTAGTAAATGCTGTCTCTACTGTTGCTGTTCAAGGTAAAGTCCAATTGGAAAGACGAGTAGGATTAACTGTGATTTATTGGGAGAAATAAATAGGAATCAGTGGAGAACCATCTTCTTATCTTTAGGAGATGGTTTTTCATCTTTTCGGTTACCTTTTGAGTTACCGGTCGTCTAATGTATAGGTGAATCACTGGGAAATGAGTGAGAAAAATGGATTTGAATCACTACAAACGGGGTATAGAACAATGAGGTGATGGTGTGGAAAAGAAATCTTCAATTGACCAACAGAAAGAATGGATCATTCGCATCGTATTTATTGCAATGATTCTCGCTTTAATCATTTTATTTTTCAAATATGTATTTCCAGTCGTTTTACCCTTTGTGATAGCCTTTGTCATCGCTGCAGTTTGTATGCCAATTGTTCGTTGGCTGGCAAATAAAACACATTTACATAATCGACGTGTGTGGGGATTAGGTGTGATTTTATCCCTCTATACTTTACTTGGCAGTGTTGTAACTTGGCTTATTTTTAAATCACTAGGCTGGATTGGAGAAGGCATTAAACATTTACCACGTATTTATTATGACAGCGTCTTGCCAGCACTTGAGCGTGTGAAAACTTTTAGTGAAGGTCTTTTTGAAAGAGTTTCTCCTGAACTTGCAGGGCAATATAAAAATGTATTAGATGACGTCCTCAAAGCAATTACAAATTGGACGATTTCATTATCTGGTGATTTAGCATCTTATATTACAACTTTTAGTTTATCTTTACCTAGTTTCTTTATTACCGTATCCTTTGCCTTATTAGCAAGTGTATTTATTATTTGGGACTTCGATTCGATTCTCGCATTTTTCAAAAAGCAAATGAGTCCTAAAACGGTAACGATGATTCAAAAAGTAACACATAGCTTCACAAAAAGTATTAAGGATTACGTCAAAGCTTACTTATTAATTGCTTCGATTACCTTTGTAGAACTTGCGATTGGCTTTTTAGTCATCGGATTGCCGAATGCAGTCGGAGTAGCGCTCGGAATTGCGGTATTTGATATGATTCCTGTTTTTGGAACAGGAGGCATTATGGTTCCATGGATCATCATTGCTTTCTTAAATGGAAATGTTACATTAGGCATTCAATTAGCAGTGATTTATGGTATCGTTACGCTCGTTCGAAATGTTATGGAGCCTAAAATTGTTGGAAGTAAGCTCGGATTAAATACAGTGGTCGCCTTATTTGTAATGTATGTCGGCTTAAAAGTATTTGGTTTCCTCGGTATGATTTTTGCGCCGATTGTAACCGTCATGGTCATTAATTTTAAAGAAAAAGAACAAATGAATTGGTGGAAATAACAGATGGAGGAGGGGACTGTAAATAGAGTCTCCTCTTTTATTTTGTTAAACTAAAAGAAAAGGAGGGAGAACGTGATGGCACTGTACTTATTCTTTTTTAGTGGTGGATTGATCATTTTATTTTATTTTTTACGACCAGATTTCAGACAAAATAAACAAAACCGTTGGATTCAGTTGACGATTCATGGCTTGCGTTTCTTCATCCGTTATGATCATTTAACGCTTAAAAAACGCCATGTTTTCTTATTAATGCCAGGTGCTGCTTATGTGTGTCATCTTCGGATGCGACAAAAAGAAGGCGAGATGCACATTCAAATTGGCGATGTCTTTGAAGAAACGTGGCTTGGAAAAGCAAGG
>JASLCF010000133.1 GCA_030146155.1 Savagea sp.
GCTCAGCTGGCTAGAGCGTCCGGTTCATACCCGTAAGGTCGTGGGTTCGACTCCCTCCGCCGCTATATAAAAAAAGAAGAAAGCGATGGTCGTTTAATCAACGAGTCCATCGCTTTTTTATTTATTTATTTTTAAAAATTAGAATCATTTTCATTCAGTCGAATGAGCACTAAGTTATCCTCTTCTAGCTCCGCGGCCGCCACGTTTTGATTCCGTTGCTCTTTTTAAAGTAGTTAGACGCTCTTCACTATCTTTCATGAATTTTGCCATCTTTTGTTCAAAGCTTTCTGTACGATCTACTTGTTGAGCTGGACGACTTGTTGGACGAGGACGAGATGGGCGTTGTGGTCTTTCAGATTCAGGTTTTGCTTTACGAATTGAAAGTCCAATCTTTCCGTCTGAACCTACATTCATTACTTTTACTTCTACTTCTTCTCCAACTTTTAAATGCTCGTTGATGTCTTTTACGTAGCTATCTGCTACTTCACTAATATGAACCAACCCTGTTGAACCACCAGGTAATTCAACGAAAGCACCAAAATTCGTAATCCCTGTGATTTTACCCTGTAACTTGCTGCCTACTTCAATTGACATAAAAAAAATGCTCCTCCTTAGAATTTAAGCGATTTCAATTAAGAAACCTTTCAAACATATTCCCCTATAATAGTTAGGTTATATGTATTATTATAACTGACTCGTGGTGACTGTCAACAGACTTCACTTTGAAAGCCTGTTTTTATTCCTCTACAAAAAAACAGTACCCCTCCTCTCCACATCTTTAAATGATTGAGAACGGGTACTGCTCGTTTATTCTTTGTCTTCTTCTTTTTCATCCGAAGGGATAGAGAAAATGATTTCGTTTTTCTTTCCCATTAAATATTGTTGTCGCGCTAATTTTTCAATATAATCATCATCATCTAATAAAGCAAGATGAGTGTTTAATTGTTGTTGTTCTTTTTGAATAGCTTCTAATTGTTGAGCAACTTCTTCTTTTTCTTTCAAAAATTGTTCAGCCGTTTCTGATTGTTTCAAGTAGACTACTAAAATGATTGAAAACGTAATTGTAGCTATTAAACTATACAATAGGGCTCTTTTTCGAAAGCGACGTACTTTTATCTTCCGTAACTCTTGTTGACGTGCTTCTTCTTGTTGACGCTCTTCATTGAATTGTTGCACGGTCCTTTTTTGTTCAATACGCACTTTCTCACCCTCTTTGCTAAGTATTATTTATTCTATAGTATATCGAAATATCTAATAAATTGCAAAATAAGCCAATTTTAAGCTTCAATCTTTTCTTCTTTGATCACTGTATACATCGAAAGTGCATCTTCTTTTTTCGTTGAATCTTTTAAATCTTCTACACGAACCGTAACAAGCTTTTGGCCAAAACGAATCGCTAACTCGTCTCCGATTGCTACTTTAGATGAAGCTTTACTCGCCACTCCATTAATCGTTATTCTTCCTTGATCTGCTACTTCTTTTGCCAATGTACGGCGTTTGATTAAACGTGATACCTTTAAAAATTTATCGAGTCTCATCGTACTCCTCCTTTGCTTCTTGCCAGTATTCAATAATCTGTTCAGTGGATGCAGTTTTAAAATTTTTCTTCTGCTCTTTTAACTTTCTTTCAACGGTTTGAAATCTTGCTTTGAATTTTTGATTTGCTGTGTGCATAGCTTCTTCTGGGTTAATCTGTTCATAGAGACCAATCTTAATCAATGTAAATAAAACGTCTCCAAATTCATCAATTCGCTCTTTTTCATTATCTTTCCGCTCTATTTCAACTAAGAATTCTTGCCACTCTTCTTGGAATTTCTCAATCGCTCCATCGATTGAGGCATAATTGAAACCTACTTGCGCAGCTGCTTTTTGATAGTTATAAGCAGTCAGCAAGGTTGAATCTGTACGCTCTTTTCCCTCTAGAGCAGAAGAAGATGCTTCATTTTTAAACCCATTTTCTTTAGCTTTTATCTTTTGCCATTCAGTGACTACGTCGTCTGGAGACTCAATAACTTGGTCACC
Organism: Savagea sp.; assembly: GCA_030146155.1. Classification (GTDB taxonomy): domain Bacteria; phylum Bacillota; class Bacilli; order Bacillales_A; family Planococcaceae; genus Savagea. The sequence goes on from JASLCF010000133.1 coordinate 2,023, forward strand.
AAATACATGAGGGTGTCGACGAATCATCTTTTGAGTAAGGTTTTGAATAATATCTTCTAACGAGAAAGTACCTTGTTCACTAGCAATCGTTGCATGTAGAAATATTTGTAACAACACATCTCCCAATTCTTCTGCGATTGCTTCGTCATCTTGCTCATTGATCGCTTGTAAAACCTCATATGTTTCTTCGACAAGGTATTTTTTCAAACTGTCATGCGTCTGTTCTCTATCCCATGGACATCCTTCTGGTGACCTTAAGATTTCTACCACTTGCTTTAAGTAATTCCAATCTTTCGTACGTTCTTCGGGTGATGCTGGTGGGATATAAATAGTTGTTAAGTTATCTATCTCTACAACACGGTCTAATTCGTAAAGGGGTACAGTTTGGACTTTTTCTTGAGCAGTCCCACTCGCTGTCACAATTGTGACTGGATATTCGTCCGCATATTTTTCCATTAATGTTAGCTTCACATCAGAGGCTGTAAATTGATCATAAATCTGTGCAATCAGTTGATGGTGTTCCATGATGAGTTGATCTGAAGTCAAAGCAAGACCGTCTAATAATTGAAAACCCTCAATGGGATCGATACGTAAAGTAGATAGCATTGGATCAATGAAACTTTGGCCTCCACTAATGACTAATTCAAACGTTTCGTCCTTCGCTCGTTCAATTAAAAGTTGTACAGTTTTTTCAGCAACCAAGGGATGACCCGGAACAGCATAAATAATATCTGTTAACTCACTTTTTTCAATCAATTGCTTGACTATCGTTGTATAAACTTCTTCAAAAGAATCATTCGCTTCATAAATTGAGTCAAAGCTCTCAAAATGGATTCCTTCTTGCTGCAATTGCTTCACCACAGGATGGTCTAACGTTCTAGCATATCTGAATGTTTGTGCTTGTAATAAACGATAGACTCCTAACGGGAGCTGTTCTAAATCACCTGCTCCTAAGCCTATTACTGTAATCTTATTCATGATTTGCCCTCTCTTTCATCATCGACAATTGTAATTTCGCCATTTTTCGTCCTCCCGGCACTAACATCCATTCCTTGAGATGGAATAATTCTTTTCTTAAAATAATAGATAAAAAGACAGCTGCACCTAATCCCACACTACCTACTACAATCACAGCAGAATGCCACCTCGTTTGACCCTCCCAGATTGAAAGGTATTTCACTCCCCATTGTAAAGCTTTCACACTCAATATCATACAAAGAGTGGCCAACCCAACGACTTGATAAAATTTTTTATGCAAGGAAGGAAGGGAGTATGTTCGATTAAAAACGACGACTAGACCTGTTAACACAACGACCAGGGAGAGCACACTGGCAACCGCCGCTCCAACAATCCCCCATATAGGAAGAAGTACCGTATTAAGAAATCCTTTAATTCCTATACTCCCAAGGAACAGGAGTAATGGTGTGCCCACTTGATTGCTACCAAACAACAGCGCAGCTAAAGGCAGGATCAAGGACAAGAAAAATATTTGTGAAATAAAAACGGATAGTGCGAGCCCTTCTTCATGACTCATAAACAGTAACTCATTCAAGTCAGGTAGAATAATGAGTAAACCTACTGTAGCAGCAATACCTACTACAAGAGCGATTTTAAACATTAATACAAGTATAGGTTCAATGGCACGTTTCATTTTTCCGGTTTCATAATGGGTAATTAACGGAGGCAATGTCAGCGATAATGTAGTAGAAAGCAATATCCCCAGTTGCACAAAAGGTTGTCCACGATCATAAATTCCCTTCGTGTCCATTGCTTGCCATTTGTTCGTACCGTATTCCATTAATCCATTAAGGATCGTGAACGCATCTACTAGTTGATAAAACAATAAAAGCATAGCACTCGCACTAAAACTCAAACTATAAATAAAAAGCTTGCGAATAGTCGTTTTTGTCATCGTCCAATCTATCCTATGACTCACTCTTTCTCTTTTAGGATATAAATATAAAAATGCCACAAAAAGACCTACACTGCTCCCTATCACAGCATAAAAACTAGCGTCATAAATAGATTGGTTGCCTATTTTCATCACATAGTAGGCACCTACAATAACTAATACTACCCTGACTAACTGTTCTAAAATATTAGAAATAGCCACAGTAGTTAAATCACCCATTGCTTGTTTTTCTCCTTTAAAAAGAGTTAACGGGGCAACAAATAGCATCATAAAAGAAAGTGCTTGAAGTAAAGGTGCAAGTGCAGAATCTCCCATCCATTTCGCTAACTGCTCACCTGAAAACTGAAAAAATAAGAATAATACGACTGTTAGTAGAAAAAGAGTAACACCCACAATTTTTTTCACTGAGTCATATTCCTTCTGGGTCTGCGCTTCAACTAACATTTTAGAAAGTGCAACAGATAAACCATACGAAATCCAAACAGTTGTCATACCTATAAAAGGATAAATCTGCTGATAAATATAAAACCCACGATCTCCTACTAAGTTTTGAAAAGGTACGCGATAAATCGCAGATAATACTTTGACAATAAAAGCCGCTATCGTAAGAATAGTAGCTCCTTTCATTATCTGCTTCATCTGAATGTTTTGTTGCACCATTCGCTCACCTTACTTTCAATGTTTCATATGGAACATTACTCTTTTTTACTTTCAACAATTATCTCTATCATTTTCTCTAACACATCAAAGTCATTACGTTTACCTGTTAATTTATCATCAATTGTTAAATGGAGCTTGTTATTTTCCATAGAAAATCCAATTGCTCTTCCAAATTCCATAGAATTTGAAACAATTTTAGCTCCATCTACTTGCTGACTTCCTGCTGTAGAAATAATAATTTCAATAATCGAACGTTTCTTCTTAATCGACTCAATCAACATGCTACTTGCTAAAGCTTTGATTCTTGCTACTCTTAATAATAATTCTGCCTGATAAGGTAAATCTCCAAAACGATCAATCATTTCATCTAATAGTTCATTATAATCCTCGTCGGATTGAATTGCCTTGATTCGTTTGTACATTTGAATTTTTTGGAAACCATCCGCAATATAATGATCTGGTAAATACGCATCAATAGGTAGGACGATTTCTGTTTCATAGGGTTCTTCTTTCTCCTCTTCAGGATTTTGTTTTTCCTCAATCGCTTCTTGAAGCATTTGAGAATACAAATCGAATCCAACCGAGTCAATAAACCCATGTTGCTGTGCTCCTAGTAGATTACCAGCTCCTCGAATAGAAAGGTCACGCATAGCAATTTTAAATCCAGAACCTAACTCTGTAAACTCTTTAATTGCTTGTAAACGTTGCTCTGCCACTTCGGTCAGCACTTTATCCTTTGCATATAAAAAATACCCGTAAGCCACCCGATTTGAACGTCCAACACGCCCCCTCAATTGATACAACTGGGAGAGCCCCATTTTATCTGCATCGTGAACAATCAAGGTGTTTACATTCGGAATATCAATTCCTGTTTCAATAATCGTAGTTGTCACTAATACATCATATTGACCTTCCAAAAAGTCGAGAATGACTGTTTCGAGGGCGGCCTCGTTCATTTGTCCATGTGCATGAGCGATTCGCGCATGAGGTACCATTTGTTGAATCTCATCAACTCGTTTCATCATATCTTCTACTCGATTATAGAGATAGAACACTTGTCCACCACGAGCCATTTCTCTCTCAATCGCTTCTCTTACCAAACCCAAATGATGTTCCATCACATACGTTTGAACAGGGAAACGATTTGCAGGAGGTGTTTCTATTACTGATAGATCACGAACACCTACCATAGACATATGCAATGTACGTGGGATAGGAGTCGCCGTCAGAGTTAATACATCGACATTTGTTCGCATTTGCTTAATCTTTTCCTTGTGCGTCACTCCAAATCTTTGCTCTTCATCAACAATCAATAAACCTAAATCTTGAAATTGAACATCTTTAGATAAGAGACGATGTGTGCCTACTACTATATCTACCACACCAGCTTGTAAGTCTTTAATTGTTGCTTGTTGTTCTTTCTTCGTACGGAAACGATTGAGTAAACCCACTTTGACAGGAAAGTTTGAAAAGCGTTCTAACATTGTTTCATAATGTTGTTGAGCGAGAATCGTAGTAGGAACTAAAAAAGCAACTTGTTTTCCGTCGTTTATCGCTTTAAATGCTGCTCGAATAGCCACCTCGGTTTTTCCATAGCCCACATCTCCACAGAGTAAACGGTCCATCGGTCGAACACGTTCCATGTCTTTCTTTATTTCTTCGATAGACTGTAGTTGATCAGCAGTCGGCTCATAAGGGAATGATAGTTCAAAAGACCTTTGCATATCATCATCTTCTGAAAAAGAGTAGCCTTTCTCTGCTTCTCTTTTGGCATACAACTTGATTAGCTCATCTGCAATATCTTTCACAGCAGTAGAAACTTTCTTCTTTGTTTTCTGCCACTCTGCGCCACCTAATTTATGTAACTTCGGTTCTTTTTCACCGGAAGGGACATATTTTTGAATCAAATCAATTTGGTCCGCTGGGACGTATACCTTATCTTCCCCACGATATCGGATATCTAAGTAATCTTTGTGGTTACCGCCTACTTCTAGCGTAACCACACCGTAATATTTACCAATCCCATGATGAACATGTACGACGTAGTCTCCCTTATTAATCTCAGAATAGCTTTTAATTCTTTCGGCATTAGAGAGTTTTTGTGTCTTCGTTCGAACTTTTTTTGTCGTTTTAAAGAGTTCATGATCCGTAATGAGCGCAATTTGTTGTAAAGGCATTTCAAACCCCGACTCGAACTGATGAACAATCACCTGTACTTTTCCTTGTTGCGGAATGCCACGAGTTAAATACTGATCCAAAGAATAGTCTCTAAAAATAGTTTCAATTTGATACTTGCGTTCTTCACTCTCTACTGCAATAAATACATAACTATTCTCTCTTGAAAAACGCTCGAGCTCTGCACTTAATACATGCATTTGTCCATGGAATTGTTGCATCGGTTTACATGAATAAGCAACGACTTCAGCTAATTTAACATGCGGAATTGTCCGCTTAAATAAAGACAAATAAATAGCAGGGTGTTTTAAAGCACTCATCACTTCATGGTACGCATAACTTAAAGGGATGGCTTCTAATGTCTCCCCTTCTTCGGCGAAATGCATGGTGACTTCTGTTTCCTCAGCTTGTAAGGTCTGTACTACCTCTTCAATTCTCGACATCTCATCGTAAATCAAAACTGTATCATCCGAGAAATAATCCGTAATCGAACTAAAATAACCATCAACATATGTTTTATACAAATCAATCTTATCAATCGGAATAGATTGACGTAATGTCTCCACTTGTTCTGTGACACGTTGTACAAAACGTTCCTTACTTGCATCGTTGGCTAGGGTTTGTAATTTTTTTTGTAAACGTTCTTCTAACACAGTTGCCAATTCCTGATACATGCGTTCTGTCCACACCCACTCATTTGCGGGGCCTATTGTGCACGTTGTTTCATTTTGTATAGAGAGTTGAGTCTCAGCATCAAAACTACGAATAGAATCAATTTCATCATCAAATAATTCTATACGCACTGGATATTCAGCATTCAATGGGTAAATATCAATCATTCCACCCCGAACTGAAAATTGTCCAGGTGCAGTAACAAGCTGTTCTCTCATATAACCTGAGGCATTTAAACGGAATTTCATCGCTTCTAAATCAATCATCTGACCTACTTCTAAGGTTACGACATAAGATAGCCAGTCTTTTTTATTCATTATTTTTTGTTTGAGAGAAGCTACTGGTAAAATATAAACCGCTTTTTTATTAGAAGCAAGATGGTCTAATGTATCGATTCGCTCTGCTTTCGATTCATAACTAGCAATTGAAAATTGAGCGGCTACTAATTCTTCTGCTGGGTAGTAATAAACTTGTTCCTCGCCTAATTGTGAAAGCAAATCAGTATAGAGTTTTTGTCCGGCTAATAAGTTAGGCACGATAACGACTAAAGGCCGGTCCAACGTCTGATAAACAGATGCTATATACAAGGTTTTTGCACTCTGTGATAAGCCAGTAATGAGTGGACTCCCTTTTTTTAATTGTTGAGGTAGTTTTTCGACCTCTAAACGTTTTTGAACTAACTGTTGAATAGTTTCCATTCTATCTTTCCTTTCCATAAGACAACGCCAAAAAAGCTTTGACGAACAACGCCAAAGCTCGATTATTGATTGAATTCATTCATCACTTCTAAAAACGGGGTATCTATTGAAGCAACACACGCTTCTGCCGCTCGTTTAATTGTACGTTCTACATCCACTTCCTCTTCCTTTGTAAAAGGAGCTAGAACGTAGTCCGCAATCTTCATTCCATTCGAAGGACGATCTATACCTATACGTATACGATTAAAACGCTCTGTCCCTAAATGCTGAATTAAAGACTTCATTCCATTGTGCCCTCCTGCACTACCACGTCCACGCAAACGTAATTTAGTCAGGGGCAAATCAAGATCATCATAAAGCACAATTAAATCTTCAATCTCGATATTAAAGTAATCCATTAATGGACGTACACATTCTCCTGACAAATTCATATAGGTGAGAGGCTGTACTAATATAACCTTCTCGCCTTGTTTATGCACAATTGTATAAAGCCCTTTAAATTTAGTTTGGAAAGGTGGGGCTTGCAAACGATCAGCTAACTCATCAATCACACGAAACCCTATATTATGTCTTGTTTTCTCATAAGGTTTGCCTGGGTTACCTAACCCTACAATCATTTTCATATTGTTTCTCCTTTAATTGATTGATATAAAAAGCGTCTCTCGACTGCTTGAGAGACGCTCCATTGTATAGTTCTTATTCTTCTGTTTCACCAATTACTTCTGGTTCAGCAGAAGCTTCTTCTGTACCTTCATCTAATGCTTCTAATTCTTCTTCACTACGTGGAGCAGATACGATGACAAGTGTATCTTCATCGTCATTTAAAATTTCAAATGTTGCTTTACCACGGATATCTGAAACAGAAATTGAATCACCGATGTCTAATGTCGAGATATCGATATCAAATGTTTCTGGAATATCTGTTGGTTTAGCAGTGATTGTAATTTCACGTACAGGCTGTTCTACTGTACCGCCAGCCTTTTCACCTACTGATTCACCAACTAAGTTGATTAATACTTCTACTTCTAACTCTTCTTTTAAGTTAATAGACATAAAGTCAGCATGTTCAATGTGACCTTTTAGTGGCTCTTGTTGGTAATCGTGTAATACTACGTTATACGATTTCCCATCTACTGCCAATTGAATTACACCGTTACGTCCTACTTCACGTACCGCATTTAATAAGTCACGCTCTTTTACTGCGATTGAAATATTTTCTGCTTCATAACCGTAAAGTACTGAAGGAACAAATCCTCCTGCACGTAAATCAGTTAACTCAGATTGTTGTTTTGATGCTCTCACTTTTGCTTCAATTGTAATTGTCATTTTCATTAAACACCTTTCCATATAAATGATTATTAATCTATTATACCATGTAAAGGAAATCAAATGCTAATCTAATGAATTTTTTATTAATCAAATAATGTGCTGACCGATTTATCTTCAAATACGCGGATAATTGCATTCCCTAATAGTTCAGCAATTGAAAGTTGAGTGATTTTATCTGATTGGCGATCTTCCGGTAATTCAATTGAGTTTGTAATTACCAATTCTTTAATTTGAGATTGATTGATACGATCGATTGCTGGACCTGACAGTACAGGGTGGGTACAACATGCATAAACCGCTTTTGCACCACTCTCAACAAGAGCATCTGCTGCAATTGTAATCGTTCCTGCTGTATCAATAATGTCATCAATTAAAATAGCCGTTTTGCCTTTTACTTCACCTACGATATTCATCACTTCAGCCACGTTTGGCTTTGGTCGACGTTTATCAATAATAGCAATCGGTGCTTTCATACGATCTGCCATCTTTCTAGCTCGAGTCACTCCACCATGATCTGGCGATACGATAACTAAGTCCTCACCACGTAGCCCTTGTTCTTTAAAATACTGCGTTAAAATAGGCTCTGCTACTAGGTGATCAATCGGAATATCAAAGAATCCTTGGATTTGTGAAGCATGCAAATCAACAGCAATCACACGATGTACGCCTGCAGTTTCAAGTAAGTTTGCAACTAATTTAGCAGTAATAGGTTCTCTTGAACGTGCTTTACGATCTTGTCTCGCATAACCGTAATAAGGCATTACTACGTTGATTTTACGAGCAGACGCACGCATTAACGCGTCAACCATAATCAAAATTTCCATTAAGTTATCATTGACTGGATTTGAAGTGGATTGCACGATAAATACATCTGCACCACGTACGCTCTCTTCAATGTTAATTTGCACTTCGCCATCACTAAACGTATTTACCGAGCACTTTCCTAATTCACAACCGATATGGTCTGCTACTTCTTGAGCAAGTGCCTTATTTGAGTTTAAAGAAAAAACTTTCAATTTTTTATTAGGATAATGGTTAGCCATCATGGTCCCCCTGTTTATTTTAGATTTAGTTTGTCAACATATCCTTCTTTATTTTCCTGTCTTGCACGTCCAATTGCAAGTGAACGTTTTGGAACATTTTGAGTAACTGTTGTTCCTGCAGCGACAAATGACTCATCTTCAATTGTAACGGGTGCTACTAGATTCGAGTTACAACCGATAAACACATCATTGCCAATCGTTGTCTGATGCTTATTTTTCCCATCATAGTTCACTGTGATGGAACCACAACCTACATTCACATTGGTTCCAAGTGTTGCATCTCCAATGTAGGAAAGATGTGAGAGTTTCGTTTGATCACCGATTGTAGATTTTTTAACCTCTACAAAATTACCAATCTTTACTTCATTGCCAATCGCAGAATCTGGTCTTATATGTGCAAATGGCCCTACTGTCGTTTGATTGCCAATTTGACTGTGCTCAATATAAGACGAATGAATGGTCGTCGCAGTTCCAACTGTACTATTTACAAGATGAGTTTGCGGCCCAATGACACATTCTTCACCAATTACTGTCGCACCTTCAATAATCGTTCCAGGTAACAATAGCGTATCACGTCCAATCACAGCATCTGCACTAATCACTGTCTGCTCTGGACTAATAATTGTCACACCCTCACGCATATGTTTCTCTGCAATACGCTTACGCATGAGTTGCTCTGCCTGTGCAAGTGCCACTCTATCATTGACGCCTAGCGTTTCGTCAAAGTCAGGGGTTGTGTAAGCTGATACAACCTCACCTTGTTCTTGTAGGATGCGTATCACATCTGGTAAGTAATATTCACCTTGCGCATTATCATTATCAACTTTGTGTAATGTTTCAAATAATGCACGGTTATCGAAACAATAAGTTCCTGTATTAATCTCTTGAATACGTTGCTGTTCTGGCGTTGCATCTTTTTGCTCTACATTTCCTTTGACTTGGCCATTTTCATCACGAATAATACGACCATACCCTGTCGGATTATCTGCTATTGCTGTTAGAATTGTCGCCTTTGCTCCAACAGCCTGATGTTGATCAATCAAAGCTTGCATCGTCTCCGTACGAATAAGGGGTGTGTCTCCGCAAACTACAAGAGTAATACCCTCTAAGTCGCCTAGAATTTGCTCAGCTTGTTGAACTGCATGTGCAGTCCCTAATTGTTCTTCTTGTAATGCATATTCACTTTTATGACCTAATGTTGCTTCTACAGTCTCTGCACCAAAGCCAACTATAGAGACAATTTTCTCTGCTCCAAGTTGAGAGACATGATCGACAACGTGTTCTACCATAGGTTTTCCACAAACGGGATGTAGTACTTTGTACAACTTTGATTTCATACGTGTACCTTGCCCCGCAGCAAGAACAACCGCATAAACATTCGGCATTTGTAAGCCTCCATCCTTCTTTTTTCATTAATGACTATAGCGAATTTGACGCTCTTTTTCAACTATTTCTTATTTGTTCTTTATACCCTGAGTATCTCATGGAAAAACCCGCTTTCACAAAAAAGCGGGTTCAGTTATTTATTTTTTAGCAATGACTTCAATTTCAACTTTCACATCTTTTGGTAGACGCGCGACTTCAAAAGCTGAACGCGCTGGTTTGTGTGAACCAAAACGTTCTTCATATACGCCATTCATTTGAACGAATTCATTCATATCATCTAAGTACACAGTCGCTTTTACTACACGGTCAAGTGACGTTCCAGCTGCTTCTAGTACCGCTTTTAAATTATCAAACACTAAGTGTGTCTGTTCTTCAATTGTTCCACCTAGAAATTCTCCTGCAGCTGTTAATGGAATTTGTCCTGACGTAAATACGAATTCCCCTGCATCAATTGCTTGTGAATAAGGTCCGATTGCTTGTGGTGCTTCATTTGTTTGAACTACTTTCATTGTAATTCCTCCTTTGGGATTTTAAAGTTACCTCTTTCGAGAGTAATTGTATGTTGTATTTCATCTACATCCGTTAACTTCACTAAAGAAACATACTCATCTTTTAACAACTTATCATCATTCTCAGCTTCTAGTAAGACAGCAATTCCTGCGAGTTCACATTCAAATTCTGCTAACAAATTTTTCATGCCCACCAATGTACCGCCGGCTTTCATGAAATCATCTGTTAATAAAATACGTTGCCCTGTCTTCATACTTCTTTTAGATAACGTCATCGTCTGAATACGTTTTGTTGATCCTGAAACATAATTAATACTTACAGTCGAACCTTCCGTTACCTTACTATCTCTTCTGACGATTACGATAGGTACATCTAGATGACGAGCAATAGACTGTGCAATAGGGATTCCTTTTGTAGCAATCGTCATTACCGCATCAATTGACGAATCAGCAAAAATGGATGCGAATACTTTTCCAATTTGATCTACTAATTTAGGGTTACTAATCAAATCTGTTACATAGAGGTATCCTCCCGGTAATAATCGGTCAGATTCACTTAATTTTGTCATTAAATCATTGAATAACTTTTCGCCCTCTTCTGCTGTTACTTTCGGTCGATAAAATACACCACCCGAAGCCCCTGGTAAAGTCGTAACTGTTCCATATCCCATCGTTTCAAATGTTTCCTTTAAGATGGAAAGGTCTTCACTAATCGATGATTTAGCAGAGCCGTACTTTTCCGAAAAGAAACTCAACGTGATAATCATGTGCGGATGTTCTAAGAGATGACGAGTCATATCAACAAGCCGCTCACTTCTTTTCCATTTCAAATGACAAACCTCCTTTATTCGCATTTATTCGTACAGTAACATAATAAAGCCATCTTTCGCAACCTATTAATGACTACCCATTCTTACACAGTAGACCTCTGGGCAAAAACCTCTCAGACTATTGTAAATTCTAATTGCTTTTTTTTCATTTTTTAATAGGGTAAATACAGTAGGACCACTCCCACTCATTAAAGTAGCAGCAGAACCGAACTGAATGACCTTCTCTTTCAATCGCTTTACTTCTGGATATAACTCAAAAGTAGAGGCTTCTAGTGCATTCCCTAAAGATGAGAAGATGATGTCCAGATTTTCTTGTTGAATTCCTTCCAACATTTGAGCAGTAGGCGGATGGACGAGACGATTGAGTTTCACATGCTTATATACCGTAGCAGTTGAAACTGGCAAGTGAGGTTTTGCTAATACCACCCAACAATTAGGTGGATTAGGTATCTCTTGAATTATTTCGCCTCGACCAGTCGCTAAAGCTGTTCCACCATATACACAAAATGGAATGTCTGATCCTAACGAAGCTCCTAGTTGAGCTAATTCTTCTAAGGATAGCCCTAAATGAAATAGGCGATTTAATCCTCGAAGGGTTGCTGCCGCATCTGCACTACCACCGGCCAATCCAGCAGCGACAGGTATTTTTTTCTCAATACTAATTTTAACCCCGTCTGTGATTCCAAATTTTTGACGAAGTAGAGCTGCTGCCTGATAGGCTAAATTTTTAGAGTCTGTCGGAACGATTTGACTAGAAGTTTCGATGACAATTTTATTTACTGGAAGTTTTGTGAAAGCAAGTCGATCTGCTAAGTCAATCGTTGTCATCACCATTTCAACTTCATGAAAACCATCAGCACGCTTCCCTAAAATATCGAGCGACAAATTGATTTTAGCTGGTGCCTTTTCGTATAACATAATGTTCCTCCATCAAAGTTTATAAGTATATCTATTTTAACATATCTCTTTGAATGAAATGAAAAACTATGCTTTTTTCTAAAAATTTGCTGTCATTCTTCTCTTAAGAGAGCAAAACATAAGCCTAGTTATTCTCGAAAGAATAACTAGGCTTATGTTTTACTCATTTATTCACTAAAAATGCTTCGCGATCTCCATCTTCTAAAATGGTAATCTCTACTGCCTCTGTTAAAATATCTGCATAGCTATAAGACACTCGTTCAAACGAATGTTCTTCTTGGTCGAGCTCCACTACAAATACTGCACGATAAGTCTCACTTAATGTTCCACTTCGTTCGATCGTTTTTTTACGACCTCCATTTGCTTTTAAGTGCAAACGTTTCCCTAGGTGGGCATCTAGTAATTTTTTAATGTCTGCTAATGTTTTTGGCATATTGCTCACACCTCGCTTAGTAAACATCTTAACACTTTTTACGTTTTTTGTCAATAAAATTAAACATTTTAACAGTTCTACATAGTCGTGTCAACTGATTTTTACTTTGTGACAAAATCGTCAAATAATGCATTAGATAATAAAGCAAATTCTTTAATAGTGAGTGTCTCGCCTCTTCTTTTTGGATCAATACTAGCCATCGCACAAGCTTGTTCAATTAGAGATTTCTTTTCTTTTCCATCAGGTAAAGAGGCTTGTAAATTATTCAATAAAGTCTTTCTACGTTGCACAAAAGAACCTTTGACTACTTTGAAAAAGAATTCTTCATCTCTTACCTGCGCTTCTTTTTCTTCTTTTCGATTGAGCACAATTACGGCTGATTCAACATTAGGTTGTGGAATAAATACAGTTTTAGGCACAATCATCGCCACGTGTGCTTCCATGTAGTATTGAATGGCTACTGTTAGAGATCCGTAAGCTTTCGTACCTGGAACAGCACTAATTCGGTCGCCTACCTCTTTTTGCATCATGATGACAATTCGGTCAATCGGGAGTTGAGACATCAGTAAATGCATGATAATTGGCGTTGTCACATAATAAGGCAAGTTAGCCACTACGACCACTCGATCGCAATCAGCAAATCTTGTAGCTATTACTTCTTCTACATTTGCTTTTAAAACATCCTCATTGATAATCTCAACATTTTCATAAGCAGATAACGTATCGTCGAGTACTGGTATTAACCTTTGATCGATTTCAAATGCAACGACTTTCTTTGCTCTTTTCGCTAATTGTTCTGTTAATGCACCAATACCTGGCCCAATTTCTATTACTCCTGTACGATGATCCAATTCTCCTTCGTCAACAATATTATTTAAGACATTTAAATCTATTAAAAAATTCTGGCCTAAACTCTTTTTAAATTTAAAGCCATATTGATCAATAATTTCTTTCGTTCTGGCAATCGTTGCAATTTCTTTAGTCATTTTTTTCTTCATCCTTTATTTGTTGTAACGTCTTGATTAATTGTTCTTCTGTGATTTGAAACATATTTAGTCTTTTTAATAATGTTTTCCCATTCGTTTGCCCTATCTTTAAACGTTTCCCAATCTCGTGTCGGATTTGCCTAGATTCTGGCATACCAATCAAACCTAACTGAATGAGCAATCCTTTTGCAATAGAGGCTTCTTCTCCTACAGGTATCGAATAAACTGCTTGTAGTGCTTGTTGGATAGCTTCTGGAGACGCATGTTCAATGCCTAAACTCCCTTTGTGCTTAGGCATCGATTCTTCCTTTGTTAAAAAAGCATGTTGAACTGTGGGAATACGTTCTTCAATAATCGAGCGAATCCTTCTCCCCGGATAATCTGGATCAGTGAATACAATCACACCTCTCAATGCGTGTGCATATTCAATCAACTCTAATGTCTCTTGATTAATAGCTGAACCATTTGTTTCAATTGTATCTGCCTCAACTGCACGATGGACAGCTATTGTATCAGACTTTCCTTCTACGACAATGACTTCTTTTATTTTCATATCTTTCTTCCTTCATCTCAGTCTCTTTACTTTCTCTCATTGTACATGAAAAAAGGTCATTACGCACTCAGCGTAACGACCTTATCATTTAATTCATTACTTTTATTTTTACACGTTTACGACCCCAACTATAGGCTTGTTGTTTCGTTTGCATTAAAACGTCGATACGATTTCCCTTAATCGCACCACCCGTATCTCCTGCAATTGCGTAACCATAGCCCTCCACCCATACTTTAGTTCCTAATGGAATTTTTCGAGGATCGACCGCAATTAATTTCAAATTTGGATTTGCACGCAAGTTAATTCCTGCTGCAGAAATTCCCGAACATCCTGTACAGTAAGGTGTATAAGCAGTAGCTTCAACATAGTATTCTTTACCACCTGTTGGTGCTGCGTTATCTCGAGATACAGTTACTTTATTATTCCCCTTAGCTACTGATTGTGATTGAGCTGGTTGAACGGCTTTGGCTGCCTCTTTTGTTCCTATAGCAACTACTTTTGATTGTGGTTGAGTGACTACTTCTTCTGAAATCACTTTACGTTCTACTTCTTTTCCGTTTTTTACAACTACTTCGTATTTTTTGACAATTGTACCTTTTTTACCTTCTTTTAATACCTTTGTTTTACCTTTTGCAAGCGTACTATCTTTCTTCTCTTCTACTTCAAAATTCTTTGGTGTTTCTACTACTTCTTCTGATTTAACAATACGTGCAATAGACACTGTATGATTAGGCTCTAATACCGTTGACATTTCTGAGCCTTCTAATTTGTCTAATTCTTTCAATTCAATAGATTCGCGCGCTAACAATTCTTGAACCGTTTGTTTTGTTGTCCAAACTTTCTTCTCTTGTGTCCCATCTAAAACTGTGACTTCAAATGCTTTGTTTACAACAATTTCATCTGTTACAGACTCTTCGAGACCTGGCTTTACTTCATCATGTTCTGTAACTTCAACTGCTAGATCATTAAGGATTTGACTCACTTTTTGCTTCGCTGTCATCACTTTTGTTTGTTCACCATCAACTGTCACGGCAACTTCTTGTGCCGCTACATAGTTCACAGCAAGACCATTTGTGATTTTAGTATCTGCAGCTGGTGTGATTAAATCTTCTTTCTGCAATTCTATATTTTGTTCTGCTAAGACATCTTCTACTGTAGTTGCATGTGTTCGAACTTCTTCAGGTTCACCATTGATAGTTAATGCAACTGACTTTTTAGTCCCTTCAGTAAGAACGAGCACCATAACTCCAATAAAAACAACGGCGATTAGAGCACCGATTATCTTTTGAGACATTGTTAATCCTTCGTTATGATTGCTCTTTGTGGCTTCATTTGACATGAAATTTTTCCTCCTTTAATTACTCGAACGAGTATACAGACCTTCAATTCACTTGTCAACTATTGACAATTTATTCAAGTTAACGCAAAGATTTTCTCAGCGTTTCGTGTAGTTTGTTTAGCGACTTCTTCATAGGAGATGCCTTTTAGTTTTGCGATCTCTTCTGCGACTAACACTACATGCTTCGGCTCGTTTCTTTTTCCACGATAAGGATGAGGCGTTAAATAAGGAGCATCTGTTTCTACTAATAAATGCTCTAACTCAATTTCTTCTGCTACCTTCTTAGGTTGTTTTGCATTTTTGAACGTGACAGGTCCACCTAAAGAGATCAAGAAATTCATTGCAATACACTCTCGTGCAACTTCTACACTTCCTGTAAAACAGTGCATAATTCCACCAACAGTTGCAGCTTCTTCCTCTTTTAATATCCTAACAACATCAGCTGTCGCTTCTCGATTATGGATAACGATTGGTAGATTTACTCGTTTAGCAAGTTGAATTTGCTTCCTGAACAATTGTTGTTGAACCTCTCGAGGTGACTTATCCCAGTAGTAATCAAGTCCCATCTCTCCAATTCCTACAACCTTCGGGTGACTTGCCAATGATTCTATCCAGTCTAATTCTTTTTGCGTACAATCTATAGCATCTACTGGATGCCATCCAATTACTGCATAAATAAACGAATATGTCTCAGCTAGTTCGATTGCTCTTTCAATAGTCGGTGTATCGAAACCCACAACAACCATGCGATTGACACCTGCACGTCTTGCACTTTCAATTACCTCTACTACATCTTCTTCATATTGTTCAGCATTTAAGTGAACATGTGTATCGATTAACATTGGCACAACTCCTCACGGTAAATTAATAATAGCACTCTATATATTTCATAATTAACATTCATATTACAATTACATTACAATCTTTTTCTTTTTGACATATTTTCTGTACGTTAGTTGTGAAACTCTTGTGAAACATTGCAATCTCAGCATTTATCTAGTTTATTTTAATTTGTCTGAATATTCTGTTATATTACATATTAAATAAAACCTTGTTAATTTAATGACTCATTAACAAGGTTTTTATTCATTTATTTGATTTTCGAACCATTTTCTACTGAAGAATCAATTGTAACGACCTGAAGTTTGCCATCTGTTTCAGATGATAAAATCATTCCTTCTGACCATTCTCCGCGCAATTTAACTCGTTTTAGATTTGTAACAACAGCGACTTTTTTACCTATTAACTCTTCTGGTGAATAGTGCTCGGCAATACCGGAAAGTACTTGACGCTGCTCGTCCCCTAAGTCTAATTGGAACTTTAATAGTTTGTCTGCTTTAGGTACGCGTTCACAAGCAAGCACTTCTGCTACTTTTAATTCTATTTGGTTAAATACATCAATTGTGATTTCATTATCTTCCGACTCTTCTTTTGTTTCTTCTTTCATTTCATTCGGTGCAGTAATCGCCATCTGCTCTTTGATATACTGTACTTCATCTTCTACTTCTAGACGTGGGAAAATAGGAACGCCTTTAGCGATGACTTGTGTAGACTCAGGTATTTGATTCTCTTTCGCTAATGACTCCCAATCCATTGCTTCTGTTGCTAATCCTAATTGCTCAAAAATAGATTGAGGAGCTCTTGTCAAAATAGGTTGTACTAAAATAGCAATATTGCGTAATGAATCTGCTAAATGATACATAACGGAAGCTAGTTTTGAATGACTTGCTTCCTCTTTAGCTAGAACCCATGGTGCTGTTTCATCAATATACTTATTCGTTCTTGAAACTAGAGACCATACAATTTGTAAAACATTATGAAACTCCATATGATCCATTTTTTCTTCATATACCTTTACAGTTTCTTCTATTTTAAGACGCAAGCTCGCATCAAATTCAGTGGCCTCTAAATTTTTCGTAGGAATTACGCCATCAAAATATTTGTTAATCATAGAAACTGTTCGATTTAGTAAGTTTCCTAAATCATTTGAAAGGTCAGCATTTGTACGTTCAACAAATGTTTCAGGTGAAAATACACCATCTTGACCGAACGGTAATTCACGAAGTAAGAAATAGCGAGTTGCGTCTAGTCCGTAACGATCAACTAACATATCAGGATAGACGACATTCCCTTTTGATTTAGACATTTTTCCATCTTTCATCATAATAAAGCCATGAGCAAATACTTTTTTAGGCAATGGCAAATCGAGTGCCATTAAAAAGATTGGCCAATAAATCGTATGGAAACGGACTATATCTTTTCCGACCACATGAACATCAGCTGGCCAGTACTTATTAAATAATGTTTCATCATCATTACCATAACCTAATGCAGTGATATAGTTGGTCAACGCATCCACCCATACATAAATAACATGTTTCGGATCTCCAGGGACTTTTACTCCCCAATCAAAGGACATACGCGATACAGACAAATCTTCTAAGCCCGGCTTAATGAAGTTATTAATCATTTCATTTTTTCGTGATTCGGGCTCGATAAACTCAGGATGTTCATCGTAATAAGCTAGTAAACGATCTGCGTACTTACTCATGCGGAAGAAATAAGACTCTTCTTTGACTTGTTGTACAGGTCGATTACAGTCTGGACAATTTCCATCGACTAGGTCACTCTCTTTAAAGTATGACTCGCAAGGAATACACTTCCAACCTTCATATTCATCTTTATAAATATCGCCATTGTCCATGAATTTTTTAAAGATTTTCTCTACCATCTCTTCATGACGAGGTTCAGTTGTACGAATAAAGTCATCATAAGTAATATCCATTTTTGCCCATAAATCTTTTGCTATTTGTGCCAAATGATCTACGTGAGCTTGTGGTGTCTTACCTTCTTCTTCAGCTTTTTCTTGAATTTTCTGACCATGTTCATCCATTCCTGTAAGGAATCGAACATCATAGCCTCTCAACCTTTTATAGCGTGCTGTTGCATCTGCAGCAATTGTTGTGTAAGCTGTACCAATATGAAATTTCCCACTTGGAAAATAAATTGGTGTCGTAATGTAAAAAGTTTCTTTTGTCATTTACTTGACCTCCAAAATTTTTATTGCTATTACTTATTATACCTCTTTTAAAAGATAAGCGTTACCATTCATCATTTTTTCAATTTAGCTATTTTTTTAACATTTTACAGTGAAATTCTTTTACTTTTCTCACAAATAAAGGTATTATATAACTTGTAGCTATTTTTATCAAAAAAGAACTACTATATTATTATAGATATGAAAAGGTCTCGATATTATACTCGAAGTCATTGTTTTCACTCTATAATGACAAGATAGCATGTACATTCAATCATAATTAAAATAGGAGGAATTCTTGTCATGAAATCAACAGGTATTGTAAGAAAAGTTGACGAATTAGGAAGAGTAGTTATTCCAATCGAGTTGCGCCGTACTTTAGGTATCGATCAAAAAGACGCATTAGAAATCTACGTCGACGATGATAAAATCATCTTAAAAAAATATATGCCAAACATGACTTGTTCAGTAACAGGTGAAGTATCAGATGAAAATTATCGTCTGAACGATGGTAACCTTATTTTGAGCAAAGAAGGCGCTAAGATTTTAATCGAAGAAATCGAACGCAAAATGAAGTAATTGAAAATCCAGTGCATACTGGATTTTTTTATATTTCATGATATATTGCGTAAATATCTCTCCGACTCATATTTCTCTCAACTGCTACTTCTCTCATGGCAGCTTTAGGTTTCAATTTCTTCATCTGAACTAATTGATCCACATGTTCTACAATAGTCAAGGACTCCCACCATACTTGTGGTTGTTCTACTTCTGAACCATCTGAACCTTCGATTAAAACTACAAATTCTCCCCGTATCTCATGATGGTGTAACCATTCTAGAATATCTTGAGCTGTTCCACGAATAAATTGCTCATACTTCTTCGTCAATTCACGTGCTAATACTATTTTTCTTTTTCCTCCTGTTAAATCTGAGATGGATTGAACAGTTTCTTTAATGCGATGAGGTGACTCGTAAAAAATCAATGTTTCAGGATACGTCAATACTCTGAGTAATTGCTCTTCTCTTTCTTTTTTTCCTCTATCTAAAAAACCAAAGAAATAAAAAGGTTGTGGAGAAAGGCCTGATGCAATCAATCCTGTGAGAGCTGCATTCGCTCCTGGAAGAGGGGTTACTTTTATGCCCGCATTAATTGCTTTTTGAACTACGATTACACCAGGATCGGAAATACAAGGCATACCTGCATCACTAATAATCGCTATATCTTCTCCATTTTCTAGTCGTTTGATTAATTCATCACTTTTATCAAACTCATTATGTTCATGCAGAGGGATAAGTGGTGTAGTAATGTCAAAATGATTGCATAACTTAATACTATTTCTTGTATCTTCTGCCGCAATCGCATCTACTTCTGCTAAGATACGGATAGCTCTAAACGTCATATCTTCTAAATTTCCTATGGGAGTGGGGACTAAATAAAGAATTCCTTGTTCCTTTATTCTTTCATCTGGCACGACAATTCATCTCCTTTATATACTGATTCTTTTTCTTTCTTGGCCACTGTTTAAACTCATATTCTTTTTGCATAGCTATTCTTTTAGATTCAAAAACCTCGAAGTGAATGCATTCTACTGGCAATCTTCCTCTTGTATACTTAGCACCTTTTCCACTATTATGTGTTGAAATTCTAGCTTCTAAGTCATTTGTGTATCCGGCATACAGTGTATCATCTACACATTTTAAAACATAAAAAAAATGTTTATTCTTTTCCAAAGAGTAGCACCTTCAATTCTTTTGTATATTCTCCTACATCATCATAAACAAAATAAGGTGCTTCTACCTTAAGATCTTTTTTTCCATCTTTAATCGCTTCTATTAAAAGGATATTTGCTTCTTTACCCTCTTTTGGATGAACAAGTTGAATTCGTTTAGGTTCTAAACGATACTTTCTCATCAATTCAATAAAATCCGCTAAACGACTTGGACGATGAACAAATACGGCTTTTCCACCCTGCTTTAACAATTGGCTTGCTGATTGAATAGCTTGTTCCAAAGTAAGCTCAATTTCATGACGAGCAAGTGCAAGATGAATATTTTCATTCTTTATACTTTTTTCATGCTTTTCAAAATAAGGCGGGTTACAAAGTACAGCATCATATTGCTCAACACCTAATTGATGAGCTATCCCAATCACATTCGCATGCACCATTTCTATTTGGTGTTCTAGTTTATTATAAGTAATACTTCTCCTTGCCATGTCTACCAATCGCTCTTGTAACTCTACTCCAATAATTTTAGACTTTGTTCGTGCACTTAAAAAAAGTGGAATGACACCATTTCCACTACATAAGTCAACGATTTGCCTATTTTCTTTCAAAGGAATAGAAGCGAAGCGAGCAAGCAAAACCGCATCCAAAGAAAAAGAGAAGACAGATGGGCTTTGAATAATTCTTAAGTTTTCTGCTAATAAATAATCTAGTCTTTCGTCTCCTACTAACATTTACTTCACCCTTCTATTTCATCAATAAAAAGAGCTGCCTATTCATAGGACAGCTCTTTTAGCCTTGTTGTTTATTCAAAAATGATAAACAAAATAAACAGTCATCACCTTGTCTACTACTGCCATAATGAACGTTACACACATGATACCCTTCTTCATAGAGGCGAGATAAATTATCTACCCCTTCTCCAACATCCCCTGTTTTCTTAGCTACTCCGTCTGCTGACCTTTCAGCGTCTAATACTTGAAGGCGATCTCTCAAATGATGATTCTCGAGCAAAAGTGTATGATTCTCTTCTGTCATTTTTGCAACATGACCAATAATCTCAGCAAACTGTTCTTGCATCTGCTGTAATTGCTGTTCAAATTCCATTACACGATCTAAAAAGTTTTTATCTTTCAATGCTGCCACCTCATTATTTTTTCGATAGGCAATCTTTCTATTCAGGTTTAATTTCATCCCAAGTATACTGCAAAATATGGTCAGTTTGAAGTATTTTTACTTCTAAGATGAACTCTAATAAATTGAGTCCAACAATCCTACCTAATCCTTCTGGTGTTTGAATTTGTTCACCTATATCGGGCATCTGTTTTTTCGCTTCTTCATAAGAATCATTTTCATATTTTAAACAACACATGAGACGACCACAAAGCCCAGATATTTTTGTTGGGTTTAAAGATAGATTTTGATCTTTTGCCATTTTAATCGACACAGGTTCAAAATCTCCTAGGAATGTAGAGCAACAAAGTAATCGACCACATGGACCGATGCCGCCTAACATCTTTGCCTCGTCTCTGACCCCTATTTGTCGCAACTCTATTCTTGTTTTAAAAATAGAAGCTAAATCCTTCACTAGATTTCTAAAATCAATACGTCCCTCTGCAGTAAAATAGAAAATCACTTTATTTTTATCAAACGTATATTCTACATCAACAAGCTTCATTTCTAGTTGATGTTCCGTAATTTTTTCAACACCTACTACATAAGCTTCTTGCGCATCTTTTATATTTTTTTCAACTTGCTTTTTATCCTCTTCATTAGCCACTCTAATCATTTTCTTAAGCGGTAAAACAACATCATTCTCATCAACTTCTTTTATTGGAATGACTACTTTTCCATATTCAATTCCTCGAGTTGTTTCAACAATGACATAATCATTCAATGCTACTTGTACTTCACCAGGGTCAAAATAGTATATTTTTCCTGACTTTTTAAAACGTACTCCTATTACTTTATACACTTAAAAACCCCTCCTGAATGTGAAAAATCAGTTGTTCTACTAATAATTCACGGTGCACATTGCTCTGCAATCTTCTTTTAGCTAAAAGTACTGCATCTATACGAATCGACAATTCTTGATAAGTCAATTGTAAGGCGAGAGCAGCTAGTGTCTCTTTCTCGTCTGGATAACATAACGGAATCAATCGATTAAGTTTCAAATTCATCATATCACGATAAGCATACAATAATAAGTCAAAAAACAATGAAATTTCTTCTCGGTCATTCCATTTTTTCAACTCTTTCCCATAGAGTAGCAAAGCCTCAACTGAATCTTGTTCTAAATATCTAACAAAGCGCAAGCTAGACTTTCTCAATGCATGAAAAGATTCTTCTTCAAATATTTCCATTGCTTCTGATTTCCCTAGAGTCACATAAGACAATGTATGTGCAATTGATGTCGTCAATTGTTGTTCCTCTTTTAGTTCATCTATCAATAATTGTTTATCACTTTGTGCAAATTTGATTCTCTGACATCTCGATTGAATCGTTGGTAACATCTTGCTATAAGAAGCAGTTAATAGAAATGCAATTACTTTTGGATAAGGCTCCTCTAAAAACTTTAATAAAGCATTTGCAGCAGAAGGATTCATTCGATCTGCTTCTTGAATAAAGTAAAAACGATAACCTTTTTCATACCCCTTTAAGGATAAATCATCGATGACTTTTTCAATCTGCTCTTTTTTGATTTGTTGTCCTTCTCGTTCTACTTTGATTACACTTGGATGATTCCCGTGAAAAACTCTAGTACAATGCATACATCGCCCACAAGGCATACAGGTATCCGTATTTGGTTCTTCACAAAGAATATACTGAATGACTGCTAATGCTACTTGATGCTTTCCAGTACCCTGTAATCCATCAAATAGATAAGCATGACTGATTGTTTGTTGCTTGTACGCTTCAATTAATCGTTGATATATCATTGTCTGCGAATGATTTAATTCTGGAAACACTAGACTGCACCTCACTTCAAAAAAAACCGTGCTTTCTAAGCAACAAATAGAAAACACGGCTACATATACAGATTAATCAATAATCCTTTAATTTCACCAATTTTCGCTAATAAATCAATTGATGTTTTTTCATCATCAAGTAACTGTTCAGCAAGTTGAACAAGCTCCTCATCGATTTGTCTTACTAAGTTCAATCTACGCCCTTCACCAAACTGATTCCAAGTATGCGATTGATCTAGTGCATAGCCTGATGTCGTTGCTTCTCCAATAAAACGCTTAACTAACATTTTAAATTTTGCCATATCTCTTAAATTACGAGATCTAGCTAACCGTTCACCGGCTAAGTTAATATTTCCTATTAAGCGAGTTACTTGTTCTCCATGTAGTTTTTGTTCATGTTTTTGAACAACTTGCCCAAAATTCATTCGTCTTTGTGGTGATTTTAAAGGATCATTCTTTAATTTATCAAGATTTACTTGATGTTCAGCATTTACACGCATATTCAATCACCCTATTTAAAAGTGATGAAACTTTTCTATTGGTAAGACAAACACAGTTGCTCCGCCTACCTCTACTTCTACTGGGTAAGGAATGTACGAATCTGCATTTCCACCCATCGGTGAAACAGGAGCGACCATTTGATCTCTAGAGCGACAATTATCACGAATCAAGTCAAGTGCTTTAGGAACTAGGCTATCATCCGTACCGATTAAAAATGTAGTGTTTCCAGAGCGAAGGAATCCCCCTGTACTCGCTAATTTCGTCGCACGAAAATCATTTTTTGTTAGTGCCGCTGATAAACGATTACTATCTTGGTCTTGTACTACTGCTACAATCAATTTCACGGTCATCTCTCCTTTCTATTTTTTCCATTATAGCATGAATCTTTATTTCTCGTTGAGATATCTCTCTATTATCTGCCAAACTGTATCGATTACATTTGATATCTGTTGTGTCGCATCTACTGTGATAATTCTTTCTGGATATTTATCAATCAGTATTTGATAGCCTGTGTATACTTTTTGATGAAATTCAATTGTTTCTTGATCCAAACGGTTAATTTCACGCGTTGTATTACTATGGATTCTTTCTAATCCAATAGTAGGTGGGACATCAAAGAATATTGTTAAATCTGGCATTTTATGATCTATTGCAAATTGATTAATTTGCATCACTTCGTTTATACCTATTCCTCTAGCATAACCTTGATAAGCAAGGGAACTATCAATAAAACGATCACATAAGACCATCTTGTTCTCTGTTAAAGCCGGCAATATTTTTTCAACAAGATGTTGTCTTCTGGCAGCTGCATATAAAAGTGCTTCTGTCTTTTTGTCCATCTCTGTGAATGTATTCTCTAAGATTACTTTTCTTATGGCTTCTGAAATTCTAATTCCACCTGGTTCTCTTGTGTGTACTACTGACTTCCCTTTATTGATTAATCTGTTTACAATTTCATTCATAACAGTTGTTTTTCCTGCACCTTCTGGACCTTCAAAGGTAATAAATAATGACATCAAATATACCTTCTTTCTTTACTCTATCTATTATATCACTCAACTAAAAAACTGTATAAAAAAATGAGTATTCTTGAAAAGAATACTCATTTGGGTTGCCCGGCAACGTCCTACTCTCACAGGGGGAAACCCCCAATTACCATCGGCGCTAAAGAGCTTAACTACTGT
>JASLCF010000146.1 GCA_030146155.1 Savagea sp.
CTTCTTTTATCACTAGAAGGGCTCTCCTCTCCTACAACATCACAAATTTCTTGTATAATTAAAGGACTGTTAAAAGCGATTCATGATCTATCGGATGCCGACATTATCGATCGTTCAAAATACGATATGTCCTTTAAATATTTTTTAGATATGAAACCCGAAGAAGATGTCATTGATTCAAGTTCACTGACAAAAAACGTTAACCTTCTATCTTTTTTGACGTTAAAAAATGTAAAATATGTATGATGAGAGAAGGTTGTTATTCTGAAGGGGCAAAAAGTAAAACCTATTCTTTTTCGATTCAATCAAAAGAGCATGATGAACAA
The DNA here is from genome assembly GCA_030146155.1 of Savagea sp. Taxonomy (GTDB): domain Bacteria; phylum Bacillota; class Bacilli; order Bacillales_A; family Planococcaceae; genus Savagea. The sequence goes on from JASLCF010000146.1 coordinate 327, forward strand.
GCGGCTTTTCAAGAAACATATACATTTAAAAAGCGTTATAAAATTGAAGTGAAAAATAGTGAATTGAAAAATCCGCATAGCTTTAAAACGGCCAAATCAGTGGGTTTATTTGGCATGGAAATACAAGGTGCAACAACGACCTTTGCGGTGAATCTCAAGCGAATATTGAAACTACTAAATGAAAAAGAGTAAGTAATAGGCGAAGAAATAAGGCACTTTCTATTCGGATTGAATGGAAAGTGCCTTATTTTTATTTGAACAACTAAACCGTCAAAAAAACGTAGGTTTTTACTTGGACTTATTTATTATTTCTCATACCAGTCCATCAATGCATCAGCAGTTTCTTCTTCCACAAAAGGAATCTCACCTGCTCTTGCAGACATACCTGATTTAAAATAGAAAAATACTTTAGCCACTTTTTTCTTTTTATGAAAATAACTTTGTCTCACCGTCATCGATTGAATTCTGTTTTTCTTTAAATAAGTGGTAAATAAGCTAAACTTACGATGACGAGTCGTTACCTGGTGTTCTCCCCACTCAAAACGAGCGGAGTAATGTTGCCAAATCCCTAAGGCGATAATGAAAGGGATGAGCAATAAAGTCAATAATCCCCAAGGATATAAAAAGTAACTCCAACCCACCACAAAAGGAAGTGACCACATATAGTTAATACGATAATTAAAATGTCTACCTCTTCTAGGTACTCTCTGTGTAGGTTCATCCACTATTAAATCCTCAAAAATATCAGCCATTAAAGGTTTGATTTCTCTTTTTTTAATCAAAGGAAACAAATTGATTTGAGAGGATTCCATATCTCCACCCGCACTATGCACGACGACTTTACAATAACCAAACAGTTGACGAAATGGGTTTTCGATGACTTGAACACTTTGGACTCTTTGTAAAGGCACAGTCAATCGCTTTTTTTCTAAAAGACCACGCGCAATAAATAAATTCTCCCGATCTCTCGTCACCTCAAAGCGGTAGTAAGAAATGATTGTCCACACGACAGACAACACCCAAGCAATGAGCAAGACGACTAGAACTACAACAAGAACAAACACAACTCCAGCTTTCACAAAATTTGAAAATTGCTGGTAAATGGCTTCAAAAGGAATGACATCTGTAAACTGCGTCAGGAATAACAACGCACCACCTATAATAATTCCTATACCACCTGAAGTCGTTGCCAAGACGATTAAATCTTTGATAGACATCTTATAAACTGGTTGTACTTCCTCTTGTTTTCTTGGCGTCTCTTTTTTTCGTTGACCCAATATCAGTGGAATGTCTGTTTCTTGAAGAGGCATAGGATGAATTTCTTGTACTTTTTTCTTTTTGCCTTCTTGAATGATATGTTCAATAACACGAGCCGCATTGCGAGAAACGGCCCCTAATGTAGCCTCTGCTTCTCCTGATCCTCCTGCAGTCTCAATCTTAATTTTTACTAATTTGAATGGACGATGAAGAATAGACTCTGTAAAATCTAGACTTTGAATACGTTCAAATGGAATGTAACGCTTCTTTTTCACAAAAACACCATACTCGATTCTTAATTCATCTTCTTCAAACCAGTAGGTAAATTTTTTCCACTGAATAAAGCCAATCAATCCTGCTAAGATTAAATAAATACTAAAAAAACCTATCGGAATAAGCAACATGAAGAATGCACCGACTCCATCTCTCATTGCGTTGACTACAAATATCAGGAGTAATGGAATAAAAGCTTTTAAAATCTGGATTCCATTCTGTAAAATGACAATCCAGTGGACTTGATAGCGTTCTTCTGGATTATACATCTTCTTTCGCCACCCTTGCTAATACCGAAATTTGTTGTCTTAAAGCATCTGCTTCTTCAACTGCGATAGCTGGGATTGCATGCACAGTAGCGGCTGTTGAAATCGTCAGCACAGCCAAATTATACTTTCTCAATAAAGGCCCTTGTGTTGTATCCACATGCTGTACACGAATCATAGGTATCAACGTACGCTTAACGATGAACAAACCATGTTGTAATTCAATTTCCGCTTCTCTCACTTCATATCTCCAACGCATCCATCGCACTTTTGGAAATAAGATCATGAAAAAAATAATATGTAATAAAAGTACGGCGAGAGAAATGAAATTAAATTTCCAATCCGCTTCAGTTCTATCTAATATAAAGTAAACGCCAATTGCTACAAGGATTAAAAATAGAAATTGAAATAAGCCATACCATCTCCATACAGTTAATCCTTTTCTTGAAATTTGATTGTTCGGTTGAGTTCTCATTTATTCACCTCTTATTCTGTCGTTGCTTTCTATTGTAGCGGATAACTTCAACTTTTTTATTGTTTTTTATGAATAATTTACGATATTTAATAGAATGATTTAAAAAAGCATCGAAAGAGAATTCAAGATTCCCTCTCAATGCTTATGTTTAACCTTTATTTTGACTGATTACCTTTTGGTGCACGACGGCCTCCGCCTTCACTTCTACGACGAGATCCTCCGCCTGCAGGGCGTCTATTACGATCTCCTCCACCTGAAGAACGACGGTTGCGGTTACCACCTTGCTGTCCACCACGACCTCTGCCACCACTACGGCTTGGTGTGCGACGAGAAGGCAATGGACGCTCTTCTGTGATTTTCACAGGTGTATCATCCGGCTCATTCGTTAACGAACGAAGTGCAGCAGCAATAACATCTACCGCTTCATGTGTAGCTAGCATTTCTTCTGCTAATGCACGATAATCATTTAATTCATTATTTTTGACAATTTCCTCTAGTTTTTCAACAGCAAGTTTTTGTTGACCAACAATTGCTTCGTCCTCAGTTGGCGGACGTAAAGGTGTCATACGCTTCTTCGTTGTTTCTTCAACAATACGTAAGTAGCCCATTTCTCTTGGTGTGACAAAAGTAACCGCTACTCCACTCTTACCTGCACGGCCTGTTCGTCCGATACGGTGAACATAGCTTTCTGGATCTTGTGGGATATCAAAGTTATACACATGTGATACTCCCGAAATGTCTAATCCACGTGCAGCTACATCTGTTGCTACTAATACATCAATTTTATTTTCTTTAAACTGACGAAGGACAGACATTCTTTTGGCTTGTGTTAAATCGCCATGAATCCCTTCTGCTAAGTAACCACGTAAGCTTAATGCTTCGGCTAATTCGTCTACACGACGTTTCGTACGGCCGAAAACAATCGCAAGTTCTGGTTGATGAACATTCAATAAGCGTGATAATACTTCAAACTTCTCACGTTCTTGTGCTTTTACAAAGAACTGTTCAATGTTTTCTACTGTCATTTCTTTAGACTTAATTTTCACCATTTCTGGTTCAGTCATAAATGTTTCTGCAATTTTACGAATGGGTCCAGGCATTGTCGCTGAGAACAATAATGTCTGACGCGTTTCTGGAACGTTTTCTAAAATAGAGTTAATGTCTTCAATGAATCCCATATTTAACATTTCATCTGCTTCATCTAAAACGATTGTTTCGACTCCGCCTAATTTTAATGTTTTACGGTTAATATGGTCTAAAATACGTCCTGGTGTTCCTACAACGATTTGTGGATTACCTTTTAGTGCACGGATTTGACGACCAATGTCAGCTCCACCGTATACAGAAAGTACCTTTACTCGTTTACCATGTCCAATGCGATAAATCTCTTCTGACACTTGGATAGCTAATTCACGTGTAGGTGCAATCACTAATGCTTGTACAGCTTTGTTCTCCATATCTACTTTTTCGATAATTGGGATACCAAATGCTGCTGTTTTACCTGTACCAGTCTGTGCTTGTCCAATAACGTCCTTGCCTTCCATTCCGAAACGAATCGTTCCTTCTTGGATCGGGGTTGCTTCTTCAAACCCCATTTTTTCTAATGATGCTTGTGTGCGTTCACTAATATTTAACTCTGAAAATTTAGTCAAATTATCTCAATCTCCTTTTTCATTTGATGATTGGTTACATCGCAAATGAAAACGCGGCAAAATACGAGCCTATTTTCCTCATTTTAAGTATCTAAAATGTATGAATCGTTTAGGGATGAGTGTAGTGAACGTCTTTATAGTTAACGCTCACAGCTGTCGTCATAGCGATCCAATTTATTCATGTATCTCTGACGTGGGGAATAAGTTCCAATCATTACAGAGGGCTAAGTCTAAGGGAAACTCGGGCTTTGCCGAGCGGTAGACTCTTCGCGTAGTAGAGTCATACCGTTTTATTCAAAAAAAAGTACTCTTCAAACGGGCTGAAGAGTCTCACGTTAATGTATCCAATCCATTCTAGAGTGTACCACGATATATTCATCTATGCAATCATTCTGCTTTTGTTATAATTATCAGTTTATTATGCACGCTGTCTCTTCAAAAAACGTAAAACATGATGAAACCAACCTTCAGCATCTAAACTGTAACAAATATGGTGTTTACCTTCATCAGAGGCGATGAGCTGTTTCTCTTGATGTTGAATGAGATTATAAAGCATTAATGAAGAACTAAACGGCACAATGCCATCTTTACGTCCATGAACTAACAGAGTCGGCGTTTGAATTTTACGAAAACAAGGCCTTGTCGCTCTTAACACATCTAGAAAGTGTAGCGTTGCTCGGATTGAAGTATGTTGCAACTTATAATCATATAAATGAAAAAAGGTTTGTTGAGGGTAATGCATTCTCTTTTTTTCAGCTTGTAATTTGATATATAAATCATTCATCAAAAGTTGTGGTTGACCATACTTTGCTGCCGCACTAAGTAATACGAGTGCTTTAATAGGATAGTGTTGTGACAGTTGAATAGCTAAGAGGCCCCCCATAGAAAAACCAACTACGATGACTTCATCCACTTCTTGAGCGAGCTCTTCATAAGCTCTTTTACTTTCATACATCCAGTGTTCAGCAGTTGCATAAGGATGGTCTAGCTGTAAAGGAATGCCGTGGCCGGTTAAAGTAGGTGAACGGAGAACCCAATTTGTCCGTGCAGATAGGAAACGATAAAGCGGACGAATTTCAAACGGTCCTCCAGTAAATCCATGTAAGAATAATACCCCTACTTTTTTCATTTATTCTACTTCCAACGCTGCCACAATTCGCTCTAAAGCCATCCCTCTTGACCCTTTCAAGAAAACAACAGTTTCATTAGGTTGAGCGAGTTGTTGAATCGTATGAATAAGCGGTGCAAGTTGCTCTTCTTCATAGTGAACAAGATAGCTTGACGTTTTTAACTCTTCTTTCAGCCACTTCATTCTAGGACCCAACAAAAGCACTGCGTCCAAACCACCTTTTTCTGCAATATTTTCAATCGCTGGGGCTAAAGCGCGGTGATATTCTTCTTCTTTTTCACCCAACTCTAACATATCCGCCAATACGACTATCTTTCTAGGGCGAATCGTTGTCTGTTCAACAAACTGCAGAGCGGCTTTCATAGAGGTCGGTGCAGCATTATAAGCATCATTTAAAATTAACACTTCATTCGCAACAGGGACTAACTGCATACGCATTTCTGTGAGTTGGGTAGCTTCTAAAGCTTTGGCAAGTTGCTCTATACTTAAACCAAGTTCACGACCAATCAGTAGTCCTGGCAACGCGTTTTTAGCTTGATACTCTCCCAAGACAGGGAGTTGGAAGGTCCCCTCAAAAACTCCTCTCGTCTGAAACGAAGTTCCCTTGGCTGTTTGTTCCATCGAAACAAGCTGTAAATCACATGACGAATCAAATCCAAAAGAGACAGTTGAAATGTTTTTAGAAGTCACTATTGAAGTAAGGAGTGGTTCATCCCCATCATAAAATAAAGTCCCCTCTTCTGATAATCCTTCCACAATTTCAAATTTGGCTTTTGCTATTCCTTCACGTGAGCCCAAGTCTTGTAAATGAGCTTCCCCTATATTCGTGATAATGGCGTAATCTGGACGTGCTAAGTTCGTTAACCATTCAATCTCTCCAAAATTACTCATACCCATTTCAAGAACTGCTATTTCAGTATCCTCAGACATATTCAATAAAGTCATAGGCAAGCCTAATTCATTATTTAAATTTCCTAATGTTTTTTCAACTTTGAAATACGGAGACAAAAGAGAGCTTACGATGTCTTTTGTCGACGTTTTCCCGTTCGATCCAGTAATACCGATCACTTTTGCTTTCATCGTCGAACGATAATGGCGAGCTAACTGTTGTAAGGCCACTGTTGTATCGTCTACAAATAATAAAGGCAGATGAGCAGGCGGATGAGGTTCATCTTTCAACCATAAACTAGCAGCCGCCCCCTTTTCAATCGCTTGTTCTACATAAAGGTGACCATTTGTTTGTTCTCCTCTAAAAGGGATGAATAAATCCCCTGCCTGAACATGTCTGGAGTCAATCGAGACACCTTTCACGAGTTGACTTTCAATAAGCTGACCTTCACAATCTAACCACTGCTGAATTTCTTGTAATTGTTTTTTCATGTTAATCCCTCGTATATTGAATACTTTGTTTTTCTTCATAGCGTTCATAAGCTAAATCGATTAAATCCGTAATCAATTCAGAATAAGGTTTCCCTGTTTCTTTCCACAGTAACGGATACATAGACACAGGAGTAAATCCAGGTAACGTATTCACCTCGTTAATGTAAATCTCTTGGTTATCCGTTACAAAAAAATCAGCTCTAACAAGTCCCGCACAATCTAATACTCGGTAAGCTTCTTTTGCCATACGTACTAATTCGTCATACACTTTCTCGTCTAATACAGCAGGGATGACTAATTCTGTAGATTGATCGCTATACTTAGCTTCATAGTCATAAAAGTCAGCGAGTGGTTTAATTTCCCCCGCGACCGAACAAATTGGCGAATCATTACCGAGAACAGCTACCTCTACTTCTCTTGCTGTTACTCCGTTTTCAATTACGATTTTTCGGTCAAATTTAAACGCATAATCAATGGCTTGCTCCAGCTGACCCACTTCATCTACTTTACTAATACCAACGCTTGAACCTAGGTTAGCTGGTTTAACAAATAGAGGATATGTCAACTCTTGTCGAATCGTTTCTAACCATCCTTTGCGATTATTCTCCCACGAAGAACGGATAAAATGAACGTAAGCTACTTGATTCAACGCTGCAATTTCAAATAGTTGTTTCATGACCACTTTATCCATTGCTGCACTTGAAGCGAGTACACCATTCCCTACATAAGGAATATTTAACACCTCAAAGAGTCCCTGAACCGTTCCATCCTCTCCATTCGTGCCGTGTAACACAGGAAATACGACATCAAAAGGAAGTTGATCTTGCTGGAATAAAGAAGCAATGGAGTCTTGTTGACCTGTCGTTGGTAGGAGTAATTGTTCTTGCTTTTCAAAAGCATCATCTCTCACTTCACCGACTACCCATTCTCCTTCGAGCGTAATGTAAACTGGTACAACACGGTATATTGAAAAATCAATTGCACGCATTACTGAAAATGCAGTCACAAGTGACACGTCATGTTCTGCTGATTTACCACCATAAACTAAACCAATAATTTTTTTCATCATGTTCCCTCATTCTTTTTTCTTTTTATTTTAACATGTTTTGCGTAACTTCTACATGAATATCTAAGCCTAAATGCAGGAAGCAACTTTGTATGTCAAAAGACGTCCTAACAAAAGCAGTGAAAAATTCTTTTTTTTCAGTTATACTTTTACAGTAGCTGACATTCAACAAGTGTTGAATAATGGATGATGAAATTAGGTGAAAAAATGAAATTCATACAAAACTTCGCTGCTCGTTTTGACTGGCGTCTGTTTTTTATACTTCTTATATTAGCAACAATTAGTGTCGTTGCTATTTCTTCTGCTCAAACGAGTGGACAATATCAGACAAACTTTGCAGTAAAACAAGTCGTGTGGTTTGTCGCTGGCTTTATCATTATCTTAATGAGTTTAATTTTAGAGCCTGATCAATATAAAAAAATAGCATGGTACTTATTATTTGCAGGTATCATTTCATTAGCAATGGTTAAGTTCGGTCCATTCTCATACTCTTCTAAAGGAGCAACACGTTGGTTAAATCTGCCTGTCATTGGAATCATACAGCCTTCTGAGTTTGTGAAGTCTTTCTATATCTTGGCACTAGCCAAAGTAGTGAGTAAGCATAATGAAAATACGCCATTTAAATCTATTCAAACAGACTTTATATTACTCCTTAAAATGTTTGCCACACTCGCCTTGCCCCTCTACTTTATTCTGAAACAAGATTTAGGGACTTCCTTAGTCTTCTTATCTATTACGGCGGGGGTCATGATTGTAGCAGGAATCAGTTGGAAGATTTTATCACCCCTTTTCCTAACTGGGGGAGTCGTGGCTGGTTCAGTCGTTTGGATGGCCATTTTTGAACAAGACTTCTTGCGTGAAAGATTAGGTCTTGATGAATTCAGAATGAAGCGAATTTATTCTTGGCTTGATCCACACTCCTATCCTTCTGAAGAAGGGTACAACCTGATTCGTACATTAATGGCGATTGGTTCCGGAGAAGTTTCAGGGAAGGGCTTCAAAAACCGGGAAGTTTACGTGCCAGAAAATCACACCGATTTTATTTTCAGTGTATTGGGTGAAGAATTTGGTTTTATTGGATCAAGTTTTGTAATTATTATGTTCTTCGTACTCATTTATCACTTAACAAAAATTGCTTTAAGAATCAAAGATCCATTTAGTATCTATGTAGCGACGGGTGTAATCACTATGATTGCTTTCCACGTGATTGAAAATATCGGGATGAACATTCAACTTCTACCGATTACAGGTATCCCATTACCATTCATTAGTTATGGAGGGAGTTCTATTTTCAGTATGTCACTCGCGGTAGGATTAATTTTCAGCATCAAATTTCATGAACAAACCTATATGTTTACAGACGATGATTAAAAAGATTTACAATTATAACGTTGGTGAAAGAAAATCGCCTTTTTCTGATTTTGAAGAAGGTGGTGGCATTTCACTAACGTTATTTTCATTTTAAATAGTCAGGGGTAGCGTAAGCCTTTTAGCACTTCAAATACTCACTGTTTCAACGTAGACTGGTCGTTTCTTCGACGACTCTATCAGAGGAGCAGCGAACCTACACCATTCTAAACATTCTCACAATCACCTCTTCATGATGGACTAAAATCCTTCTCTTCTATAATTTGACGGAGAACCGATTAAAAAAGATTGCCCCACTTTTAAGCAAATGGGGCAATCTTTTACATGTATGCATTCTTTACAACAATCTTAAGATTCGTTCGTAGCATTTTCTTTCGTTGAATGGTGTTCTTCAATTTGAGGAGGCGTTAGTGCTTTTAACATATCAATTCTGGGTTTAGTCAATGAAATTGAAACTCCTAGTTTTGCTAATTTCGATACTACAGCTAACAAATTGTTTTGTTGCTTCGTCATGAAATCCACCTCTCTTTACTTTTTTTGACGATTAGAATCAGTCAAAGTTTCGTACCTCTCTGTTATTTCTATCATACCACTTATTTTCCGATTGAAACGTTTCATTTCTGTTACAATATTTTTTATTTGTAAAGTTCAACATATCGTAGGAGTAAACTGTCGGAAAGGAGAATGTATCCGCTGTTAACCATTTTTGAATCATACCTACAAAATTCGATAGATTACAATCAAACTTTCTCTTTGACATACCCCCTTAACGTATATTATGCTACAAGTAGAAGTAGAGAAGGGAGTCGATTCTATGACTGTAGAAACCACAAGTTGTCGAAAGAGTCACCACCCGCAAGAAATTAAAACTAATCTCACACATCGCCTTAACCGGATTGAAGGACAGATTCGGGGAATCAAAAGAATGGTCGAGGAGGATGTCTACTGTGACGATATTATTACCCAGTTATCCGCTACACAATCCGCATTAAATAGTGTGGCAAAGGTATTATTAGATGGTCATTTAAAAGGCTGTGTAAAAGATCGACTTGCTTCAGGTGATGAAGAAATATTAGATGAATTATTAACAACAATCACTAAATTAATGAGAAAGTAGGGATTTTAATGACAACAACTCAAATTTCAGTAGAAGGTATGTCTTGTAACCATTGTGTCCAATCAATCGAAACAGCATTGCAAGCAAAAGAGGGCGTACAAGTTGTCAAAGTATCTTTAGAGCAAAATCAAGTAGAAGTTGGATTTGACGAAAAAGTAATCACTCTTGTAACGATTGAAGAAACGATTGAATCAATTGGCTTTGAAGTAGTATCTTAAAAAACGGGATATCCCGTTTTTTTAAGATACAATATATACCCCTATACGGTATAAGGAAGGTGATTAGATGAAAAAAGAACAATTTAATATCCAAGGGATGACTTGTGCTGCCTGTTCAAATCGAGTAGAAAAAGGATTAAATGAATTAGAAGGTGTTGAAGCCACTGTAAATTTTGCTACTGAAAAAGCAACGATTCTTTACGACCCTGACAACGTATCTGTGAAAACGATCGAACAAAAAGTTGAATCATTAGGTTACCAGATTCAACATGAAGAAGTTCAATTGAATATTATAGGCATGACTTGCGCTGCTTGCTCGGGTCGAATTGAACGTGTTTTAAATAAAACGTCAGGGGTAGAACAAGCGACGGTCAATCTCGCTTTAGAAACAGGTAAAGTCGTATTTAACCCAAACATGATTACTAGGGAAGCGATAATCGAAAAAATTAAAAATGTTGGATTTGATGCCGAATTAACAACATCATCTCCTGAACAACAAGATCACAAGCAAGATGAAATAACGAAAAGAACTCGTTTATTTTGGATCAGTACTGCATTTTCTCTTCCTTTACTATGGACCATGTTTGCTCATTTCTCATTTACAAGTAGCGTGTATGTTCCAACTTGGCTAATGAACCCTTATGTACAATGGGCTCTTGCTACTCCTGTTCAATTTGGTATAGGTGCTATTTTTTACCGCGGGGCTTATTATTCTTTGAAAAATAAAAGTGCCAATATGGACGTTCTTGTCTCCTTAGGAACAAGTGCCGCTTATTTTTATTCTGTGTATCTTGTTTTCACTTCTCCGCACGAGGGCTTATATTTTGAAACCAGTGCTGTGTTAATTACTTTAATTTTACTTGGTAAATTATTTGAAGCAAAAGCAAAAGGACGTTCATCTGATGCCATTCAAGCTTTAATGGGACTAAAACCACAGCAAGCAACGGTTGAAGTAAACGGAGTCTGGACGACACAGCCGATAGATATGATCTCAGTTGGCGATCGTATTTTAGTGAAACCAGGTGAGTCCATCCCTGTTGATGCTGTAGTAATTAGCGGGCAATCTACGCTCGATGAATCGATGTTGACCGGCGAAAGCTTACCGATAGAAAAAACAACAGGGCAGGATGTTTTTGCAGCTACTGTTAATCAAACAGGCTCACTAATCATTGAAGCACAACATGTTGGGGCAGATACGATTCTTTCTCAAATTATTCAAACAGTCGAAGATGCTCAAGGCTCAAAAGCGCCTATCCAACGACTCGCAGATCAAATATCAAATGTATTTGTACCTATTGTTGTTGGGTTAGCTTTCCTTACTTTTATAAGTTGGATTCTCTTTATTCAACCAGGTGACTTCGCAACAGCCCTACGAAGTACGATTGCTGTTCTCGTTATTGCCTGTCCTTGTGCACTTGGTTTAGCTACACCCACTTCTATCATGGCGGGTTCAGGCCGTGCTGCAGAATTAGGAATCTTATTCAAGACAGCGGAAGCAATGGAGAAAACAAAAGAAATTACTACAATCATTTTTGATAAAACAGGCACACTGACAGAAGGACAACCTACTGTTGCTGCTTTCAACTCATTACGTGACGAACAAGAAATCCTCTCTCTTCTCTACTCTGCAGAGTTTTCTTCTGAGCATCCTTTGGCAAAAGCAGTTGTACAGTACGCAGAAGGTCGGGGTGCCTCTTACGAAGAGCCGAGTCATTTCGAGGCGATTATCGGACGTGGCGTCACAGCAGTGATTCAGCAACAAAATATTCACATCGGAAATCAAAAAATGTTAGAAGAAGCATCTATTTCTATCCATCCTTCATTAAAAGAAATTGAATGTGAAAGAGAAAAGGGAGCTACGCTGATTTATGTGGCTGTTGAAGGTCAACACGTTGCTTCACTAGCCATTACAGATCCTGTTAAAGATTCTGCAAAAGAAGCGATTGCTCAATTACATGCACAAGGGTTACAAACGATGATGTTAACAGGTGACGATATCAAAACAGCCCAGGCGATTGCGAAAGAAGTAGGAATTGATCAAGTAGTCGCTAATGTTTTGCCACAAGAAAAAGCAAACGTCGTGAGTCAAACGATGCAACAAGGACAAACGGTTGCTATGGTTGGAGATGGCATTAACGATGCTCCTGCACTCGCTACTGCAAACATTGGGATTGCAATGAGTACAGGTACGGCCATTGCTATGGAAGCGGCAGACATTACCATTATGCGAGGTGATTTAACCCTTGTTCCGCAAACCATTGCAATGAGTCAAGCAACGGTTAGAAATATTAAACAAAACTTATTTTGGGCACTTGCGTACAACTCTGTTGGTATTCCAATTGCAGCTGCAGGACTATTAGCTCCTTGGGTTGCTGGTGCAGCGATGGCTTTTAGCTCTGTTTCTGTTGTATTAAACGCTTTACGACTACAAAAAATAAAACTTTAATAAAAAACTGCAATCCGAGGATTGCAGTTTTTTGTTTTATAAACCGTAACTCTCTATTCACCTTTAACGTGTATACTATTAATAAGAGCATACACACCTCCATTTTGGGGTATAGCTAACTATTCAATGAGAAAGTAGGTTATCGTATGAAAAAAGCAATATTATTACTGATGTCTGTCCAATTTTTTGTTTATTTAGGGTTCGGGCTCATCATTCCAATTTTACCTGAAGTTGTTGTTGCAGAAGGCTTTTCAGAAGTGCATGTTGGTGGACTTTTAACTGTCTATGCCTTAGCTTCATTTTTCACTGCTCCTCTTTGGGGGAAACTATCTGACCAAACAGGACGCAAAAAATTAATATTAACCGGTTTACTAGGATTCAGTGCAAGCTTCTTTTTATTCGCTCTCTTTATGCAGAGTCTTCCCCTTCTTTATGTTTCACGTGTTGTTGGGGGCGTTTTCTCTGGTGCTCTATACACAGCTGTTACAGGATTTGTTGCTGATATGACCAATGAAGACAATCGAAATAAATACATGGGTCTTCTTGGTATGTCTATCGGATTAGGTTTTATTTTCGGACCAGCCATTGGTGGCGTACTAGGAGATTATAGTTTCAAACTTCCATTCATCGCCTCAGGGATTCTCACACTTGTTTTATTCGTTTATGCTTCAGTTGTTTTAAAAGAACCAGAAAGACGCGGCGATGCTACAAAACGTGCATTGGTTCCTGACGGCGCGAGTGTATTATGGAAATATAGAATTCGTTATTTGTTTATCACTAGTTTTCTCATCACTTTTTTACTTGCAGGCGTCGAAGCAACTTTTCAGTTGTTTCAAATGCAACAAATCGAAATTACACCTAAACAAGTCGGCTATTTATTTATGGCAAGTGGATTTGTAGACGCGGCGATGCAAGGTGGAGTTGTACGTCGAGTTAAAAACGGGACAGAAGTCAAATGGATCATTGGGGCTCAAGTCATCACAGCACTAGGACTCTTGCTCATTCCATTTACCAATAGTTTAATCTTCGCTGGGGTTGCATTAAGTGTATTCACAGCTGGGAATGCACTTGGTCGTACAATCTTAGTATCACTTACTTCTAAAGAATCTGGAGGTAAATATGGTACAGCAGCAGGTATGTCTTATTCTATGGACAATATGGGACGTATTTTCGGCCCTATTTTATATGCCGGATTATTTACAACTTGGGGTGGGAATATTTATTACTTATCCGCAATCATTGCTGTACTCTCTCTCGTCTTCTTATTTTTATTCCAACGTTCGAATCGCTCATTAAAGACCGTTGAAAATTCATAAGTTTACACTACTCTTTTCCTGTACATGCTATATACTAAGATTAGTATCTGCATAAGGAAAGGAGTTTTTTCTTTTATGTCAACTGGCATTGTAAGTCTAATTATCGCGGTTGTTTTTATTATTAACAGTTTTCTAGCAATTGCTTTAATATTTTTGGAACGGCGTGATCCCGCAACAACTTGGGCTTGGTTACTCGTTCTTTTCTTTATTCCGATTTTAGGATTTATCATTTATTTATTGCTCGGAAGAAAGTTACGAAAAAAACACCTCTTCAGGTGGAAAGATAGAAATAAGATTGGAATCGAAAAATTAATTTCCTATCAAATGGAAGCGATTGAAGATGGCTCATTCCACTTCAAAAAACCAGAGGCTGAGCTATATGAATCCATGATTTTTATGCATCTTAAAAATAATCACGCTGTATTTACGCAAGACAATGCGATGACTATTTATGCGGATGGTACAGAAAAATTCGAAGCATTAATTGCAGACTTAGAACAAGCAAAAGACCATATCCACTTTCAATATTATATTTTTAGATTAGACAACTTAGGAAAACGTATTTATGAGGTATTGGTGCGTAAAGCAAAGCAAGGGGTAAAAGTTCGTGTACTTTATGATGACATCGGTTCAAGAGGAGTCAGAAAAAAAGATTTTGAAGAACTGATTGCACATGGTG